>CAYZDV010000008.1:0-29711 GCA_964477275.1 uncultured Eubacteriales bacterium
GAAATGCTTCTACTCAAGATTGGAGATAAGATCATCTATCCCAATCAGGGGCTGGGTGTTATCGTCGACATCAAGGAAGAGAATCAGTTCGGAGAGAAATCCAAACTCTATCATCTGAAAATCCTTTCCAACAACACGCTGGTCATGGTCTCATCCTCCTGTGCCGAGGAAATCGGCATTCGCAAACCCATTACGGCCAGGGATGTCAAAAGATTGCTGGAATTCATGCGCAACGGCAACGTGGATGTGAGCATGAACTGGAAAGGAAGATACAAGGAGCACCTCAACCTTCTCAGGTCAGGTTCGATACTGGATATGGCTCTGGTCTTGAAAAGCCTTTTCTATCTCAACCTGATCAAGCCTCTCTCTTTCCGTGAAAAGAAGATGATGGAAAAAGTGAAGGAGCTCATCGTATCGGAGCTCTCAGAAGTTTCCTCTCTCTCCCATTTAGAGATCGAGCAGAAAGTCATGGAGAATCTGGCCCTCTGTTTCAAAGGGAATGGGTCTCATCTTGATACCTGATCTTCACTGATATGTTTTTTCCTGCTCTCATCCTGTTCGCGCTTTTTTTGTTTCTCAGTGCTTTCTTCTCTTCTTCGGAAACATCGTTCATCGCTGCCAGCCCCTATAAACTGGATTATCTGGAGAAAAAGGGCTCGAAGAAAGCCAGGCTGGTGAAGAGGATGCTGGAGAGGGTCGACCAACTTCTGGCCACGATTCTCATCGGCAACACGCTGGTGAACGTTGCTGCCGCCGCCGTCGCGACCTCCGTCTTTGTCTCTTTGCTGCCCAACACGAATCAAGCAGTCTTGCTGGCCACGGTTGTGACGACGGTTTCGATTCTCATCCTTGCCGAGATCACGCCCAAGACCTATGCTGCCCATAATCCTTTAAAGCTCGTCTTTTTGTTTATCTGGCCCGTCCGATTCTTCGTTATCCTCTTCTCTCCTTTCGTCAAAGTGTTCATCCTTCTCAACCAATTTTTTTTCCCTTCTTCAAAGAAGAAAGAACCCGCCTTTGCCCGGGCTTTCGAGGAAGAGGAGATCAAGTTATTGTTGACCGGAGGAATCAAGGGGATGTCCGCGCTGAGAAAAAAGATGATATCCGGGGTGCTGGACATCGGGACACGCCCCATCCGGGAAGTGATGATTCCGCGGCCCCAGGTCAAGGCTATCGATGCCGGTTCCTCCACTCAGCAGATCCTGGAGACCATCCTTTCGGCGGGATTTTCCCGGTTTCCCGTTTACAGAGGAAGGCTGGACAACATTGAAGGGCTGATTCATGCCAGGGACATTATTCCTTATATCATTGATAATAAAGAAATTAAATTAAATGAACTTCTGAGACGGCCGTTTTTTCTCCCCGAATCTGCCTCCCTCGAGAAAACGCTCCTCCAGATGCAGGAGACGGCCAACCATCTCGTTTTCGTGGTGGATGAGTTCGGGACCGTGGAGGGAATCGTGACTCTCGAGGATATCATTGAGGAAATCGTGGGTGAAATCGAGGATGAGTACGATTCAAAAATAGAAGAGCCCGTCACTCAGGTCGAAGGCAATGTTTATGTCGTCAGGGGCGGAACTCCGATCAAGGACATCAACCGAAGACTTCCTCTGGGGCTGCCCGAAAGAAAGGAGTACACGACCATCGCTGGTTTCTTCCTTTATTTTTTCGGAAAGATCCCTCTGGAAGGTGAATCTCTGGACTACGGGGGACATCGGTTTGTCGCGGAGAAGATGAGCAAGCGCCATATCAGCCTGCTGCGCATCATTCTCCACGCCCGCAGGGAAGAGGGAGAGGATGAGAATCGTCGCCACCAATAAAAAAGCATTCCATAACTATGAAATCCTGGAGAGCTTTGAAGCCGGTGTTTCGCTTCTGGGCAGCGAGGTTAAATCCATCAGAGAAGGCAGGATCAGCTTAAAGGAGAGTTATGCCGAAGTCAGAGGCGGGGAAGTTTTTCTCCTCAACTCTCACATCAGCCTCTACGAGGCGGCCAACAGGTTCAACCATGAGCCGAGAAGGGAGAGGAAGCTCCTTCTGCACCGTCAAGAAATCAAGCGGTTGACCGGAAAGATTAAGGAAAAAGGCCTGACTCTCGTTCCCACCAGGGTTTTTTTCAACGATAAAGGCCGGGTCAAGCTGGAGATCGCCCTTGCCAAAGGAAAAAAAGCTTATCAAAAAAGAGAGGCGATCAAAGAACGTGACCGCGAGCGAGAGATGAGGGCTGAACTAAAGAAGGCCTGGAGATAGCTCATAAGCCAGCTTGATGGCCTCGACCATGCTTTCCGGCCGTGCCATCCCCTTTCCGGCAATGTCGAAGGCCGTTCCATGGTCAGGGGAAGTGCGGATGAAGGGGAGGCCGAGAGTGACGTTGACTCCTTTTTCAAAGGAGGCCAGCTTGAAAGGGATGAGTCCCTGGTCATGGTAAAGGGCGATGACTATTTTGTCCGGACGGTTAAAAGCCATCCGAAAGACAATGTCCGCGGGAAAAGGTCCGCTGATTCGCATTCCATTAAGCTTTGCTTCTTCGATGGCGGGCTGGATTTCCTCCTTTTCTTCGGAGCCCAGAGCTCCCTCTTCGCCAGCGTGGGGGTTGAGCCCTGCCACCAGGAAATGATAGGCGGCAGGCTTGATTCTTTCCATGTTCCGCTGGAGGCGGAGGAAAAAATCGAGAAGAGCTTCTTTCCTGACCTTTTTTAGAGCCGATTCGAGCGGAAGGTGATGGCTGAAGAGGGCCACCTTCAAATTTTCTGACCAGAAGGCCATCACCGCCTCAGGATAAGCCTGGGTGAGATAGTCCGTGTGGCCCTGCCATTGGAGCCCGGCCAGCCTCCACGAATACTTTGAGATGGGCGCGGTGACGCAGGCCTGGATCGTTCCTCTCTTGGCCTCCTCGATGGCTGCCTGGAAGAAGCGGAACGAAGCCTCTCCGTTCTCTCTGGATGGCGAGCCTTGTTGAACGGTCTTCAGCGGGGCCTTGACCTCGTAGAAGGAGAGAGGCGGCAGGGGCGAAGCTCCTCTGTCAAAAGGACGGATGCCAAGTTTGAGGCCGAGGTCCGATTGTGCCTTTTCGAGCACCAGAGAGGCGCCGAAAATGATGTAGGAAGCTTTGGGAAGCAGGGGCTGGGAGGAGAGAGCCTTGAGGACGATTTCAGGGCCGATTCCCGCTGGGTCGCCGAGAGTGATCCCGATCCTGGGCGGGTTCATTTCTTGCTTTGTTCTTTTTCCTTTTTATCGTCCAGTTTGTAGAGGTATTTGATGCTGTTCTTGAAGATCAGCAGGTTGGGGGCATCGTCTCTGTTCAACTTGATGCAGTCTCTGTCATACCATTCGATGCATCCTTCTATGGTTTCGCCATCATCAAAGACAACCGCCATCGGTGTTTTCTTGTTCATCTGCTTGAGGTAGTAATAGTTTTCGGCATGAGTCTCGTAAGGGGGATGAGTTTTCTTTTTGGATGATTCGATCTTCATCCTTTCTTTGACTTCGGAAAAGTTGGGTCTGATAAGTTTCCTGTTCATGCCTGTCTATCTCCAGGGGTTGCGCTGGATGAGAAAGACTATTGTTTCTGAATATCATATTACCACCACCACTGCCAAATATCAAGGAAATTGAAACCGCCCCATTTCTTTTTTCGACTCTCTTCCCTACAGTGTGGGTAAAATACAAGGGAACGGCGTTAATAATCTGAAGGGATCGATGCCATTTCCGTGTATTTTACCCATTAGATTGCCCACACAAAATGGAAGAGAACCCTTTTTTCTTGATATGGGGTGAGGGACGATTCGCCCGGGCGTTACCAGAAGCTTATTCGTTCCGGGGAGGCTTCCTGAGGCTCTGAAAGATAAGGGGCAGCACGATGAGAGTGACCAGAGTGGAGGTGAAAAGCCCTCCGACAACAACCGTAGCCAAGGGTCTCTGGATTTCCGCTCCTGGACCCCTGGCCAGGAGCAGGGGCAGGATGCCGAAAATGGTGGTGAAGGTGGTCATCAACACGGGCCGGATTTTGGAGCTGACTCCTCCCCGGACAGCCTCTTCCATGGTTTTTCCTCGCTGGAGCCTCTGATGGAAGGAGGAAAGGAGCACCAGGGCGTCTTCCAGGGAGATGCCAAAGATGGCGATAAACCCGATGGAAGCAGGAATGCTCAGGTAGAGACCGGATATCTTCAGGGCGATGATACCTCCGGTGAGGGCTAAAGGGATGTTGATGAGGATGATCAGCACTTCCTTGAATGAGCGGAAGACGGTGAACAGCAAGAGCGCAACGACGCCCAGCGTGACGGGCATGATGACGGCCAGCCTTCTGTTGGCCCTCTGCTGGAGTTCGAACTGCCCTCCCCATTTGAGGCTGTAGCCAGGAGGGAGCGTGATCTTTTTTTCGATTTCTTTCTGGGCCTGGTCGACGAACCGGCCGATGTCCCTCCCCCTGACATTGCATTGAACGCTGATGAACCGCATGTTCTGCTCCCGGTTGATCAGCCGGGGACCGATGACTTCCTCGATGGAAGCCAGAAGCTTGAGGGGGATTTGGCCTCCTCCGGGGAGGCGGACCAGAAGGCTTTCCATCTCCTGGATGTCTTTCCTGAATTCAGGCTCATAGCGAAGGAAAATGGTGAATTTTTTCTGGCCTTCGTAGACCTCACCGACGGTGAGCCCTCCCACGGCGGCCATGATGGTTTCCTGGATATCGCTGATGTTGATTCCGTAGCGGGCGATCCTGTCCCTCTGGAGGGCAATCCGGATGTGGTTCTGACCTGTGAACTGTTCGACCTGGACGTCGGCCGCCCCTCTCAGCGAATCCAGCACATCCTTTATATTCCGGGATTTTTCTTTGAGGACATCGAAATCCTCGCCGTAGATTTTGACGGCCAGCTGAGCCTTGACGCCAGTGATCAGCTCGTCCAGGTTGTGGGCGATGGGCTGTGTGATGCTGAGCATGATTCCTGGAAATTTTTCCAGCCGGTGCTCAATCTCCTCCAGAAGCTCCTCCTTGGACTTGAAATGAGTCCATTTTTGGATGGACCTGAGCTGGGCCAGGATTTCCACATTGTTCACGAAGTGCGCGTGGCTTCCCACCTCCCCCCTTCCGATGCGGCTCAAAATCCCTGTGACCTCCGGGACGTTTTTGATCTCTTTTTCGATGGCGGCAGCGAGAGAAATGGTTTCCTGAAGGCTGATGTTGGGATCGAGCGTGACTCTCAGGTGAAGGGTTCCCTCCTCCAGGGTCGGGATGTACTCCCTGCCCAGAAAAGGAATCAGGGCAATGCCGGTGAGGAAAACAAGGATGGTCAGGAGAAAAATGGTTTTTCGCTTTTTCTGGCACCAGGCGAAAAGGGGAAGGTAGGCTCTTTTGATGTTCGTGATCAGGAAAGGCTCTGCCTGCCTGTTTGTTCCCGGCTTCAACAAATAACGGGAGAGGGCGGGCGCCGTGACCAGGGCGTAGAGCAGCGAACCGGCCAGGGCAAAAGAGATGGCATAGCCCATTGGCCGGAACATAATGCCCTCCACGCCGCTCAGGGTGAAGATGGGAAGGAAGACGAGGATGATGATGGCGATGGCAAAGAACAGAGGCCGCCCGACTTCCTCTCCTGCCTTCAGGATTGCCTCGCTTCGGCTGGCCTTTCCCATCTGGAGATGACGATGGGTGTTCTCGACGAAAATAATGGCCGCATCGGCGATCAGGCCGATGCCGATGGCCAGTCCGCCGAAGGACATCAGGTCTGCGGCGAGATGGATTCTCTGCATGATGATGAAGGCGAAAAGAATGGAGAAAGGCAGCGAGAAGACGGCGATGATGGCCGAGGGGAAATCGCCCATGAACAGGAAAAGGACGATGATGACCAGGATGATGCCGACAACGAGGTTGATGGAAACCGTGGAAAAACACTTCTTCACCAGAGAAGCCTGGTTGTAAAAGGGCACAATTTTGACCCCGGGGGGAAGGGTGCTGTTGACCTCGGCGATTCTTTTCTCGATGTTCTGGATCACCCGGGCCGTGTTGGTGCCGAAGAGCTTGAGGACCATGCCCACCACTTTCTCTCCCTCCCCGTTGGCCAGGGAGGCACCTCTTTTGATCGCAGGGAGGATCTGGACTGAACCGACATCCCTGAGGAAGATGGGAGTTCCCTGAGAGCTTGAGACGACGATGCTTTCCAGGTCTTCGATGGTCTGGATGAGGCCCACGCTCCTCACAATGAATTCTTCTTTTCCTTTGGTGATGAAGCTGGCCCCGACGTTCTGGTTGTTTTTCCGGACTTTTTCTATGAGTTCGGATATGGAAAGATTGTACTTGAGCAGGGAATGCGGGTTGACCAGGATCTGGAACTGTTTGATGTCTCCGCCGATGCTCAAGACCTGAGAGACTTCAGGAACGGATTTCAACTCGTATTTTACCAGCCAGTCCTGGATGGTCCGCAGTTCCATGAGGGAATATTCCTCTCCCTCCAGGTAGTAGAGATAAACCAGCCCCAGTCCGGTGCTGACAGGGCCGAGAACAGGGATGGCGACCTGAGCAGGGATGTTCTCTTTGACTTCGGCAAGGCGCTGGGAAACGAGCTGCCTGGCCCAGTAAACATCGGTTTTATCCTCGAAGTAAACAGAGACGATGGAGAGGCCGAAAGTGGAAAAAGATCGAATGTTTTGCACCCGGGGCAGGCCGAACATGGCCGATTCAATAGGATAGGAAATGAGCCTTTCCACCTCTTCGGGAGCCATGCCCTCGGCTTCGGTGAAGACCTGGACAAGAGGCGGAGAAGGATCGGGGAAGACATCGATGGCGAGTTTTTGATAGGCGAGGACGCCCAGGCCGACAACGGCCAGAGTGGCCAGAATGATGAACAACCTCTCTCTGAGAGAGAAGCGGATGATTCTGGATATCATTGGTATCAGACTTCAGGTGTCCTTAATGGACATGGGCATGGCCGAAAGATTCCTTGCTGAGCTCAGCCTTGAGGTCAAAAGCGCCTTTGATGACGATTCTGTCTCCCTCTTCAATCCCCTTCAGGATAATTCGTTTTTCGCCGATTTTTTCTCCGACTTCCACATGGCGGACGACGAAGAGATTTTCCTTTTCGAGAACAAAGATGATTTTTTCGCCGTCAAAGGTTTGAACGGCTTCTTCTGGGACGGTCAGTTGGTGTTCTCCGCCAGCCTCTTTCTTGACTCTCCCCTGGATGTACATGTTTGGTTTGAGCAGCCCCGCATCATTTTCGATTTCGACTCTGATTTTCACCGTTCGCAGTTTCTCGTCGACGAGGTCGCTGATGTAGGCAATTTTTCCCTTGAACTCTTTTTCAGGATAAAGAGGGGAGACGATGATGACCTGGCAGTGCTCATCGATCAGAGGCAGATCTTTTTCGTAAGCGTCCAGAATGGCCCAGAGAGTGCTGAGGTCGGATACGGTGAACAGGGGTTTTTCTGGCTCGACATGTTCTCCGATGATCACATCCCTGAAAATGATCACCCCATGGAGGGGAGAGCGGATGGGGAGGTTGGGATCAGCCAGCTCGCAGAGTTTGCCGTCGGGCGGCAGGGAGGCGCATTTCTCGATGAGTTTTTCCGTTTGCTCATGGTCCAGACCGTAAGAATGGAGAATCGACCCCAGGCCTCCGACTTCGGTCTGGAATTTTTCATGCTCGGCTTGCCTCCTCAAATACTCTCTCTCTTCGATTGCCTTTTCCTCCAGCAGCTTCTTTGCTCTTTCGTATTCCTTGCGGCTGAGGTTGAGCTGGGCCACGCTCTGGAGGAAACGGGCCTGGGTCTGGGCGAATGCGGGTGAATTGATGGACAGAAGGATCTGGCCTCTCTCAACCCTTGTTCCCAGGTCCGCTTGCAATGAAACGACTTTTCCTCCCACGAATGAGGAAATGCTGGCTGTCCTGTTTTTGTTGAGGGAAATGACGCCAGGGAGGGTGACCGTTGAGGCCACATCCTCTCTGGAGGCTGTGCCGACGACGATCCCCCACTCTTTCTGCCTCTCCGGCGAAAGATGCAATGCCGGATGCTCATCGGCTTCCTGTGCGCGGTCATGAGTGCCCTCTGAAGAGAGGGATGAGACATTGTTTCCCCCACCCCCGCAGGCGGCGAGGATGAGCACGCTGATGAGAAGGAGGGATTTTTTCATTTGAGTTCTTCTCCGATTGACTTTTCCAGAGCGGCCTTTCTGGCGTTCCAGGCATAAAGAGAATCCTGGTAGTCTTTGAGAATGCTGTAGTAGGTTCTCTGCGAGTCAAGGTAGTCGATCAGCGAAATCTCTCCCTGTTTGTAACTGGCGTCAGAAATGTTCAGGCTCTCTTCCGCCTGTTTCAGCAGTCCCTCATGGAAAAGCGCCAGGGTCTGCTCCGAGAGCCTCAGTTCATCGAGCTGTGTTTTAACTTCGATTGAGATTTCCATTTTGAGCACCTCCAGTTCTTCTTTTTGCTTCAGAAAGAGGCTTTCGGCTTCTGCAATTTCTCTGGATTTGAAATTCCAGAGAGGGATGTCCAGGGAGATGCCGAACCCTTTGTTCCTGCCGTCCAGCTCATCATGAATGAACCCGGACAGCCTGAAGTCGGGGAAGCGCTTCCATTTGATATAGCTCAGGTGGCTTTCGGCCTGTCCCAGCTCTTCCTCTTTTCCCTTGATGAGGGGATGGGAGAGGAGAGCTGTGTTGAGGAGCGTTTGTTCATCGAGAACAAGCGGGGTGTATTCCAGCCTGCCGGAGACGGAGAAATCAGCGGGCAGGACGTTTCCCAGGAACCTGTTCAGGTTCTCCCTGGCCAGGTTCAGTTCGGTCTGGACCCTGTTCAGCTCATTCTGAGCCCTGAGTGTTTCCACCGAGAGCTTTATGGCCTCCAGTTCCCTGGTTTCTCCCAGCTTGACCCTTTTTTCGATCAGCCGATGCGTTTCCCTTAGCGTCTCGAGACTCTTCCGGGCGAGGAGCTCTCTGTTCTCGAAAAGGAAAACCTGGAAGAACAGCCTCTTGATGTCATGGATGATCTCGAGCCTTGCCGAACGGAAGAAATGTTCTGCTGCCTGCCAGGCCTTCTCATACGTCTGCACCCGGTAATGTCTTTTCAAGGGATTTTCCAGGTGCTGGCTGAGGGTCACGCCCTCGGTGCTTCTTTCCCTCGCGGCATCGTGAGATTGTGCTTTTCCCGCGTGGAGCTCGAGCTCCGGATTCTGGATAAGCTTTGAGGCCTGGAAGGCGGCCTTTCGGGCTTCGACTTCCCGGGCCCTGGCCTTGAGCACAGGGTTATTTTCCAGCCCGAGCTGGATGATATCAGCCAGAGTGAAGCCCTTTTCCCACTCCCCGAAGCCAGCGAAGAGGGAAAAACACAAGATAGCGAAAAGTCCACACGTTCTGGCACGCATGATGATACTCTATTTTAAATTTTATGCGCAGGAATGGGAAGAGGGATTTTCGCCGAGTCACCTTTTTTTCCGTGGAGGATGATATTTTTTAAGATGGGTCCTGTCATGGGGTGTCCCCCGTCCGTCCTCGCTTCACCCATCCCCCAGTGGGGCCCTTCCGCTGCGGGCGTTGCGGGGGACACCCCATGCCACCCATCCTATTTTAAAAGGAAATGGCCATTACCCCGGAAAAAAAGATACTTCCTTTCGCCGAATTGCGCATGGCCAAATCGGTTATGAACTGAAGAGGAAAGTGAGTGGGAAGCCCCAGGCCCTCGAAAGGGATGCCCGGCTCGACGGTTGAGACTCTCTCACCTCTCCGGGCGTCGGAGAGAAAAAACGCGCCCCTTCTCAGGACCCCGCCATCCTTCTTTGAAAAAATCAGAGAAGGAGACGCATTCGGTCATTTTTCTGAGAATGCGGCAAACTGGATGTTCCTTTCCTTGAGACTGGTGCCCAGGGCCCTGTTCAAACGCGCCAGGGAGAGATTAAAATCAATGATGGCCTTGAGCTCGTTTGTCTGGGCAGTGGTCAGCTCTGTCTGGTACTGGAGGACAAAATAGTTCGTTGTCAGCCCGACCCTGAGCTTTTCCTCCTCGGCCTGCAGCTTCATTTCCGCCAGCTCCCGGGCCACCCTGTAGGCATGAATCCTTTTGTAGTCGGTCTCCAGCGCGCGCAGTGAACTCTTCACCTCGAGAAAGATCTGCTGCTCCTGATTTTTCAGCCTGAGCATGGATTGTTCAAGGTTGACCTTGGCCTGAGCATAGTCTGCCCGGGAGACGAGCGTGTTGAGGGGGATGCTGAGGGTGATGCCCGCACTCCAGTTTTTGTATTTGAAGTTGAGAGTGTCCCTGAGCGCATCCGAGGCCGGATGGGAAGTTTCTTCTATTGGGTCGCCCCAAGGGTTTAAAGGGTCATATCTGATCTCTGTTCCCGAAATCCCGGGACTCCAGTAGGAGGCTGTCAGGTTCAGGCCGGGAAGGAGCTGATTTTTCGCGTAGCTCAGGTTGAGTTCCTTGTTCTTGAGATCGATCCGCGTCCCCTGAAGGTCCGGCCTGTTGTCGAGGGCGGTGCGCAGCGCTTGCTCCAGGGTGATTTCATGTTTTTCGTAATCGGGTTTATCCACGGGGATGATTCTCGTTGCCTCATCGATTTCCTCTGCCGCAAGGTTGAGGATCGTTCTCAGCCGGTCTTCGTTGTCCTTGACCAGGGCCTCGGCCTGAAGGATGTCCGCCTCCCTGGTGGCCACTGCAGATTGAGCGCTCAGGATCTCTATCGGAGCCAGCGTCCCCACTTCCACCGAGCGTTTATTCTTCTCCAGAAGGTCCTGGGCGAGCTTCAGGGACTGCTGCCTGACCTTGAGGCTTTCGATACTGTAAACCAGGTTCCAATAGGCATCCTGGACATCGTAAACCGTCTGCTGGAGTGTCCGCCTGAGCTGGTTCTCCGAGATGTCCAGGTTGTTGCGGGCGGTGATGATCTCCCTCCGGTTGAACTTGAACCCGAAGTTCCTGAGAAGCGGCTGGGAAAAACTGAAGTTCAATGTGGTTCCGTAACGGGGGTTGACAGTCTGCAGCCTTCGGTTGGTGTCTGAGGTAGAGCCATCCAGACTGATGCTGAAGCTTCCGCCGGTGGGGATGAACTGGGAGATTCCCGCCGAATAGTTGTTGGTCAGCGTGGAAATCTGTTCCTCGGCGTCCAGGAAGGAGTACGAGGCCGAATTCGTATCCCGCTTATTATAGTTAAAGTCAAGGCTGGGCAGGAATTTTTCCTGGGCCCGGGAGACTGAAATATCGGCCAGCTCCGGATTCAAGACCTCAATGGCCACGTTGAGGTTGTTTTTCAACGCCTTCTGAATACATTGGTCAAGGCTTAAAGGAAGAGTCTTTTCTGGCTCCTGGGGAAAAGAGGCTGTGGCCAGGAACAAGATCAGGATGGGGAGAATGAGAATTCTCAGTTTTGGCATGGTTGTCCTCCGTATCTGAAGTTGATTGGATGAAAGCCGGATAAGACGCGGCGTTTCAAGCAGCAGGCGAGCTCAGAGTCGATGAGGGGGCCGGTTTGCATTTTCCACTTCACTGCCTGTTGTTTCGACTCAGAATTGTTTCGCGAATCTCATCCGCTCGATTCTTTTTTTAAGGTTTTTATTCATATCTCAAGGCTTCGATCGGGTCCAGCTTGGAGGCTTTGCGGGCAGGATAGAAACCGAAGAAGATCCCGACCGCCGCGGAGACGAAGAAAGCGAGGAAAACGTACTTCATGTGGATGAGGGTTTCCAGCTTGCTCAACTGAAAGATCAGCCTGGAGCCGGCGGAGCCGAGGAGGATTCCGATAATCCCTCCCAGCACGCTCAGCACCATGGCTTCGGTGAGGAATTGAAAAAGAATGTCTTTCTCCCGGGCTCCCACAGACATCCGGATCCCGATTTCCCTTATCCGCTCGGTCACCGAGACGAGCATGATGTTCATGATCCCGATTCCGCCCACCAGGAGGGAAATGGAGGCGATTCCTGCCAGGAGATATGTCAGAACCTGAGTGGAAGCAGCGGCTCCCTCGGCCACTTCCGACCAGTTGCGGACGTTGAAATCGTCCTCCGCGCCGGGCGCAATTCTGTGCTGCAGGCGCAGGACTTCTTCAATTTGCCTTGCGGCTTCGTTGGTCCTGGCCATGGAGACGGCCGAGACATCGATGGATTGGATGTAGGTGATTCCCAGGAGCCGCCGCATTCCTGTGGTGTAAGGAACAACAATGGAGTCATCCCTGTTGAACCATCCCGATTCCCCTTTTTCCTCCAGGACGCCGATGACCCGGAATGGAATTTTCTTGATTCTGATCACCTGTCCGATGGGGTCCTCGAATTCGAAGAGGTTTTTCCTGACTTCGCTGCCCAGGACACAGACCTTCGCTCCAGCCCGGACATGGCTTTCATCGAAGAACACACCTTCCACGACGTCCCAGTTGCGGATTTGCGGGTATTTCTCTCCAACGCCCTGGATGGAGGTGTTCCAGTTTTTGTTTCCATAGACGACCTGGGCTCTGGTGGAGACGTTCGGGGAGACGAACTGGACGGCGTCGCATTTTTCTTCGATGGCCTTTGCGTCTTCGATGGTCAGGTTGCTGAAGGTTCCCACTCCGCCGTGGACGCCCCTGAAGGAGCGGCTTCCGGGCCTGACAAAAAGCAGGTTTGTCCCAAGGGCGCTGAACTGCTTTTCCACTGCACTCTTGGCGCCCTCTCCGATGCTGGACATGGCGATTACCGCTCCGACACCGATGATGATGCCCAGGGCGGTGAGGAAAGAGCGCATTTTATTCCGCATCAATGCCCTCAGGGCGATTTGGATGGTTCTCAGAATGTTCATTCTTTTACTCCTTCATGGCTGGGTTTGGGCTGGCCAACTCTCAGAATTCTCCTCTTTGATGATCTGGCCGTCCCGGAGGTAAATCCGGCGGCGGGCAATCATGGCCACATCAGGGTCGTGGGTGACCAGGATGACGGTAATTTTTTTCCCCAGGTTCATTCTTTTGAAAATCTCCATGATCTCGTTTCCTGTCTTCGTATCCAGGTTGCCCGTGGGCTCGTCGGCCAGCAGCAGCGAAGGATTATTGACAAGTGAGCGGGCAATGGCCACTCTTTGCTGCTCACCGCCGGAGAGCTGGCTGGTCGTGTGAAACTCCCTTCCCTCCAGCCCGACTTCATAGAGCGCCTTGAGAGCCAGCTCCCTGGCCGTTTTTACGGGCACGTTGGAATAGAGCAGGGGAAGTTCGGTGTTTTCCAGGGCAGTGGTCCGGGCAAGGAGGTTGAATATCTGGAAGACAAACCCGATTTTTTTGTTCCGGACGCGAGCCAGTTTGTTTTTGTCCAGGGTGGAGACTTCCTGGCCCTCCAGATAGTATTTTCCCTCGCTGGGACGGTCCAGGCAGCCGATGATGTTCATCAGCGTCGACTTGCCGGAACCGGAAGGCCCCATGATGGCCACAAGATCCCCTTCCCTGATGCTGTAGGTGACGCCTCTTAAGGCGCGGACCTGAGTTTCTCCGACCTTATATGTTTTCTTCAGGTCCTCCAGCCGGATCAGAATATTGTTTTCCATTGGCCTTTTCCTTCTTTCAGATTGCCGAGCTTTGGCTTTCGAGCGGAGGTTAACGGCGCATGAGCATCATCTGGCTTCTTCTCAGGTCGCTCGTGGGGCTGCTGCTCCTCTGAGCGCTTCCATCAGCTCCTGTGATTATCATCTGCCCTTCTTCCAGTTCCCCAAAGAGGACCTCCACGACTTCCGTATTGTTGTTATCCGTGACTCCCTTCTTGATCCGGATTGGTTTGAGGTTTCCTTTTTCATCCTCTATCCAGACCAGAGCAAACTGCTTCATCTGGGCTCCCTGAAGGCCCATACCTCTTTTTTCCGGAGAGGGCTGCCCGAAGGCAGGCCTCTGCCCCTCCGGGGCCGGGTCGGAGCCTCTTCTGGCCGTCATTTCCTCTCTCATCCTGGCTGAGATTTCTCTCCATTCTTCGGGGCTGGGTGTAAAGCGGAGGGCAGCGTTGGGGACGCGGAGAATATTCCTCGCCTCTCCGGTCACGATGGAGACAGTGGCGGTCATTCCCGGCCTGAGCTTCATTTCGGGGTTGTCCACCTCAACGATGGTGGTGTAGGTGACCACGTTCTGGGCGATTTGAGGAGAATAGCGGACCTGCTTGACCTTTCCTGTGAACTGTTCATCGGGAAAGGCATCCACGGTGAAGCGAACCTTCTGGCTTTCGCTGACCTTGCCGATGTCGGCTTCATCCACGCTGCATTCCACCTGCATCTCGCTCAGATCGTTGGCGATCTGGAACAGGACCGGTGCCTGAAAGCTGGCGGCAACGGTCTGGCCGACGTTGATGTTTCTGGAAATGACCACGCCGTCGATGGGGGATTTGATGATGGCATAGGTCATGTTCACCTTGCTCGTTTCCAGCTGGGATTTTGCCTGCTCCAGCCTCGCTTCTGCGGACTGGATATCGGCTTTGGCGCTGTAATACTGGGTTTCCAGGGATTCCTTTTCATCGAAAGAAACCAAATCCTTCTCGAAGAGGTTCAAGCCCCGCTCGTACTTTTTCTTGATATTCTCAAAAGTGACCCTGGCTTTCTGCAGTGCAGCCACGGCACTCTGATAATTGGCTTCATCCTGTTGAACCCTCGTGATGAACTGAGACTGTTCAAGCTCGGCGATGATCTGGCCTTCCTTGACGGGCGAGTTGAAGTCGACGTAGATTTTTTCGATATTTCCGGAGACCTGGGAGCCGACATCGACGATGGTCACCGGGTTCAGGGAGCCGGTGGTGAGCACCAGAGCCTCGATGTCGCCCTTATCCACCGCATCCTTTTTGTATTTGGAGACACTGGTGGAGTTGCGGTTGAAGACGGTGATTCCCAGGACGATCCCGGTGATCACAACAGCAATCGCCGCAGCGATGATGATTTTTTTCTTCATTTCTTCTCTCCTTCACCTTTTTTCTGGCGTTCGAGGTGTTTTTTCCTTTCTTCCATTTCCTTTCTCATCTGGGAAACGTATTTTTCGATGATGGCGTCAAACTTGGTTTTCTGGTCCTCGCTCAGCACGCTTTTGATTTCCCCTTTGAGTTGAGACCTCATTCGTGAAAACTTCTCATGGATTTCTGTCCTCAGGCTTTTGATCCGCTCATCGTTATTCCTGAAGATGTCTCTGATCTGTTCTTCTTGCTCAGGAGTAAGCTTCAATTCTTCGGCCATCATCTCCAGCGTCGGGAATCGGGCAGCATTCCTTTTTTCCTTCCTTTGTTTTACCCTTTTATCGAGGATATAATTGTCGATCAGGATTCCCGCTGCAACGCCCGCAGCAAAAACGACGAGGAGAGAGACGGCGATCCAGAATTTATTATGGTTGTTCATGGAAATTGTCTCCGCGTGTCGTTTTTTTCCGCCAAGGCGGTAAAAATGACCATCATGTTTTTATTTTCGATGTTTTCTTCCTCGAATACGGCATTTGTTTCCTGAAGAGGGTTTGTGTTATGGAGCAAGAGAGCACCCGAAGGGCTGAGCTCCTCTTTTTGAGGAGGGCTGAAAAGCAGGAGGGCCGAGGCGAGAAGGATGACCACAAACAGCGATACGGGGATGGCTCTGAGGCTCAATTGTTTCCAGAGGGTAAGGGGTTCGAATTGGTGTTTCTCTTTCAACTTCGGCTGCAGACGCTCCCAGAAGTAAGGCCGGGCTTCCGGCAGGTCTTTCACTTTTAAGGCAGCGAGGATTTCCCTGTAGTCTTCCTCTTTTGCCAGGCATGCCGGACACCCTCTCAAGTGGTCCTCGAGGACAGCCTTTTCTTCTGGCTTCAAAAGACCGTCAAGAGAGCGGAGAATCAGCCTTTCGGCCTTCGGACATTTCATGACCGCCTCCTTTCTGCCTTAAGAATGGCGCTATTTTTTTCCTGAGCATCTTCCTCGCCCTATGGAGCCGGGAGTCGACAGTGCCCGGGGGGATGTTCAGGATCTCGGCAATTTCTGCATAGGACAGCCCCTGGATATCTCTCAGAGAGAGGATGATTCGATGCTTCTCAGGAAGAGCCTGGACCGCAAGGCGAAGGAGCTGTCTCCTCTTTTCTTCAGCCTGCTCTTTTTCCTTTTTTATTCCGTCATCTTCTTCAGCGAAGGATGCCTCACTGATTTTTTCAATGGAGATTCTGCTCATCTTTCCTTTTTTCCTCAGGTAATCCTTGACATGATTCACGGTGATCCGGTAGAGCCAGGTCCCGAATCCGGACCTGAACTGGAACCCGGGCAGGCCAAAATAGGCCTTGATGAAGGCCTCCTGGGCGAGGTCGTCTGCGCTGTCGCGGTCACCGGTCAGGCTGTAGGCGAGATGGAACACTTTTGTCTTGTACCTCCTCACCAGCACGGAAAAAGCCTCCTCGTTTCCTTTCTGGCTCTTCCGGACCAGCTCTTTCTCTTCCATTCGCCTTCCACGTTTCCTTGCCTCCGTTCAATTTTTAGACGGAGGACAGGAGGAAATCTTCCGTTTAATTCCATAAACGGAAGAGACGCGCTTCTCGTTACAATTTTATGAAAAAAGCACTGCGCGTTAAAGAACATTTTTCCTCTTTATTTTATTGGAACACAGAAGAACGCCTGGAAAAAAAGCTTTTTGCCTGTGGGGATGTTCGAGTAAAGAGTTTATTTTCTCTTGGCCGTCCATTCGACCGTTCGATCGCCCATCTGGACTTCGCCTTTCATCGTGTCTCCTTCGACTGTTCCTTTGTAGGTGACGGTCATTTCTCCCATCGGTCCGGAGCGGGTGATTGTCCATTCGATTTCTTTTCCTTTGACCGTCCCTTCTCCGCTTGTTTCGCCGCCGCGCATTCCTTCCATGGTCACTTTGATTTTTTCACCTTCCTGGTCGAAGTGGATGTTCCTGGTCATGTCTCCGCGCGGAGTGGTGATGGTCATCTCCCAGTCTCCGCTCACGTTGACCTGCTGGGCACTCAAGGCGAGCGCCAGGAAAACAAACAGAAAAGCCGCAAAAAAAGTGGAATAGAATCTGAACACCTTTTCCTCCTTTAACGAGTTTCTCATCACAATTTAGACGAACAATTCATCTTCATCTTCCGCGCGAAAGAAGCGGCTATTTTTCCTTGCCGCGGAAAAATTGGAAATTGCCTACAATTATGTTCTTAATTTTACATTTCTGTCGGCTTAGAATTCAAGAAATTCTTTATTTTCTTTATTATCAATTAGTTAAATATTGGCACATTTATTGCTGAATCTATTGCCTCAGAACCAAAAGGAGGTTAAAATGGTTTTGAGAACATGCATCCTTCTCGGCTTGTGGCTGATTGTGGGTTCAGTATTTGTTTTTGCCCAGGAGAAGGCTGAGCGGGAGAGGAACGGCCGCCCCTCCTCTTTTCCAAAGGGAAAAGGGCCCGCAGTCCTTTTCCCTTTTCAAGGGAGGAAATGGTGAAAAGGCTCTCCGCGGTCCTGATCATGATGATTTTCCTGAGCGCAGCACTTCACGGCGACAGCCTGTCGTTCTCTTTTTTCCACAACATGACGGATAATATTTTTCAGAATATCTATCCCGGAAAAGACAATCTGTCTCAATTGACATTTTATGCCGTCAAGGATTTCTCGAAAATCTCCCTCTTTACAGAGGGAAATTATTCCTATCTGTTTGAGAACACGGTTTTCAGCTACTACTTTCAGAATGCCGGCCTGGATTACCTCCATCCCGTCAGCCGGAAGACAGCTTTCTATTTTTCCCTTCTCGGTCAGTGGGCTTTCTACCGCACCGAATATGATGATTTCAATTATTTTTCCCTCCATTTCCTGGCGGCGGCCAAGGCCTATCTCAGCCCGACATCCATTTTCAAGTCAGACTATACTCTGGAATACAAAAAGTACAGGTATTCCCTTTTCGACTTTGTCAGCCATTCCCTGGTTGTCTCCTTCGATACCTACTTCCAGACAAGAACGACGATAAAGGCCGAAGCGAACTGGGGACTCAAATCCTATCTCCATCCCTATTCCTCAGTAGCGCTGCCGGTGGATGTGAGCATGGGCCCATACGGGAGGCAATCCTATCTTTTCATCCCCAGGACTCAGTATTCCGGACAAAAGATCCAGGTTTTGTCCCTCGGGGGGCTGATTGCCCAGGGAATAGGAGGCAAGATCGGTTTGAACGTGGCAGGCATGAGACAGTGGATTTTTTCCGGGGAGAATCCGTTTACCTCTGTTGAGGAGTTTTACCTGGTCGAAAACCCTTCCTGTGACCAGTTCTCCTGGACCGGCTACCGGCTGGGGAGCCAGCTCACAGTTCTCATCCCCTGGGATGTTGAGCTCAAATTGAGGTATAATCTGGGCCGGAAAGAATTCTCGGGAATCGAGAGCAGGAGCCTCGACGGCGAGCCTTTAGGTATGACCCGGAAGGACAAGAGGCATGAGCTCGAAGCCCGGCTGGCAAAAAACTTCTCACGGTTTTCCCTTTTTCTCTCTTCTGTCTACATTGATAACGATTCGAACGACCCGTTTTTCAACTGGGAAGGGTACTTCTTCTCGGCAGGAATAGAATGGAATCTTTTTTTTGGAGAAAAACGATGAAAAAAGGATGGGTCTTTTTTCTACTGGCCGTCCTCTTTTTTTGCTGGCGGCCGTCTTCTGGCCAGGAGGCAGAAGAATCGCTCCATTATTACAACGTGGACACGGAAAAAAAGGTCAAGGGAACCGTTCAGGAAATTTTCATGGAGCCCCGCTACAAGGATGGCTCTCCTTTCCTGGTTATCGTCCTTGAGGAGAAGAAAACCCAGCAAATATTCCAGGTCGAGGTCAGCCCGGTCAGGTTTTTTACCCATGATTTTTATAAAGGGGAAGAAATAGAGGTTCTGGGCTCTCTTTTTCCCAGTGAAGCGGGAATCCAGAACATTATCGCCCGCCAGCTCCGTCACCAGGGGGAAGTCTTCATCCTCAGGGATAAGCACGGATTTCCCGCCTGGAGAGGAGACGGCATGAAGGCCCGGCAGAGGAGGAAAGGGAAGGAATTTTGAAGAGCCGGAGACATCTTCTCGTCGTTCTCCTGCCTTTCCTGGGTGTTCTCCTGGTTTTTTTCTTCCTTTCGTCCTTAGACCGGGCTCACATCCGCAAGAAGACAGAGGCCCTGATCCAGGAGCAGCTTCAAGCAACGGCTGAAATCCTGAAGGTGGACCTCGCTCATTTCTTGAAGAAGAATTTCAGGGTCGATGAAATTTTTGACTCCTATGCCCGGGAAGAAACCATCTACTACATGGCCCTTCTGGATGAGAACAAAAGAATCCTCAGCTGGAGCTCTCGCTTTGAGGGCTATCTCCCTCTTTCCCTGCAGAGACTCAGGGAGGATGAATCATGGGTCATCGATTCGCCGGCAGGGAAAATCTACAACCTCTTTTCTTCTTTCTCGCCTGAGGAGGGTTTGACATATTTTCTTTATCTCGGGTATTCCCTGAAGAACCTGGATGAGATGATTCTCTATTCGAGGCGGAACTTCTTGTTCATTTTCGGGATCATTTTTGTCATCGGCGTCATTTCTCTCCTGGGCTTCTCCAGACTTCAGAGCTACTATCTGGAAAAAGAAGCAGAGGCAGAGGAGCAGAAGAGGGAGAAAGAAAGGTACAGGGAAATTTCCGCCTTCACCTCCGCTGTGGCCCATGAGATCAAGAACCCGCTGAACAGCCTCTCCCTTCTTTTTGAATGGCTCCAGAAGAAAGCGCCCGAGAAGATCAAGGAAGAACTCCTTCCTGGAAAGGAGGAAGTCCGCAAGATTTCCCGGATCATCGATCAGTTCTCCTCTGCTCTGAAGCCCTTCCGTCTGCATAAAGAGGTCTTCCTGGTGCGGGAACTGGTCATGGCTGTCCAGGAATCGCTCAAGAAGGAGCTTGAAGAGAGAGGAGTTCGTGTCCGCTATGAGGAGTCTCTGTCCCTGCGGCTTGAAGCCGACAAGGGCTTGATGGGTCAGGTTCTCACCAATGTTCTCAGGAATGCCGCGGAAGCCAGCCAGGGCGGCGAGGTTTCCGTCCGGGCCAGACAGGAGAAAAAAAAGATCGTCATCGCCGTTCAGGATGCAGGGAGCGGCATAGCCGAGGAAGACAAACAGCGTCTTTTCGAGCCCTTTTTCTCCAGAAAAAAGGAAGGAATGGGAATCGGTCTTTACATTTCCAAAAAAATCATCGAGGCTCATGAAGGAAAGATCGAGGTGAAGAGTGAATCCGGCAAAGGGACGACTGTTCTCATTCAGATTGGCGGAGGATGAAATGGAGAGAGTCAGCATTCTGGTCGTCGAAGATGATCCCCTGCAGAGGAGGTTGATCAGGGACAACCTCGAGCAGGAGGGATACACGGTCTTCGAGGCCTCTTCAGGGCGCGAAGCCCTGGATATCATCGCCCTCCACCCTGTGGATATCGCCGTCGTCGATTACAAGCTCGACGGAGAGACGGGGATCGAGGTCATCGAGAAGATGCTGGATCAGAATCCGCTGCTGACTCCTCTGATGGTCACCGCTTTCGGCAACGTGGAGAATGCGGTCGAGGCCATCAAGAAAGGGGCCTATGACTATATCGTCAAGCCCATCGATTTTGAGAAATTCTTGCTGGTCATCTCCCGGGCCCTGGAGCGGCAGAGGCTGAGAAAGGAAATCATCACCCTCCAGAACTCTCTGGAGGAGAGGTTCAGCTCCCGGAGCTTCGTCTTCTCCTCCTCCCTGATGGAAGGAGTGGTGATGCTGGTGGTCAAGGCAGCCAGGAGCGAGGCCACGGTTCTCATCTCGGGTGAGACAGGGACAGGAAAAGACCTCGTGGCCAAGAGCATTCATTATTCGTCGAAGAGGAAGAAGGGCCCTTATCTCGCTGTCAACATCCCTTCTCTTCCCGAAACCCTGGTCGAAAGCGAGCTGTTCGGTGCTGAAAAGGGGTCCTACACAGGCGCCCATGAGCGGAAAATCGGCAAATTCGAGGCGGCCTCGGGAGGCACTCTTTATCTGGACGAAATCGGAGACCTGCCGCTTCATGTCCAGGTCAAACTCCTCCGGTTCTTTCAGGAAAAAGAGTTCTACCGTCTCGGCTCTTCCCAGGCCCTGAAGTCGGATGTGAGAATCATTACCACCACCAACAAGGACCTGGAAAAATTGATGCAGGCCGATAAGTTCCGGCCAGACCTCTATTACCGGCTGAACGTTGTCCGCATTCATGTTCCGCCGCTGCGGGAGAGGAGGGAAGACATCCCTCCTCTGGTTGACCATTTCATCACCAAATACAGCGAAAGAGAGGGCAAGAAGATAGAGGAGATTTCATCAGAGGCCATGAACCTGCTCCTGAATTATTCTTTCCCGGGGAATATCCGCGAGCTGGAAAATATCATAGAAAGAGCGGTTGTCTTCTGTGAAGGGTCGATGATCACCTCCTCCGATTTGCCGGTTTTCCTGAAGGAAAAAAGAGAGGAAGAGTCTTCCGAGGAAGGCCTCTCTCTGAAGGACAAGGTCAAGGGTCTGGAGATCAAGGAGATCCGCAGGGCCCTGCGGGCCAGCGGGGGAGTGAAGAGCAGGGCAGCCCGCGCCCTGGGCATTACCGAACGGATTCTCGGCTACAAGATGAAAACCTACAACCTGGAGGACGAGTCGGGGTGAGGTATCCCGGAGCGATGCCCGCAGAGAGAATGCCGCCTTAGATTCAGCCCGGAAACGCAATCTGACCCGGCGAGGCTTTTTCTTGACAATCTTTTTTGAGTTTACTTTAATATAGCCTTAAAAAAGGAAGCCATCCGATGTTCGTTTGGGTTTTTCATCGTGTGAGCGGCCTCCTGCTCATCCTCCTCCTCGGCATCAAATTCTTGACCTCCTTTTTCATGATGACCAAACAGCAAAAGCCTGACTGGGCTCTTGTTCTGCACACCAATCCCATTGCCGACACGCTCCTCATCATCTCCGTCGTGTATCATGCCCTCTACGGGTTGAGGACGGTCATCCTCGACCTCGGCCTCCGCAAGGAGAAGCTCCTCTTCTGGGTGTTCACCATTCTCGGCCTCGCACTCAGCGCGGCGCTGCTCATCCTTTACTTCACCAGGGATTACTGAATGCTCAGCCAGGACATCCTTGTGGTGGGAGGAGGGCTGGCCGGCCTGTCGGCCGCCTTGAACAGCAACCCGCGGCTCAACGTTGCGGTCATCTCCAGGGTTCATCCTCTCCGTTCCCACTCTGTGGCTGCCCAGGGCGGGATCAACGCGGCCCTGGGAAACAGTCCCGATGGAAAGGACGACAGCTGGGAGAAGCATGCCTTTGATACCATCAGGGGCAGCGATTATCTTGCGGACCAGGACTGCGCCGAACAGATGTGCCAGAAGGCCATCCCGACCATTTATGAGCTGGAATACATGGGCGTTCCCTTCAGCCGCTTTCCAGGAGGAGTGATCGCCCAGAGGCCTTTCGGCGGAGCAGGGTTTCCCCGGACCTGCTACGCTGCTGACCGCACAGGCCTGGTCATCCTTCACACCCTCTACGAACAGTCCATCAAGCGCCGGGTGAAATTTTTCAACGAATGGCAGGTGACAAAGCTGGTGGTCAGAGACCGACGGTGTCTGGGCGTCATCGTCTATGACCTGTCCAGCGGAGAGATCATTCCGGTCAGGACCCGGGCATTGATTTTCTGCACCGGGGGCTACGGCCGCGTCTATTCAAAGACGACCAATGCCTACATCAACCACGGAAGCGGAATCGGCATCGCCTATAAAGCGGGTGTTCCGCTGAAAGACATGGAGTTTGTCCAGTTTCATCCCACCTCACTCTACGATAAAAACATTCTGATCACCGAAGGCGCCCGGGGAGAGGGCGGGTATCTCCTCAACAACAAAGGTCGAAGATTTATGGAGGATTATGCTCCCTCTGCCATGGAGCTCGCCCCGAGGGATATTGTCTCCCGGGCGATCCAGACCGAGATTGAGAGGGGAAACGGGTTCGAAAGCCAGTATGTTCATCTCGACCTCCGGCATTTAGGGGAGGCCAGGATCAAAAAAAGGCTCCCTGGCATCAGGGAGATCTGCATCCATTTTGCCGGGATCGATCCGGTTTCAAGCCCCATTCCCATCCAGCCGGCCCAGCATTATTCCATGGGAGGGATCGATGTCGATGCCCGCTGCGCTTCGCGGGTGGAGGGCTTCTTTGCCGCCGGTGAATGCGCCTGTGTCAGCGTTCACGGGGCCAACCGCCTGGGAGGAAACTCCCTCCTGGATACCATCGTTTTCGGCAAGATTGCCGGGGAAGCCGCCTCCGAGTTCGTGAAGGAGAGCCGGAGCCGGGCTGGCGACGAGGCCGCACTCCGCGATGAATCCCTGGCCGTGAAGAGGCAAATCGAGGACTGGCAGAGCAAAGACTCAGGAGAGAAAATCCACCATCTGCTGAACAGGTTGAAAGTCATCATGACCGATAAAGTGGGAATATTCCGCAACCAGAAGGACCTGACCGAGGCCCTGGAAAGCATCCGGCAGCTCAGGGAGGACTACAGACGGGTCTGCATCTCCGGCCAATGCTTGCGCTACAGCCAGGAGTTGGTCAACATCGTCGAGTTCGAAGCGATGCTTGACCTGGCCGAAGTGATCGTCCTCGGTGCCCTGAACCGCAGGGAGACCAGGGGCTCGCACTTCCGGACCGATTTTCCGGAACGCAATGACAGGGACTGGCTCAAACACACTCTGATCAGCTGGAAAGAGGGAAAGGCAAGGGTGAGCCATAAGGAGGTCAAGGTCGGCAAGTACAAACCGGAGCTGAGAAAGTACTGAGATGAAGTATGTGTTCAGGGTTCTCAGGTATGATCCGGTGAAGGATGCGCATCCCTTCTTCCAGGATTTTCTTTACGAGACAGAGGAGAAGAAGTCGGTCCTGGAAGCGCTGATGGACATCCGCAACGAGCAGGACTCGACGCTCTCCTTTCGCTACAGTTGCCGGGAAGCCATCTGCGGCTCTTGTGCCATGGTCATCAACGGCCGCTTCGACCTGGCCTGCCGGACCATCCTCCAGTCGGTGAAGTCCCGGCAGGTGGTCATCGAACCCCTGCCTAACCTGGAGATCGAGAAGGATTTGGTCGTTGACATGGAGCCTTTTTTTGAGGCCTACCGCAAGATCGAACCTTTTCTCCGGCCTGAAGGGCATCGACCCGAACAGGGATTCAGGATAGAGGACAGGGAAATGGATAAAATCTACCAGTTCATCAACTGCATCTGGTGCGGATGCTGCTACAGCGCCTGCCCGGTGGTCTCCCGGGATGAGCGCTATTTGGGGCCGGCTGCCCTGGCCAAGCTCTACCGGTTTGTCAAAGACCCCCGGGACAAGAGGCCTTTTTCCAGCTGGTCGAAGGTCAACACCGAGAGCGGAGCCTGGGGATGCGATACGGTCTTCAAGTGCAACGAAGTCTGTCCCAAAGAAGTCAGGCCTGCCGATGGCATCGAGGCGTTAAGAAGAAAATTGGTTGTGGAAAAGATGAAAAGGATATTCCGGCTGAAACGATGAGGCTCAAACATTCTCTTTTCACCCGACGGCAGTTTCTCAACGGCCTCCTCGGAGGCTGGCTGGGCGCTCTGCTAACATCCTTCCTCTACCCTGTGGTGAAGTTCATTTTCCCCCCGGGGAAGGAGCCGGACCAGGTGACCCTTCCCTATTCGGAATTCAGGGATATGAGTCCCAATTCCGTGAAGAATTTTGTCTGGGGAACAAAGCCGGGCATCCTGAAAAGGAACGACGACGGCTCTTACACGGCCTTCGTCGCCGTCTGCACCCACCTGGACTGCAACGTGAGCTATCTCTCCGAGCAAAGAAAATTCTTCTGCGCCTGCCACGATGGCTGGTATGATGAGGAAGGGATAAACATCGGAGGGCCTCCTCCCAGTCCCCTCCGCCGGCTGGTGGTCGGCATCGAGGGCGAGGACCTGATTATCAAAAGAGAAGGTCTGCAATGAGATTCGAGGAGAGGATGAGCACATGGAAAGGCTGGCTTGAGGAGCGCTTCGGTCTTCGCGCCATCCTGGAGTTCCTGAAAAAAAAGGCAGTGCCCCAGCACAGGCATACCCTCTGGTATTACACGGGGAGCGCCATCCTCCTCTTCTTCGCTATCCAGGTCCTCACCGGATTTCTGCTCATCTTCTACTACAAGCCGACTCTCGAAGAGGCCAACCAGAGCGTGGCCCGGATCATGACCGAAGTCCCTCTCGGCTGGATCATCCGTTCTGTCCACAGCTGGGCGGCCTCCTTCATGATAGCTTTTGTTTTTATTCATCTTCTCTCCATCTGGATCATCAAGGCTTACCGGAGACCCCGGGAGCTGACCTGGATGAGCGGAATTTGTCTTCTCTTTGTCACCCTCGCGTTCGGTTTTACCGGTTATCTTCTTCCCTGGGATGACCTTTCTCTCTCGGCCACAAAAGTCGGCACAGAGATTCCCCGGGGCATCCCGGTGGTGGGCGCCTGGCTGACCAGGCTGCTCCGGGGAGGCGAGGATGTCACCGCGGATACGCTGACCCGCTTCTTTGGCTTCCACGTCTGCATCCTTCCTGTTTTCATTTTTCTCCTCCTCGCCCTTCATGTCTACCTCATCCAGAAACATGGGATGAGCATTCCGCTTTCCCTGGAGGTTCAGAAGGAGAAGGTGCGGGAGCTTCCTTTCTGGCCCAACTTCCTCTTCCGGGAATTGGTCGTCTGGCTTGTGCTTGTCGGCCTTCTCGTCACCATCGCCCTCTTTTTCCCCCCTTCGCTGGATAAGGCGGCGGATTTGATGGCCCCTGCGCCTGAAGGCATCAAGCCCGAATGGTACTTCCTGTTCCTTTTTCAGACGCTGAAGATTTTCCCGGCCAGGATTTTTTTCGTCAACGGGGAGACCGTGGCCGTGCTTCTGTTTCTCCTGGGCGCCATTTTCTTCTTCTTCCTCCCTCTGATTGATAACCGGCCTGCTCAAACAAAGGGCAAAGCCATCACCGCTCTTGCCTGGGTGTTCATCGCCTACGCGGTGGCCATGACCGTCTGGAGTCTGCTGTGATGATAAGAACGGCTGCGGTCTTTTTCCTGCTTGCCATCTTTTTCTGCGCGTATTCTCTCCCTGCGTTTGTCGACGCTCAGGAAGTTCAGGAGGCCAGAGAAGAAGCGTCCCCGCAGGCAAACGCTCAGGAAAAAATCGTCCCTTCCCCTCAGAGCGTGAAAGAAGCGACCGGCATCTATGTCTTTGTGGGCTGGATGTGGCTGGCCATCCTCGTCCTGATTTATGTTTTCAGGCTGAAGATTAAGGAGGCCGACCGCCTCCACCAGATCCAGTATTTTTCCTCCAGGAAAGACTGATTCCTCCCTCTTGTATAAGCAATAACATGGTTCCCTTCCATCCCGAGCGAGCTTAAAGCCCGTCCGGGCCGGACACAGCCCATCGTTCCCTGATTTTTCAAAGATTTCAGCATCGGATTCCCGCCGGGTGCGAAAAATTTTGTTTCTCCGGCGTCTTCTTTTTTGAATCTCTTTGAATCTCGAGGGCCATGGTGATGAAAATAGGCAAGTACCCCCAGGGGACGGATGGCCACAGACGGAGGCTCAGGGAAAAGTTCCTGAAGGCCGGGCTGAGAGGCTTCCTGGACTATGAAATCATCGAGCTTCTCCTGACCCTGGGAACGCCGCGGAGGGATTGTAAACTTCAGGCCAGGGAAGCGGTGAGCAGGTTCCGGACGCTGAGAGGCGTTCTGGAGGCATCGCCGGATGAGCTGCAGAAGATCAAAGGGATCGGGCCCCATAACATGTTCGGGCTGAAGTTGATTCAGGAGGTCTCGCGGCGCTTCCTCAGGGATAGGATGATGAGCAAACCCTACTGTCACAGCTCGAAGGAAGTTTTTGATTACCTTTACCATGCCCTGCGGGATGTGAAAAAGGAAAAGTTCAAGGTGCTCTTCCTCGGCCCCAAAAACCAGATCATGGAAGAGAAGACTGTTTTCGAGGGCACGGTGGACACCAGCGTTGTCTATCCCCGTGAGATCGTCAAGGAGGCGTTGAAGTGCAACGCCTCATCCCTGATTTTCGTTCATAACCATCCTTCGGGAGATCCCCAGCCCTCGATGAGCGACAGAGGAATCACCAGGGACCTTGTCTTTGCGGCCAACATCATGCAGCTTCGGGTCCTCGACCACATCATCATCGGCAACAACTGCTACTTCAGCTTTGCCGATGAAGGCCTGATCGAAGACTACGATAAAATGTTTGAGGAAATGAGCGTCAGAAACCAGGGACCGGGGGAATAGGGTTGTAAAATCTTCGCTTCGCTGTATACTCTGAGTGAGGAGGGGAGCATGAAGAGTGATATGGAAATCGCCTCCCGGGTGAGGATAAGGCCGATCGCGGAGGTCGCAGCGAAACTGGGTATCGGGGAAGATTTCATCGAGAACTTCGGAAACTCCAAAGCGAAGGTATCGCTGGATATTTTCGAGAAACTCAAAGGCCGCAAGGGAAAACTGGTCATGGTCACCGCCATGACTCCCACCCCTGCCGGCGAAGGCAAGACCACCATTTCGATCGGTCTGGCCGATGCGTTGAGCCTCAGTGGGAAAAAAGCAGCGGTAGCCCTGAGAGAACCATCGATGGGACCGGTTTTCGGGATGAAGGGCGGGGCCACCGGCGGCGGGTATGCCCAGGTCATGCCCAGAGATGAGATCAACCTCCATTTCACCGGCGACATCCACGCCGTCACCGCGGCTCATAACCTGCTGGCGGCCATGGTGGATAACCGCCTCCATTTTGACGGTGCCTGCGGCCTGCTCGACTGCCGCCAGGTGACCTGGAAGCGTGTTATGGACATGGATGACCGCGTGTTGAGGGAAGTGGTTGTGGGGATCGGCGGTCCTCTGCGGGGGATCGCCCGGGAGACCGGGTTTGATATCACCGCGGCCTCGGAGGTCATGGCCATCCTCTGTCTGGCAGAAAATATCCGGGACCTCAAGGAGAGGCTGGCCAGCATTTTCATTGGCTATTCGCCCGATAAGCGTCCTGTCTTTGCCCGGGACTTGAAGGCTGAAGGAGCGATGGCCGCTCTGCTCAGGGATGCCCTCAAGCCCAACCTCGTCCAGACCCTGGAAGGGACGCCGGCGCTCGTCCACGGCGGGCCGTTTGCCAACATCGCCCACGGCACAAACTCCATCATCGCCGCCCGCCTGGCTCTCGGCCTGGCCGATGTGGTGGTGACCGAGACAGGGTTCGGGTCAGACCTGGGAGCAGAGAAGTTCTTCCACATCGTTGTCCGCACCGGAAAGGTCCCGCCGCCCGATGTCTGTGTCCTGGTGGCGACTCTCAGAGCCCTGAAGCTCCACGGCGGCGTCAGGCTGGAGAGCGTCAATGAGGAAAACCTCGAAGCGGTGGAGAAGGGTTTCGCGAACCTCCAGAAGCACATCGAGAACCTGCGTCTCTTCGGGGTGCCTTTCGTCGTCACCCTGAACAGATTCCCTTCAGACACGGAGGCGGAAATCGCCATGGTCCTGGATCTCTGCCGCAGGGAAAAAGCGCGCGTGGCCCTCAGTGAGGTCTATGCCAGAGGCGGCAAGGGGGGATTGGAGCTGGCAGAGGAAGTCCTGAAGGCCATGAGCGAGGACCACAGCCGCTTTGCGTTCCTTTACCCCCTGGAGATGCCCCTCCTGGAAAAACTTGAAACCATTGCCCGCAAGGTCTATGGTGCCTCGGCGGTGGCCATGGAGGGAAAAACGCGGCGGAAGATCCTCTCCATCGAAAAAGAAGGGTTCGGGAACCTCCCTGTCTGCATCGCCAAGACCCAGTATTCCCTTTCCAGCGATGATGAGCTGCTGGGAAGACCCAGGGATTTTACCCTGATCGTGACCGATGCCTCTCTCAGCTCAGGCGCGGGGTTTGTCGTGGTTTACTGCGGCGACATCATGACCATGCCCGGCCTGCCCAAAGTCCCCGCGGCCGAGAGAATGGACATCACCGAAGAGGGGAAGATAGTCGGCCTGTCTTGAGCAAAATAGGTGGAAGAAAGACATGAAAGAAACTGGCTATAATTTGTGCTTATCCAAGAAATTATCAACCTGGCGGATATATTCTTTAAAATCAGATAGAGCAATTGGCAGCACTTTATAAACTTTTTCATCGTCAATATCCATATATTCATGGACGAGGATATTCCTCATTCCGCCCGAACCTTTTAATCTGTTCGCCAGCTCAGCTGTCAACATTCCCGCCTCCGAAGCTCTGATAAAGGATGAAGCATAATCTTCAGCCGGTCGCTGCCCCATTTCCACAACAATATGATTGTTAATATCGGAAGCACAATCTACGATCAATTGAATCAATCTCTCGGCTGAAGCTTTCAGATAAAAATCAGAGAGATACGCCTCCCGGGTATGCTCGGCAATAGGCTTTAATTTGCCAAGGTACATGATCATGCGTGATAATTTCCTTCGAATTAAATCGGCCTCAATCACGGTTCACCCCTTTTCAACAGCATGTTTGATATAGAGTTTTTCCAGGGCCCTGAATTTTTTTGAGTCCATATACCTGGCAATGGATTGGATTCTGAAACTGGCAAAAAGTCCCTTCCTTTTTTCGTACAGAGGCTTGCCGAGTAAGGCGATACGGTAGCTGATCATGGGTTCTGCTCCGTTGAGAAAGACCGGGTCAAATTTGTCACCAAAAATGCCGCCAAAATCTTTCAAAATATCAAAATATTTATCTGAATCGACTTTCTCGGAGCTCAAAATGCCGATATCCATGTCACTCTGAGAGGTCGCAGTTCCTGTTGCATGGGAGCCGTGCAATATCAGGAGGTTAATCCTGTGCTT
>CAYZDV010000009.1:0-29205 GCA_964477275.1 uncultured Eubacteriales bacterium
CTCTCCTCTGCGCTTCATAACGGAGGGGAAAATTCCTTCTTTGCCTGAGTGCGGGGAGTGATGGCTCAACCAAATATCCCTTTTTTCACCCAGAGATAAAAAACCGCTCCCGAAGCAAAGATCAGGCTGGGGATGAGAAAATCGAGGTTCGCTGCTCCGGTCATCGCCAGGACCAGGAGGGAGTCGGAGAGCCACATTCCCATCGCGACCAGTGTGGCCACAAACCCGTATTTCTTGAGCCTCACCAGACCGAAGGCACCGATATAAAGAAACAGGGAAAGAACAAGATCGGGCAGGACGAAGGCGTTGTAGACTTCGGCCGGGACAGGGATGGTCCGGGCAAAGGGTTTTCCGATGAGTCTGGCCAGCCAGAAGACATCCGTGGCAAAGGCGGCAAAAAACATGGCCGCGGAGATGACGATGAGGCCCAGAGGCACCCTTTTTCTTCTCATCTCACCCTGCCTTTTGTCTCGAGACTGACTAGCCTGAGCATCTCTATCATGTCCATGATGACTTCCATGCTCCTTAGGATAAAGGAAAAAATCACAAAGAAAAAGAGGGCAGTCTCTTTTTTCCTCAAATGGTTGACATCTTCAGAGAGGCAGGATATAAGTAAAACTTCTCAAAAAATCACCCCGTATAAAACTTTTATTCCGGAGGATAAAAAATGGCAAAGGAAATGAAAAAAATCATGGTGACCGGAGCCGTGGGTCAGATCGGCTCTGAACTGACCATGACCCTGAGAAAAAAATACGGCAGCGACAACGTCCTGGCCACCGGGCACAGGACTCAACCCCGGCCGGAGCTGCGGGAATCAGGCCCCTTTGAGTTCATCAACGTCACCAGGAGGGAGACCATCGAAGAGGTGGTAAAAAAATACAGCATCGACACCATCTACCACATGTCCGCCATCCTCTCCGCTGTCGGCGAGAAAAACCCCCACCTCTGCTGGGATGTCAACATGAACGGCACCTACAACATCCTGGAGGTGGCCAGGGAGCGTGAGATGGTCCGGATTTTTGTGCCCAGCTCCATCGCCGTCTTTGGCCCCGAGACACCCCGCGACATGACGCCCCAGGAGACAGTCCTCAGGCCGAAAACGATGTACGGCGTGACCAAGGTGGCCGGAGAACTTCTCTGCGATTACTACGTCAAGCGCTTCGGCGTCGATGTCAGAGGCTGCCGCTATCCCGGCATCATCAGCTATGAGACGCTGCCCGGCGGAGGGACAACGGATTACGCGGTGGCCATTTTCTTCGAAGCGGTCAAATACAAAAAATACACCTGTTTCCTCAAGGAAGAGACGAGGCTGCCGATGATGTACATGCCGGACTGTCTCAAGGCCACCCTGGACCTGATGGAGGCTGACTTCTCCAGGCTCAAGCATCACTCGGACTTCAACGTCACTGCCATGAGCTTCTCGGCCGGAGAGCTGGCGGCTGAAATCAAAAAACACATTCCCGGGTTCAGCGTCGATTACAAGCCCGATTTCCGCCAGGAAATCGCGGATTCCTGGCCCGACTCCATCAACGACTCCGCGGCCAGGGAGGAATGGGGCTGGAAACCGGATTTCGACCTGACCAGAATGACCGAGGACATGCTCAGCGTCCTGAGCAAGCGGCACGCCGAGGGAAAATTGGGCTACTGAGAACAAACCCGGTGGTCCCGCCTATTTTTCGAGCTTTTCCTTGAGAAAGTTCGGCAGGGCAAAGGCCGCCCGGCCGATATCCAGGTTGAAGTATTTGAGCCCCCGGGCAGGGTCTCTCTTTATCTCCAGCGGCTCCACCTCATCGGAGAGAAAAACAAAAGTCCAGTATCCTCCGGGATAGGTGGGAACCGGACCCAGATAGAAACGGACAACCTGGAACATGCTCTGAAGAAATTCTTTTTTTCTCGCCAGCAACTCGTCCTGGTAGATCGGTGAGCCGACCTGGGCGCAAACGACGGCCCCCGGATTGAGGCATCTCTTCAACCTGGTGTAAAAATCCCTCTCATGGAGAGGGGTCGAGGGGCCGACCGGGTCGGAGGAATCGATGACGACGACGTCGAACATCCTCTTCGTCGAGGCGATGAACTCATTGCCGTCGGCGATGACCAGCTCTGCCCGGCCATCCTCGAGCGAAGGGGCAAGCCAGGGGAAATAATTCCGGCAAACCTCGACCACCTGCCTGTCAATTTCCACCAGGCAGACATCTTCGACCGGATAGCGGAGAACTTCCCTCAGCACTCCGCCATCTCCGCCGCCGATGATGAGCACGCTTTCCGGCCGGGGATGGGCCACAAAGGCCGGATGGACGAGGATTTCATGGTAGAAGAATTCATCCTTTTCAGTCGTCTGCACCAGACCATCCAGGATGAGCACCCGGCCGTAGGTTTTGTTTTCGATGACCTCGATTCTCTGAAAAGGAGACCTCTTCCGGTAAAGCACGCTCTCCACCTCGAAAAAAATACCGCTGGCCGGAGTGTGGTATTCCCTCTCCTCACGGAGTGACCTCTTCCTCTTCACCGGCCCGGACATCACAGCTTCCAGATGAAAGGCTCCTGGTCCGTCAGGACCCTTCCTTTTTTCTCCAGGTCTTCCAGCAGATAAAGAGGCAAGACGAAATAATGGCGATGAAGGCCCGGATGATAGAACCGGAGCCCTGCGATTCTTCGTCTGGCCTGCCTCATGGAAATCTCTTTCACCGTCAGCTTCATGGGATCCTTTCCCCTGGAGGCCAGAACAAAGCCCCAGCTCAGGCCGAACGAAGAGACAAAAGTCCAGTAGGGGCGGACCAGAGGGAAGACCTTCTTGAGGGTCCTGGCCAGGGAACAAAAAAATTGATTGGAGAAGGGGTCGGTGCTGCCAGCTTGAAGGACGAACAGCCCGTCTTTTTTGAGCCGCTCGAATACTCTCTCGAAAAAATCTCTGGTGAAAAGATAAACGGAAGGCCCTTTCTCCAGAGGCTCGGTCAGGTCGGAAATGACGACGTCAAACTCTTCGCTGCTTTTTTCGACAAAGGCGCGGGCGTCCGTACAGGCCAGCTCTGTCTTCGGGTTCACAAAGGCCCCTCGAGACCATTCGGGCAGATATTTCTGACAGAGGTTGACGAGCTCCCGGTCGATGTCGACCATGACCACTCTTCCCACCGTCTGGTGCCGGAGCACTTCCCTCAGCGTTGCTCCCTCCCCTCCGCCGAGGACCAGCACGTTCTGCGCTGAAGGGTGGGTCATAAGGGAAGGATGGACGAGACTCTCATGGTAGACGTGTTCATCCACTCCGGCCGACTGAATCTTCCCGTCCAGAAAGAGCATTTTGCCGAAAAACGGGTTGGACAGGATATGGACGCGCTGATGCTTCGTCCTTCCCTCATAGAGAAGCCTTTCGATCCTGAACCGCCGGTCGAAATAATCGGAAAAGGACTCGTAAAAAAAACGCCTCTTCTCTGCCATGCCCAAGATTATAACAGGGAAGAAACCCGGAGTAAAATCTCAATCCGGAATGCGGAAAAAATATAGACCTCTCTCTGAATTTCTGGTATATTTCTCCCTTTGACGTTTGAGTTCCAAAGGAGGTATTTTATGTTCGGAAAAATAAAGCAAGACCTGGCAAAGGAGATTCAATCCATCCGCGATGCAGGCCTTTACAAGGAAGAGCGGATCATCGTCACTCCCCAGGGCGCAGAGATCGCAGTCAAGGGCGGAAGGGAAGTCCTCAACTTTTGCGCCAACAATTACCTGGGCCTTTCCAGCCATCCCAAGGTCATCGCGGCGGCCCATAAGACTCTCGATGACTGGGGTTACGGAATGAGTTCGGTCCGCTTCATCTGCGGAACCCAGGAAATCCACAGGATTCTGGAGCAGAAGATTTCCCAGTTCCTCGAGACCGAGGATACCATCCTTTTTGCCGCCTGTTTCGACGCCAACGGCGGAGTTTTCGAGCCCATCCTCGGCCCGGAAGATGCCATCATTACCGACCAGCTCAACCACGCCTCCGTCATCGACGGCATCCGCCTCTGCAAGGCGCAGAGGTCCATCTTCCCGCACGCCGACATGTCTGACCTCGAGCAAAAGCTGAAAGAAGCCCGGGGAGCCCGCTACCGGATGATCGCCACTGACGGCGTGTTCTCCATGGACGGCGACATCGCCAAGCTGGATGAAATCTGCGACCTGGCCGAAAAATACGACTCGCTGGTCATGATCGACGACGCCCATGCCACGGGATTCCTGGGAAAGACAGGCCGGGGAACACCCGAATACAGAAACGTGATGCGCCGGGTCGACATCATCACCGGAACTCTCGGAAAGGCGCTGGGAGGAGCTTCCGGCGGATTCATTTCAGGAAGAAAAGAGCTGATCGAGCTCTACAGGCAGCGCTCGAGGCCATACCTCTTCAGCAATACCCTGGCTCCGGCTGTGGTCGGCGCCTCCATCGCCGTCTTCGACCTCCTCACCGAGACCACGGAGCTGAGGGACAAGCTGGAAGCCAATACGAAGTATTTCCGCGAAAAGATGACCGAAGCGGGATTCGATATCAAGCCGGGCGTGCACCCCATCGTTCCCATCATGCTCGGCAAATTCGAAAACGACGCCAAGCTCTCTCAGGATATGGCCCGCGACCTCCTCGATGAAGGCATCTACGTCATCGGCTTCTACTATCCGGTCGTGCCCAAAGGCCAGGCCAGAATCAGGGTTCAGCTCTCTGCTGCCCACGAAAAAGACCACCTGGATAAGGCCATCGCCGCCTTCACCAAGGTCGGAAAGAAACACAACGTCATTTCCTGAAGCTTTGCACAAAAAGTTCAAGACAGGCCGGGAAACGAGGACTACTCGTCTTCCTTCTTCTCCATGGTGAGCCCCGTATAGCCGTAGAAGGCGGATACGAGGGGGTTGGAGAGGTTGAGGAAAGCGTAGGGAAGGTAAAGAAGGGGGTTGACGCCCAGCGTGGCGTGCATGAAGGCGCCGCAGCTATTCCAGGGGATCAGCGGAGAGGAAAGCGTGCCGGCATCCTCCAGGCAGCGGGAGAGGTTCTTGGGATGCAACCCGCGCGCGTCAAAAGCACTCTTGTACATTCGTCCTGGAATGACGATGGCCATATATTGATCGGAGGCCACCGCGTTCATAGCGATGCTGCTTATCAGAGTTGTGGTGACAAGAGAACCTGTCCTCCTGACTCTCGACAGGAGAGCCCTGGCCATGACCTCAAGCATTCCCGTCCTCTCCATGATCCCTCCGAAGGAGAGGGCGCAGATGATCAGCGCCACGGTGTTCATCATGCTGTCCAGGCCTCCTCTGGTCAGAAGGTCATCGACCATGGCCACGCCGGTCCCGGAGACATACCCGGATTGAGCCGCCCGGATCGTCTCCGCCAGAGAGCTGGATTGAACGGCCATGGCAAAGAATCCGCCCAGGATGGTCCCGCCGACAAGAGCCGGCAAAGGCGGGATTTTTCTGACCACCATGACGATGACCAGACAGGGAGGGAGCAGAAGAACGGGATGGATGAAAAAGTTCGCCTTAATGGTGGAGAGGATGGTTTCGATGTTTTCCGCCTTCATGGCGCCCCCGGAAAAGCGGAGGCCGATCAGTCCGTACAGGATGAGAGAGAGAACATATCCCGGAGCAGTGGTGTAGACCATGTGCCGGATATGGGAGAAGAGGTCTGTTCCGGCCACAGCGGGAGCGAGGTTGGTGGTATCGGAAAGAGGGGACATTTTATCCCCGAAGTAAGCTCCGGAAATGATGGCCCCGGCCACCATGGAAACCGGAATTCCCAGGCCTTTGCCCACTCCGATGAGGGCCACTCCCACTGTGCCTGCTGTTGACCAGGAAGAACCTGTTCCCAGGGAGACGATGGAGCAGATGATGAGAGTGGCCAGGAGAAACACGCCGGGCGAGAGGACCTCCAATCCGTAATAGATCATGGTCGGAACGATTCCCCCCAGGATCCAGGTCCCGATCATCATACCCACCACCATCAGGATCAGGATGGCGCCCATGGCCAGGGTGATGCCCTTGACCATGCCCTCATGAATTTCCTTCCAGGGATGCTTGAAGATCACGGCGATGCCGGCTGCAACGGCTGCAGCGCAGACCAGAGGGATGTGAGGGGAGAGCTTGAAGACGGCGATGGTCACCGACAGGGCGGCGATTAAAAAAACAACCGGGATGAGGGCGATTCCGAGAGGGATTCTCTTTCTTCGCTCGGCCATGACCTCACCTTCGGGATTACAGGGTTAAAGGAGAGAAATTGTATTGAAAAAAAACGCAAAAAGCAAATCATGAAAAAGGGGAGCAAGCACCTTCTTTTCCGTGACAGCGAATAAGACGAGGGAGTCAGGCTGGATGCATCGAAAACACGCGGAATTTCCCCGACTAAGAAATCCCGCTCGGATTCGGGCTTCGCTCTCCTCTCCCTCTGGGAGAGGAACCATGCCCGCTCAGCCCTGCTCACGGTTTTCTCAACACCCAGCCTGACCCTCTTTAATCCTCCTGAGAGAGGTCTTCATCACGGAAAAAAAGACATTTCCAAAAGGGGACAGGCCCCTTTTTTTCTTTATTATTTCAGAAGGTCATCCCGGGTCAGAAGGGAGATGAACCGATAGCCCCGGGCTTCCAGGTTTTCCCTTCCTCCTTCCAGGCGGTCGACAAGGGCGAGAGTCAGGACAACCGTGCCCCCCTCTTCTTCGACGGCCTGGCAGGCCTTGAGCGTTGAGCCTCCCGTGGTCACCACGTCATCCACGACAGCGACCTTCCAGCCGTCCTGGAAGGGGCCTTCGATCATCTTCCGCTCTCCATGTTTCTTGGGCTCTTTGCGGACGATGAATGCCGGCAGCGGCCTTTCGGTCCCCGCGCTCAACGCGGCCACAGCGCTGACAATGGGATCCGCGCCCAGGGTGTAGCCTCCAACGGCATCGACCTCGAAATCTTTGAGCACATCGAGCATCAAGCGGGCCGTCAGCGAGGCCCCCAGCGGGTCGAGGGTGGTCATCTTAGCATCAATATAATAGTTGCTGGTCCTCCCTGAAGTCAGGACCCGGGTGACGCCGGTGACGAGCGACTTTTCTTTCACGACCTGAATAAGTTTTTCCTTTACCCGCTCTTTCTCCACAGGTTGACTCCTTATCCGGGATTAATAGGCCCTGTCAATTTTAATCCCGTGATAATACTTTTTCAATATTTCTTTGTAATCCGCTCCTGCCTGGGCCATTCCGAAGGCGCCAACCTGACAGAGACCGACTCCGTGCCCCAATCCTTTTCCGAGAAAGGTAAAGTGCGAGATGCGACCTTCCTGGTCATGCTCTCTTTCGATCACAAAGAGCGTCTCTCCGAGGCCCAGAACCCGGCGAATCCTCAGGCCCTTGACCAGGGCCTGCGTCTCTCGCCCGACCACAAGAAGCTCGATCACTCTTTTGGACTTTCCTCTCTTCTGGGGGACCACATCGACCAGCTCTCCAATGGGGTAATAGCGGTTGATCCTTCTCTCCAGGGACTTCCGGGTGACTCTCTTCCGCCAGCGGAACGCGGATGAGCTCCGGTCCAGGATGTTGGTGAGAAAGGGCTGGCTCACTTCGACCAGGCTGATAACTTCATCTCTCCCAAACACCCTGATTTCCTCTCCGCCGAGGAGAAAAAGATCGGACACAAACGATGAGCCGTTGTCTCCCCTTTTCAGAAGAAAAAAATCAGGCGAGAGGGCAAGCCGCGTGATGTCCTGGTCCTGCTGCAATTCCATCATGTTATCCCTGAGTCCCCTGAAAATACCCTTCTGGCCGACTCTTTCGTCCCCTCGCAAAATTTTACCCAGGTAGAAGGCCGTCTCTGCGCGGCTCAGGATTCTCTCCGGGTCTCCGACAGCAGAGGCGAAAGGAATGATGTTAGCCTGGATAAAATAGGCGAACTGTGCTTTGACTGTCGAGGACAGGCTGTTCAAATCCTTGAACAGGAAGCCAGTTTCGCCTTCGAAGACCAGATTGTCGACTCTGCTCTGCCAGCTGAATGCGTCGGTCACCATCTCAACGAATTTTTTCAGGCTCAGGGGGGACGGGTCGGGCTTAAACGCCGCATTCCTCTTTCCGACCAGGGTCAGGGCCTTCTGGATCCAGTCCACCGCCTCCTCGAAGGCGGCCGGTTGCCACAAGAAAGCCGGGTCTGTCTTCGGCGGAATCACTTTCAAACTGACCAGCAAGGCAATCTCAGGAGTCATGTCGATGCCGTTCGAACGGACAGATGGAAAAGCAGTCTTGCTTCTCAGTTCCCATTCTTTCTGATTTTCAAAGATGCAGGCCGTGCTTCTCAAATAGGGAAGAGCTGGACCATCGAAGATGTTTTCCACATCCTCGGTCATTCCTCCGCAGGTGCTGGTGTAGAGGGCATTGATCAACTTTCCTTTGTAATAGGCCGCTTCTCCGCGAGTTGCCTCCACTGCCATGGTGCTGAGGGGATGCTCGGCGCTCATTCCTTTGTAAAACTGGGCCCGGGGCGTATCATCGATATCGTAGCCCAGGTCTCTGTTCAAGCCGAGATGTCTCATGGCATAGGTTCGGGCGGCAACAGCCTGAGCCTTATGGGCTTCCAGTTCACTGTAGGTATGAGGAGAGAGCTCGCTGGGAACGACGCTTTTGAGGTAGTTCTCAAGGTTCAGAACGTTGGTCAGCACCATGCCCCTGGAAGTGCTCTGAAGGACAAAGAGACCCCGGTACGGTCTTCCGTTGAAGGAAAGGTAGCTCCGCTCATCACTGGGAATAAAGTACAGGACGCTTTTCTCATTGAGGCTCTTCAGCTCATCGTTGACAAGAATCCAGAGAGGCCTGGAGCTCTCCTCGGTGATTTCCTCCCGCACGATCCAGGCATCGCGGAGGCCAAGCTCGTTCAGAGTCCTGACGAACTCCAATGCGTCGTCTCTGGTCATGAAATCTCCGACCAGCACCTTGTGAGCTCCTGAAATCTCGTCCTCGCTGTCTTCGCTGATATAGACGTTGTGGTCGACAGTCGAGCTCAAGCTCTCAGCCAGGATCTCCGCTTTTCTCCTGTCCTTTGTCTGTGCGGCCAGTATCAGGAATTTTTCTGTCAATTTTTCCCGCCGGCCTTTGACCTGGACCTCTTCCACATCTTCGGCGATGAGCTTATAACCTGGATTGACTTCATACACCTTCATTCCGGAAGAAGAGGCAATCTCGATCCGGTCGATATTGACGCCCAGCCCGATGCGGATGACGGGCTTCTCGATCAAATACCCGTGGAAAAAATTCTCTTCTTCACCAAACTCAATCGGAGCCCAACCGAAGATGAGGAAGGCCAGAGAAACGATGATAAAGATTTTTGTCAGTTTAATGGTTTGGGGTTTCATGGATGGGATATTCCTTAAGTAAAGATTATAGGGAAGGGCCTAAAAGGATGTCAAGGAAAAATTCAATATGTATGAATACTCCATTTTTGCCGCACTATATGTAGTATATATTTCATTTTCATCATATTCACTTTTTTTATTTTCATCATATTCTATCCAATTTATAAGAAATAATCAAGATAAAAACCCCGGCTGTGAGGGTAACGTCAAAGTCCCCTTTTTGTCATTCCTGCGGAAGCTTGTGCCCGTGAAGGCGGGTGCAGGAATCCAGGCGCTGTCCCTACGAAAGCAGGGAACTAGAAAAAGGAACTGGATTCCTGTTTACACAGGAAACCCTGGATTCCCGCCTGCGCGGGAATGACAACACTATATGGTTATGTCAATTTACTAAATGCGCGGGAATGACAGGAAAGATACCAACTAAGGCGGTATGTTATTTTATGGACTTTGACGCCGCCCTGCGCCGGCTTTCGGCATTTTCCCCGTGATCCGGGCGAGGGTGGGAAATATCTCCAAATCCTCCACTGGAGGAAAAAAGAATTCGGCGTTCGGGGAAACGGTCTCTTTCTGTGGCAAAAAAGAGCAAAACCTGCGCGGTCTCGAATGCGGTTGACTTGGTCGCGGAGAATCATCACAATGGGGAGGAATTCCAACATGCAAAATCGCTGAAGGAGAAAAAATGAGACAGAAAGCCCTCCTTTTTCTTGTTTTTTGCATTTTCTTCACGGTTCAGGGAACCGCAGAAGTCGAGAGTCTCTCTCAACTTTTCCTCCTCGGAAAAGGAATCAAGGATCTCGATAATGACGGCCACGGAGACAGGGTAGCCCTCCGCATCCTCATCCCCGACGCGCCGGCCGCCCATGAACTCGCTCTGGCCGGAGACATCGCCGCCAGGGCCAACCTGGAAAGTCTGGTTGTCGACTTTTCGCTGCTGAGGAAGGATTCTGATGTGCGGAATATCCTCGACCTCGAGCTTCCCATCCTCATCGGCTCCCGATCCTCCTGGGCCAAGAAATGGGAAAAAGAAGCGAAGACCGGCCTTCCCTCGCTCGGCAAAGACCAGGGCCTTGTTCTGCTTTCTTCCCATCGAAGGAGGCCGCTCATCATCTGTGCCGCCGGTTCAGAGAGAGCGCTTCTCCTCACCGGCCGCGCTTTCTTCCTTCGCTGGCCCTATCTCTGGGAGATCTGGGGACGGGAGCAGGGCGCCACCTATTCTTCAGTGGAAAAAGACCTCCGGGTGTTTCTGGAAAGCCAGGGAATCGTGCCCGAGAGAATCATCACCCGTTGCGTCCTTTATGAGTTTCCCGAGGCCAGCTCCGCGCCGCTGGCTCTAAAAAATCTGGATTTCAACACAGGGGAGATAAAAGAGCTTCAATTAGAAATCCATCTGGCAGATAAAAACAAACGAGAGGCCGCCTGGCGGGCACTGGAGACTCTCCGCCTCCAGCATCTGAAGGGCGAGAAGACTGAGGTTCTCAATTACCCGGGCTGCGCGCAGACAACCTTTCTCATTCCGGGAAATAAACTCCCTTCTCTTACCCTTCGCCGGATGGGCTTTCCGAAAAGGATTCTGACGCCCTCCTACAAGACGCCCTTCCGGCCCAGGCCGTCGGGGAAGAATTTCGACCTTCTCCAGCTCTTCACGGCCAGGGGGGTATATGCCGACTGCGATAAAGACGGCATCCTGGATACAGTGGAGACGTCAGTCATCCTTCCCCGGGATTCTGTCTTTCCCGGAGCCGCCTTGCTGGCCTCGCGTCTTGTCCTGGGGACTGCCGGCGCCTCCTTCCCTCTCCTCTACCTGGACAGTGAAGTCGAGGACAACCAGTCCCTCATCTCGCCAATCCTTATCGGAGAGAACAACAGCCTGAACAAGGAGCTGTCCAGAAAGGGAAAGCTCAAGACGCCGCCCCTGCAGAAAGGTCTGGGATGGGCCGGCGTTGTGCCCGAAGCTTTCAACGCCTCCAGTGCGCTCGCCATCGTCGGAGGGGATGATGGCGGTGTCGACTGCGTCCTGACATACCTGAGCACGACCTTCCCCTATCTGGATGAGTACGGAGACGGTCATCCCCGCCTCGAAGACATCGTTTCCGACCTGGAAAAATTCCTTGAGGGCGAAAATGGAAGCGCCGAAGCCGACTTTAACCTCAAGATAAGGAAAATCACAGAAGACCTCAAGGGCAAAGAGCTTCTCTCGCTCAAAGCAGAGCTCTATCTCCCCCGGAAAAACCAGCATTTCGAAGACCATCTCCGCCGTTTTCTCGAAGAATTCCATCCTGAACAAAAAGCAGAAGTCCAGGCTTACGAGCTCAAGGACGGCAAGATCATTTTCGAGGAGGAAAAAGAGTTTCCCTGGGAAGGAGACGAGGCGATCCGTTTGATCGAGGAGAACCTGGACGGCCTCGAACACTCAGGGCCAGCGGTGAAGGTCAGCCTTGGGTTGAGCGAATCCCCGCAGGTCAGGGAAAAAATCAAAAGCAGGATTGAGGCCCTGCTGAGCGAGAAAGGGGTCTCGAATTTTGAGATCAGAGTTCTCTCCGCCTACAAACAGGGCTTCTTCTGGCTTCTGGATGAGGTCCTCCCCTCCCTGCAGGACAAGCCGGTCAACCGCTTGCTCATCCGTTTTGCCGAAGAACGGGAAAACATCGAAGAACCCAAACGCTTCTACAGCGAGCCCGTCCGCTGGCTGCAGGAACTCTATCCTGTGGATGAAATCATTGCCGAAGGGACGGGAATTCCGCTGGAGAGGATCGAGTTCGAGATGAAAAGCGAAAAAGAGCCGGTCTATGAGGTCCTGGCCTTCGATGAAGCCGGTCAACTTCTCCTCGAAAAAGACTTTTCCCCGCGGACAAAGGAAGCTCTCTACCTCAAAGTCATTCCGGAATGGGGAACGGTCAAGCTGACCACCGGCTGGCTGAGAATCGAAAAAGGGAAGGAGACCGTGCTGGATACCGCCATTCCCTGCGACCTGGAAAGATTCTGGACCTACTACCAGGAGGAGGTTCTCCCCCGGGTCTACTCCTACGTGATGAAAAAAACGGACAACGAGCCCGCTTTCTCCAAGCAGCCTTACTTTAAGAGGCTGCTGGCTGAGATCTGGTTCAGCGAACCGGATTACAGGTTGGAGCTGGACGAGGAAATCATCAGCAGCCTGGAATCAATCCACGACGAGCTCTATTTTGATACCCTGGATTTTTTGAGAGGAATCACCAGAGTGGAGCTCGAAGAGAGGGAGGAGGCGGAGCGAGACACCTCCCGCCACTCGGCGCCGGGTAACATCCTTCCCATCATCCACCCCTCGCTCGAAGGAGGAAAAGGTAAGGCCAGAATCGTCTTCGAAGACTGGCAGGCGCAGAAGCCGCAGCTTATCCTCAAATGGAAAGAGAAAGGCCGGGACGAATACAGCAAAAAAATCATCTTTCCCGCCCTCAAAGCAGATTCTTTCCGCATCCCCTCGGTCATTTACAATGGAGGAGCGGAAAGGATAGAAAATTTGTTCGTGGAAACGACGGTGGAGAAAGAGGCTGAATACCTGACTCTCATCGATCTCATCGAGTCCTGCCGCAAGCTTCAAGAGCAGGGCATTATCCCGCCATTCCGTTATCCCAACCTCAACGCCATCACCCTGAGAATCAAATATAAAGAGCTGGAGAAAGAAGAGAAGCTTCCTGTTTCCTCCCCGGAGCCAGAGCAAAAGAAGCCTTTTCAAACCCTGGCCGACGAGAAACCGATCGTGCCCACCGACGAGATCATCTCCCCCCGGATGTGCCTGGAGATTGTCGAGAAGCTCGGACGCTCGCAGAATATTCGCAGCTACATCGCCGGGGTCTCTTACGAAAAAAGAGAGATTCCGGTTCTTGAAATCTTCACGCCTCTGGACCCCTACGCATCCCTTCCCCGGCTCATCACTTTCAAGCCGACTCTCTATCTCAGCGGACGCCAGCACGCCAACGAAGTCTCTGCCACCAACTACCTTCTGAAGTTCGCCGAGTGCCTGACTGAAGAGGGCGCCTGCCGCGAGCTCGTCAAGAGAATGAACCTCGTGCTCCATCCGATGGAAAACCCGGACGGAGCAGAGCTGGCCTACCAGCTTCAGAAGCTGACTCCCTTCCACAGCCTCCATGCTGGCCGCTACAGCTCGCTGGGAATGGACATCGGCCATCAGGTCGGAGCGGCCAAGCCGCTTCTCCCGGAAGCCAGAATCAGGAAAGGCCTTTATGAGAAATGGCTTCCGGATATCTATCTCAACCTTCACGGCTATCCTTCCCACGAATGGGTTCAACAGTTCTCCAATTATTCTCCTTATCTTTTCCGGGACTACTGGATTCCCCGCGGCTGGTTTGCTTACTACCAGAGCCTGACTCTCCCCATTTATCAGAAATGGAAGGAGGCGGGAGAGGAGCTGAAAGCGTTCATCATCGAAAAGATGCGCTCTGAGGAGACAATCCACTCCTCCAACCAGAAATTCTACGACCGTTACCGCCGCTGGGCGTCCCGGTGGCAGCCTCATCTCAACTACCTGGAGCTTCACGACGGAGTCAATCTCTATGCCCGGAGGCGATCCTCAACCGAGGCCAAATTAACCCCGCGGCGCGAGATCACCTTTGTCGAGGAAACCCCTGAGCTGATGGATGAGACAGCCCGCGGCCCCTGGCTGGATTTCCTCTGCGAGAAAGGACTGGCCTACATCGGAGCCCATACCGAATACCTCTCACGGGTTCAGTTTGAAAAAGTCCGGCTCGAGGAAGAAATCCGGGGTCGGGTCCATGTCCGCTTTATAAGGAGCCGGCCGGGAAAAGTCCAAAGGACGCCCTGAGCCGGCGTTTAGCTCTCGGCCTCGTGCAGGACACTGTATGCGAGCTTCAGAGCGCGCAGGCCTTCCGCACCGCTGACCTTTCTCTCCTCACCGTCCCTGATGGACTGGCAGAAATTCTTGAGCTCTTTCTTGAGAGGCTCTTCTTTCTCGATCCTCAAGCTCTTGATCGCCGTCTGTCTCCTGTTCAGGGGAAAAACCTTCACTTCCTGGTTGATGTAGTCGACAGAATAGCAAACGGTGGGTTCGAATATCCGCAATTTTCTCACTTTTCCCTGGTGCACACGGCTTGCGGTGAGCGTGGCCACGCAGCCGGATTGGAACTCCAGCCGGGCGTTGGCAATGTCGATCTTCTCGGACAGGACATGAATCCCGGAAGACCGTATCGATTTCACCTCATCCTTGATCAGCGCGAGGATGATGTCCAGGTCATGGATCATCAGGTCGAGCACAACATCGATGTCCAGCGAGCGGGCCGAGAAAGACCCCAGCCGCTGGACCTCGATAAACCTGGGCTCGGTGATCAAATTCTCCAGAGCTTCCACGGCCGGGTTGAACCTTTCCAGATGTCCGACATGAAGGACAAGGCCGCTTTTCTCGGCTTTTGTCACCAGCTTCTCCGCCTGCTCGATAGTCTCGGTGATGGGCTTTTCCACCAGAACAGACTTCCCCCCGCTCAACAGGTTCATGGAGATGGAGAAATGCTCGGAGGTGGGCGTGGCCACGATGGCCGCATCGATTTCATCCAGCATGTCCTCGTAGTTTTCAAAATACTGGACGCCGTGCCGGTTTCCGATCTCCACCGCTTTTTTAAAGTCGATGTCGGCCACTCCCTTGAGCTCAGCCTCTTCCAGGTAAGAGAGGATCCTGGCATGCTGGGTTCCCAGGTAACCAACGCCGATGATTCCGAGCCTGACTTTGTCCATCATTCTCCTTGATCCGGCCTTTCCTTCCCTGCCTGTCTCAGGCCTTCCTGGCGACAATCGAAATCCCGCTCGACGAGGCCAGCGCCACTGCTTCCGGCCTCTGAAAAAAGGGCATCTTCCGGGCTTCAAAGCAGAGTGCCCTGCCTCCAGCCTCCGCGAGCGCGTGGATGGTGCTCAGGCCCACAGCCGGCAAATCCAGCCGTGGGTCCTGGGACGTCCGGCTGACCTTGACCGCGACAGTCCCCCGGCCGGCCAGCCGGCCTCCTCTCCGGATGGCTTCATCGGTTCCTTCCAGCCCTTCAACGGCCGCAACAACCTGGTTCTTGACGATCACCGTCTGTCCGATATCCAGGTCAGCGATATTTTTAGCGATGTTCCAGCCGAACGCAATATCCGCTTCCACCTCTGGTCCGGGCTCTGCTTCGGTCAGAATGCCTTCCGGGCAAAAAAAAGGGGCGATGAACGGGCTCGGATCCATGACCTGGATTCCCTTGTCGGCCAGAAAATTTACAAGCCCCAGGATGAGCGGAAGAGGCGTCTTTTTATCGGCTTGCGCCACAATCCGGAGAGCTGTTTCATCCAGCTTTTCTTTAACGAATATGACTCCCGGGTCGACCTTGCCGGCAAAGACGGCCTCCTGAATTCCGTTCTCTTTGAAAAAAGCGACAAGTGATGCAACCTCTCCCGCTTCTATCCAGTGGAGCGTTTGGACTTTCTCCGCCAGCCGCTCATCGGCATTTCCTCTGATGGCCGCCACGGCGCAGTCGTAGCCCGCCTTGCGGGCTTCCTCGAGCACAACGAGCGGAAATTCCCCGGAGCCTGCGATTATTCCGATTCGTTTTCCCATTCTTCAGACGCCTTCTTTATAATCCCTCTCCGCGAGGACTGGACATAGCGGATGATCTCGTCCCTGTCCTCTCCCTCCGGAATCTCGGCGCGGATCCTCTCCAAGGCCTGGGTCGTGTTGAGACCGGAATAGAAGAATATCTTGAAGATTTTCTTCAAACCGGCAATTCTCTCCCTCGAAAAAGCCTTGCGGCGCAGCCCGATCACATTCAGGCCGTAAATCAAAGCCGGACGGCCGCCGGCAACTCTCGAGAAGGGAAGAACATCCTGGGTGATTACTGAGTAGCCGCCGATGAAGGCAAACTTCCCCACCCGGCAGAATTGATGGACGCCGCTGAACGCGCCCACCGTCGCGTAATCCTCGACAGCGACATGGCCGGCCAGGGTGGCGGCGTTGATGAAGATGGTTTCGTTCCCCACAGAGCAGTCATGGCCAACATGAGAGTAGGCCATGAAATAATTGCCGTTCCCCACCACCGTCTTTCCTCCGCCCTTCAGTGTGCCGCGGTTGACGGTCACGAATTCGCGGAAGACGTTCGCGTCTCCGATTCTGGTCAGGGTGTCTTCCCCCCGGTAAGTGATATCCTGGGGTTCTGTCCCGATCGCCGAAAAAGGAGAAAAAAGGCAGTTTTGCCCGATTTCCGTCTGCCCGTCGATATAGACGTGAGCGTCAATCCTTGTTTTCCTGCCGATGACGACTTTTTCCCCGATATACGAATACGGTCCTACCCAGACCCCTTTTCCGAGGCGAGCCCCGGGATGAACGGTGGCTGCGGAGTGAATAAAAATGTCATTCTCGCTCATTCATCTCCTCAAGGCGGACTATTGATGCAGCGGCATCGGTTTCCGCGACAAGCTCACCGTCCACCAAGGCCTTTCCCCTGGTGGAGCAAAATCGGCTCCTGATTTTGATAATTTCAACTTCCAGCCTCAACTGGTCTCCGGGAACCACAGCCTTCCTGAATTTAGTGTTGTTCAAGGTGCTCAGGAAGATGAGCGCCTTCTCAGGGTCAGGAATGGAATTGTAGAGAAGAATCCCGCCTGCCTGGGCCATGGCTTCGAGAATCAGGACACCGGGCATGACCCTCAGACGGGGAAAATGCCCCTGGAAAAACGGCTCGTTGTAGGTGACGTTCTTGAGGGCAACTATCGACTTTTCGCTCTTCATCTCCAGAACCCGGTCGACGAGCAGAAAGGGGTAGCGGTGGGGAAGGATCTTGAGGATTTTCTCGATATCGAAAATTTTTTTATTTCTTGGTGGCTTTTGAGGCATCGTATCTTCTGATCACTTCGGCGGTGATGTCCACGCTGGGGTCGACGTAGATGGCGCCGCTCTTTGTCAGGTCAAAAATGATCTCCAGGTTCTTCTCTTTCCCGATTTGATCGATAATTGGAAGCAGCTCATTCTGGAGTCTGGTGAAGACCCGGTTGCGGAGTTCCGTGAATTCCCGGAAGGAATCTTCGGCGAAGCGCTTCCGATCGGTGCGCAAACGATCGATGTCGGCGCTGAGGTTCATCATGGCTTCCTCGGTGAGGGTGAGCCGCTGGGTTTCCAGCTTCTTTTCCTTCTCGCGGAGTTCATTATCCAGTCTGGTCAGCCTGTCCTGGTCGCTCTTGTTTTTTTCCTCGAGGCGGAAGATAATGTTTTTGCCCTCAATGGATTTCTCCAGAACTTCCTGGGGATTCACGATTCCGATCTTGCGCTCCTGCTGGGAGAAACTCAATGAGCCGAGAACAGCGAGAACAAGGAGCGCAAAAATCATTTGGCCGGAGCTTCTCTTCATCTTATGCCTCCTTAATTCGATTCACAATCTGCGTCCAGCAGCTTTTTAAAAGGTCGTTCCAATGGCGAAGCGAACAGCGAAATTCGAATCGTCCGGTCGAATTTTCCGGTTGTTGTAGGCGAAGATGAGCCGGAAGGGAACGCGCAGGGCAGGAACAAAAATTCTCATCTCCAGCCCCGCCGAGGAATACATGTTCTTGAAATCGATCTTCTGGTCATGCTTGAAGGCATTCCCCAAATCACAAAAGAATATGCTGTAGAGAGGCCCGCCCAGCTTGATGATGTACTCGGCGTTGAACACAAACGACTTCTCTCCTCCGATGTTTCTTCCGTACTCATCGCGCGGGCCGATGGCATAGATGTTGTAACCTCTGATCGACCTTTCACCGCCGAGAAAGAATTTTTCCCAGATGGGGACCTCTGAATCCCCGAGGGGCTCGATGAACTGATACTCCAGATGCAATCCCGCCACATGCTTCAACCACAGCGGCTGGTAGTGAGTGAACTCAAAGCGAGGCTTGATCATGTCGATGTCACCGCCCAGAAAGCCACCGGCGAATTTACAGGAGGCCAGGTAGAGGGTTCCCCGGCTGGGAGTCAAAGGGCTGTCGACTGTCGAGCGGTAGACTGTGGGGCTGAGGCTGCTGATGTTGTAGCCTTGATTGCCCCACATTGCGTAAGGATTGTAATAGTCAGGCGGGACATCCTCGGGTTGCTCCGGGACGGTGATTTTCACGTACTCATACGAGTAAGTCAGGTTCGACCTCAGATACCCCTTTATCCGGGCTCCGACCATGAAATCGGCACCTTTTCCCTTGCGGTCAAAGAGGCCTGGGTAGATGATGTAGCGGTTGAAGACGTTAAAGCCAAAGCTGATGGGCATGTCCAGGAAATAGGGTTCGGAAAACCCGAACATGTAGTTTTTGACCCTCTTTCCGTGCTGGAGCATCAGGTTCAGGTTTTCACCCGCACCCAGGAAATTTACCGTGGAGTAGCTCAAGGCGACGAAGGTGCCTTCATAACCGCTGTAGCCGGCCGTAAACTGAATGTTATTTCTCTGGAGCTCCTTCAACCTCAGGACCACGTGCATCTCGGTGGGGTTTTCGGGGTCGGGCTTCAAATCCGGCTCTCCGTCGAGCTCCACCAGCCCCAGCTGGTTGAGCCGGAGCATGCTGTTCTTGAATAAAGCCAGGCTGAACCTGTCTCCCTCCCTGAGCAGCATTTCCCGCCGGATCACTTTGTCCTTGGTATAGTTATTTCCCTTGAACTCGAGGCGGCTCAAATAGACGACATCTCCCTCGTAAATGTTGAAAGTCAGGCTGACCCGCTTTTGTTTGGGATCCAGGCTTTCCACAGGAATAATCTGGGAATAGAGGTATCCCAGATTGGCATAGACTTCTCTGATCTCTTCCACAGTCTTTTCTCTCCCCTTGGTGCTGTAGACATCCCCCTCGCTCATCTTGACCATGTTTCTGAGAAAGTGGGTGGCGATGACCTTGTTGCCTTCGATTTTGACATCTCCCACGGTGTACCTGTAGCCCGCATCGACCGGGATTGTGATTTTTTTCATCTTCTGCTTCTTGAAGAAGATCGACTTTCTGGTGACCTCTTCGATCACCGGCTCTCCGATGGTGGCTTCCATGTAGCCGAATTCCTGGAATTTCTTCCTCAGGTTTTCCCGGTCGCTATCGAGCTTGCTCTGCTTGAAGACGTCCTTTCCTCTGATCCAGGAGATCGGGCCGTGCTTCTTGTTCTCCTTCATCGCCGCCCTCAAGACGCTGCTGAGCAGCTTGGGCTTCCCCACGAATTCGACGGCGCCCACCCTCTCCCGGGGCCCTTCGTTGATATCAAAGACGATCTCGTACTCGTTGTGGCTCCTTTTGTTGGTCTTGGCCTCGACTTTTCCAGAAGGAAGGCCTTTTTCGGCCAGCAAATCTTCGATGGTCTTCTTGATTTTCTGGATCTTGTGGGGATTGTAATGGGAATAGGGAAGAATGTACTCGTCTTCCTCTTTCAGTTTATTGATTATGTCGTTCTCCTTGAGTCTTTTTCCGGTTTTGTAAGTTATCTCCCTGATGATGGGGTTCTCTTCGACGATGATCCTGACCACCTTTCCGTTCGCTCCTTTCTCCTGCTCGATCCGGATGTCGGAGAAAAATCCTGTCGACCAGAGGACTCTGAAGTCATTCCTAAGGGCGTTCTCGTTATAGAGACTGCCCTCACTGGAGGAAAGATAATAGAGGATTGTTTCCCGGGTCACCCGCTCGTTGCCGATGATCTCGATTTTTTCGATGATATCCTGACCGCAGAGAAAGAGCGGAAGAAAGAAAAAAAGCAGCACGAAAACCGTCCTTTTCATATCATTCTCCTTATACCATATTACCTGGATTTTCTCAAATGCTCCTCATCCCCAAAATTTCCGCGAGGACTGAACCGGGCGGCTTTGCCTCGCCGGGGTAAAGCCAGCGTGACTTTGAGCGAACCATCCCGAGCCCTCTGCGCCTGCTATCCTCACTGGGTTGAAGCGGTTGGGTAATGGAGCAAGAGGATGGGTCCTGTCATGGGGTGTCCCCCGTCCGTCCTCGCTCCACCCATCCTCATTGGCGAACTCCCTCTCAAAAAGATTTTTCGGTTTGCGTTAATTCAAACTTCAGGGATGGGATAGAAGTTTCAACTGGCCGCTTTCCATCAAATAAATTTTGTGGCAGAGCTCGGCCACTTTTTCATTATGGGTGACAATCACCGAGGAGAGGCCTTTCTTGCGGTGCATTTCGGCGATGAGCTCGAGGATCTTTTTTCCCGTCTTCCAGTCCATGTTTCCCGTCGGCTCGTCGGCCAGGAGCAATTTCGGCTCGTTGATCAAGGCCCGGGCAATGGCCACCCGCTGCTGCTCTCCCCCCGAGAGCTGGCTGGGACGAATGCCCGCCTTTTTCTCCAGAGAGACCTCCTTGAGGAACTCGAGGGCCCGCTTCAAGGCCGCGTTCTTCTCCACCCCTCTGATCCAGAGAGGAAGGGCCACATTCTCCACGGAAGTGAACTCGGGCATGAGATGATAAAACTGAAAGACGAAGCCGATTTTCTGATTCCTGATCTCGGCGAGCTCTTTATCGCTCTTTGTCCGGAGGTCTTCCCCGTCCAGAAGAATCTGCCCTTCGGTGGGCCTGTCCAGGGCTCCCAGCAGGTTGAGAAAAGTCGTCTTGCCCACGCCGGACATGCCCATGATGGCCACCAGCTCGCTTTCGAGAAGCTCAAAATCGATCCTTTCGAAAACGCGGAGGACTCCTCTGGGCAACGGATAATCTTTAGCCAGTTTCCTCGCTTGAATCATTCTATTCATACTTCAAGGCGATAACAGGGTCGATTTTTGAGGCCCGATGAGAGGGAAAAAGCGTGGACAGAAGACTGATGAGAAGGGTAACTCCGATAATCAGGAGCAGGTCCAGCGGCTGGATCCGAAAGGGCACAAACGAGATCTGGTATATATCCACCGGTACCCTGATCAGTTTGAAGGTGTTGGCCAGCCAGCACCAGGCCAGCCCCAGCAGGACGCCGGCCGTTGTGCCGATGATCCCGATCATCGCCCCCTGCAGGAAGAAAATCTTCCTGACGTTCCCGGTGGAGGCACCCATGGCCATCAGGATTCCGATATCACGGGTTTTCTCCATGACCATCAGGATCAAAGTGGCGATGATGTTCAGGGCAGCGACAAAAACGATGAGGGCGATAGTGAAAAACATGATGGTTTTCTCCAGCTTCAACGCCGAAAAAAGGGACTTGTTGAGCTCCATCCATGTCATCGCATAAGCCATTGGCGGGAGTATTTCTTTGATCCTCTCGGCAATGTGCGGAGCCTGGAAAATATTCTCTATCCGGACCTGAATGTAGCTTATTCCATCTCCGAGGTTGAAGACTCGCTGGGCCGTGGCGAGCCGAATCAGCGCTGTCCCGGAATCAAATTCATACAGACCCGTGTTGAAGATGCCAGTCACCACGAACCTTTTTGGCCTGGGGATAGGGCCGACGGGAGACAGACTCAGGGAAGAGCCGGAGAGGACCTGGATCGTATCTCCGATTCCCACTCCGAGAGCGGCGGCGATTTCACGGCCGAGGATGATGCCATCTCTCCTGGGTTCAGGCTCGGGAATCTCTCCACCTTCGAGCTCCTGAAGCCAGGACGCATGGTCTCTCTCCTCTTCAAAGTCAATACCCTTAAGCATGGCCCCCAGGCTCTGAGAAGGCCCGGTCAAGAGGACTGTCTCAAATACCACCGGGCTTGCGGAGAGGACTCCCTCCAGTCCTTTGATTTTCTGGATGATTTCGGGATAGTCGTTCAAGGCGTCACGGGAAAGCCCGGGAACCATGATGTGAGCCGTGGAGCTGAGAATCTTATCCTGCACATCCTCCTGAAAACCGGTGATGAGGGCGATGGCGATGACCAGGGCCATGACTCCGATGGTGATGCCCAGAACAGAGATGAAGGTGATCACCGAAATGAAGGCCTGCTTCCTCCTGGCCGTCAGGTAGCGCCGGGCAACAAACAGTTCATAATTCATGGCAGGAAACTGTCCTCACAGTCGATATCTCCCGCGCAACAGAACAAACAGACAACGCAGACTGACCTCATCAACGATTCTCTCCTCACTCGTTGTTTCTGGGACGAAGGAGCGGGAAAAGAATGACTTCCCTTATGGATTTCCGGTTGGCGAAAAGCATCACCAGGCGGTCGACCCCGATCCCTTCCCCTCCGCTGGGCGGAAGGCCGTATTCTAACGCCGAGATGTAGTCCATGTCGATCCAATGAGCGTCTTCGTCTCCTCTTTTCCGTGCCTGCTCCTGGGATTCGAATCTTTCCCTCTGCTCCTGCGAGTCGGACAACTCGCTGAAGGCGTTGGCAATCTCCATCCCGCCCATGACCAGCTCGAAGCGCTCGGCTTCCTCCGGGTTCTCCTTCGAGGTTTTGGCCAGGGGAGAGACTTCCTTGGGAGGGTTGAGGACAAAGGTCGGCTGGATGAGGGTGGGCCTGACCTGCTTGTCAAAAATGATGTCCAGGGCCTTCCCGTAGCTGAGGGACTTTTTCTCCGGCGTCAGAGTCGAGGCCAGCTCGATGATTCCCTTCCTGTCGCTGAACCGGGCTGGAGCAAGACCGCTGAAGTTCATCAAAGCTTCCATGAACTTGATTTTTTTCCAGGGCCTCTTGAGAGAAATGCGGTGCTCTCCGTAGGTCAACTCTTCTGTTTCCAGAAGGGCGCGGCTCATGCTGGAAATGAGCTCCTCTGTCAATTCCATCATTTCGTTGTAATCGCTGAAGGCCTGGTAGAATTCGAGCATGGTGAACTCCGGGTTGTGCTCGGAGGAGACCCCTTCGTTGCGAAAACTGCGGTTGATCTCGTAGACCTTCTCAAACCCGCCGACGACCAGCCTCTTCAAATACAGCTCGGGAGCGATGCGCAAGTAGAGGTCCATCGCCAGCGCATTATGGTAGGTCTTGAAAGGCCGGGCCAGCGCTCCGCCCGGGATGGGATGCATCATCGGCGTTTCGACCTCGATGTAGCCTTTCTCATCAAAAAACCTCCGGATGAATGCGATCATGGCGCTTCTCAGCCTGAAGACCTCTCTTTCTCCCGGGTTCATGATCAGGTCCAGGTGTCTTTTCCGGTAACGGAGCTCAACATCCTGCAATCCGTGCCACTTCTCGGGCAGAGGATGGAGACACTTGGCCAGAAGGGTGAAAGAGTGGGCCAGGACGGTCAGCTCTCCGGTCCGGGTTTTAAAAAGCACGCCTTGAGCAGAGATGACGTCTCCGATGTCGACCAGCGAAAAAAGCCTGTAGGCCTTCTCTCCGATTCTGTCCTCGCGGAGATAGACCTGGAGCTGGGCCCGGCTATCCATGATGTGGAAAAAGGTGGCACGACCCATCTGGCGAATGGACATGATCCGGCCGGGAACGATAACGTTGACCTTTTTTTTCTCCAGCTCTTCAGGAGAAAGTGCGGAATATTTCTCCAGGACATCAAAGGCCGAATGGGTCCACTTCACCTTATGAGGATAGAGGTCGACGTTCTCCTGGGCGAGCTTTTCCATTTTCAGCCTGCGAGCGCGTTCCTGGTCGCTCAACCCTGAATCAGTGTTAAGAGGGCTTTCTTTTTTTGGTGCGCTCTTTTTTTCGGCCATTGTCGTTTTCTTCCTTCAGGGATTTTCGAACCTGTTCAAGGTTTTTTCGCACGGCATCGAGGATTCCGTTGATGAAGGGCGCCGCTTCCTCTCCGCTGTACTTTTTGGCAATCTCGATCGCCTCATTGATGATGATCGCTGGCGCAATGTTCTCCTCGAAGAGGAGTTCGAAGAGAGCCATGCGCAGGACATTGCGGTCGATGAGCGTCATTCGGGAGAGGCGCCAGTGCTCAGAGGCGGACTGAATGATGCTGTCCATCTTTTTCTTCCGGGAAACGATTCCTCTCGTCAGCCAGTCGCTGTATTCTCTGACCTCTTTCTCCGCTTTCCTTTCCTTCCAGTATCGGGCGACAACCTCCTCGACATCCTGGTCATTGAACTCGAGACGAAAAAGAATACGGAGGGTATCTTCCCGGGCTCTTCTTCTCCGGCCCATGGTGAGGCCACGACCCTTATTCGAGCCCGGCTTCCTTGATCATGTTCAGCGTCTCGATGAGCGAAAAGACCGCATCCCAGCCCTTATTGCCGGCTTTGGCTCCGGCACGCTCGATGCCCTGCTCGATGGTATCGACGGTCAAAATGCCGAATGCCACCGGCACGCCTTCTTCCATGGAGATCTGAGCCAGTCCCTTGATGACTTCGGCGCTCAAAAAATCGAAATGCGGCGTATCGCCTCTGATCAGGGCACCCAGACAGACAATTCCGTCCACCTTTTTCCCCGCGGCCAATTTTTTGGCGATCAGCGGAACCTCGAAGGAGCCCGGAACCTTGTAGATGGCGATGTCTTTTTCCTCGGCCCCCAGTTTATGGAGGGCATCGAGGGCCCCTTCGAGAAGCCTTTCCGAGATAAACTGGTTGAAACGGCTGACGACGATGCCGACCTTAAGCCCTTTGGCTTGAAGCTTTCCTTGATAGCTGTTCATTGCTTTCTCCCTTTAACGGCCCTGGAAATCGGGCTTTCTTTTTTCCAAAAAGGCTCTTGTCCCTTCCTTGCTGTCTTCGGTGCCGCAGGCTTTGCCGAAGAGCTCCGCCTCCAGAAGAAGGCCCTCCTCCACGCTGAGGTCCAGCCCCTTGTTGACGGCTTCGATGGCACAGGAGAGGGCCAGAGGGCCATTGGCTGCGATCTCTTTGGCCAGGGCGGTGCAGTTCGAATAAAATTCGCCGAGGGAGACGACTCTGTTGACAAGGCCGATTTGAAAAGCCTGCTGGGCATCGATGATCCTGCCGCTGAGGATGAGCTCCAGCGCCCATCCTTTTCCGACCAGGCGGGCGAGCCGTTGTGTGCCGCCGTAGCCCGGAATCAGCCCCAGCTTGACCTCGGGCTGACCGAACTTTGCGTTCTCGGAGGCAACCCGGATATGACAGGCCAGAGCCAGCTCCGTTCCGCCGCCGAGAGCGAAGCCATTGACCGCAGCAATGACCGGCTTGGGGGAGTTCTCGATGAGCCGGGTCAGTTCCTGGCCATCCCGAACATAGGCCCGGCCTGCCTTCTCATCAAGAAGGGCCAGTTCACCGATGTCAGCCCCGGCGACGAAAGCTTTCTCCCCCGAACCGGTCAGAATAACGACCTTAACCTCAGGATCTTCTTTGAATGAAAGAAAAACAGTCTTCAACTCCTGAATGGTCCTGGCATTCAGAGCGTTCAGCTTCTCAGGACGATTGACGAAGACCCAGCCAATGCTCTGTTCCTTTTTGATCAACACATTTTCGTAATCCATGGGACTCCTTTCCGCTGAATCTGACGCATTCCTTCATCCGATCAAAAAAATCTTCTGCCAGTCAGCTCCTGCTTCAAAATTTTTCCTATTTTAACAGATAAAAGCTTTTTTTGAAATAGGAGGGCTCGGGATGGTTCGCTCAAAGTCACGCTGGCTTTGCCCCAGCGAGGCAAAGCCGCTCGATTCAGTCCTCGCTCTCCTCCCGGCTCCGCCTCGAGGAACCGTGCCCGCTCGTCCTTCATACGGACTTTTCCTCGAACCATCCCTCGCCAGAGAGGATGAGTCCCACGGGATTATTGTCTTAAGATAAAATTTGTGCTAACTTTCCATTTACCCTTTGAAAAGAAAAAATACGTTGAGCCAGAGGAGGAGAGAATGAAAACAGCCTCAAATTTTAAAGAACTCCCTGTCGAGCTGCTGAGGTGGACCTGCGACCCTGGCAAAATCCCCTTCGAGACCAGCGACGACTGCAGGCCCTGCGAGGATATCATCGGGCAGGAAAGAGCCATCAAAGCCATCAAGACCGGCCTGGACATCAATAGCCTCGGCTACAACATCTTCGTCACCGGAATGGTGGGGACAGGCCGAACGACGACCATCAAGCAGCTTCTGGAGAAGCTGGAGAAGGGAGAGAAAACTCCGGACGATATTCTCTATGTCAACAACTTCAAGAATCCTGACGAACCGTCCCTGATCATGCTTCCGGCCGGAAAGGGAAAGTTCTTCAAAGAAACCATGGAAAGCCTCATCAACATGCTCAAAACCAACATCCCGGATATGATCAAGAGCAGATACTATACGGAGAAAAGGGATGAGATTATCGAATCCCAGCAGAAAAAGCAAAAAGCAATCCTCAAGAACTTCGAGGAAGAGGTGGCCAAACAAGGGTTTTCCGTCATTCAGGTCCAGATGGGTCTTTTCGTCCGGCCTGACCTCGTGCCCCTCATCGACGGCCAGCCCACTCCCTTCAACAAGCTCGACGCTCTGGCCAGGGAAGGGAAGATCCCTGAAAAGCAGGTGGCAGAAAAGAAGAAAAAATACGAAGAGCTGACTGGAAAGCTGGAAGAAATTCTGGAGCAGATCAAGGAAATCGAGGAAGAAACGCGAGCGCTCCTCAAGCAATGGGATGAGCAGTCCATCACTCCCCTGATCAAGGCCGCGATTGAGGGCATCAGGAAAAAATTCCCATTTCCCAAAGTCCCCGAATACCTGGAAGACGTGGAAGCGCACCTCATCAGTAGCATCGACCTCTTTAAAGCGCAGAAAAAAGAGGCCGGCGAGAAGGAACTCATTGACCCCTTCTTCATCTACAGGGTCAACCTCCTCATCGACAATTCCGATGTCAAGGGCGCTCCGGTGATCATCGAAACAAACCCCAACTACATCAACCTGTTCGGCTCGATCGAGATCGCTCCCTCCCGATTCGGCATCTGGCAGACCGAGTTCACCAAAATCAAGCCAGGCTCCTTCCTCAAAGCCAACGGCGGCTATCTGGTCATCAATGCCCTCGATGCCCTCGTCGAGCCGGGCGTCTGGATGACCCTCAAGAGAACCCTGAGGAACCAGAAGCTGGAAATCCAGAACTACGCCTCCCTCTTTCTCATCTCGACCACCCGGCTCAAGCCCGAGCCCATCGACTGCAGCGTCAAAGTCGTCTTCATCGGCGATGCCCGCATCTACTACCTTCTGTATCTCATGGACGAGGATTTCAAGAAAATCTTCAAGGTCAAAGCCGAATTCGACACGGAAATGAAAAAGGACAGCAAAACAATCAGGGAATACACCACCTTCATCAAAAAAATCGTGGAGGACGACAGACTCATGCCCTTTGATAAAACGGGAATCGCGGGCATTGTCGAGTACGGCACCCGGCTGGCCGGAAGACAGAAAAAGATATCCACCCGTTTCAACATCATCGCCGATGTCCTGCGCGAGGCCAACTACTGGGCGAAAAAAGACAACGGAAAGATCGTCGGCCGAAAGCACGTGGAAACCGCCATCCGGGAGCGCTTCGAACGGGTCAGCCTCATCGCCGACAAGATCCAGGAGCTGATCGAAGAAGGAACTCTGATGATCGATACCGAAGGCAATGTCGTCGGCCAGGTCAACGGCCTTTCCGTCTACGACATGGGCGAATTCGCCTTCGGCAAACCGACTCGAATCACGGCCAGGACTTCGGTCGGCCGCGGCGGCGTGATCAACATCGAAAGGGAAGCCGACCTCAGCGGCCGCACCCACAACAAGGGCGTGCTGATCCTGGGAGGATATTTGAGGGGCAAATATGCCCTGAACAAGCCCTTCTCGCTCTCGGCCAGCATCGCCTTTGAACAGTCCTACTCTGGAGTCGAGGGCGACAGCGCTTCTTCCACTGAGGTCTACGCCATCTTATCCAGCCTTTCCGGACTCCCGCTGAGACAGGATATCGCCGTCACCGGCTCTCTCAACCAGAAGGGGGAAATCCAGCCCATCGGCGGGGTGAACGAAAAGATCGAGGGCTTCTTCGAGGTCTGCAAGGCCAAAGGGCTTACCGGGACACAAGGAGTTATCATTCCTCACCAGAACATTCAGAACCTCATGCTCCACGAGGAGGTGATCGAAGCTGTCCGGGAAGACAAGTTCCACATCTATCCGGTCAAGACCATCGACGAGGGAATCGAGATACTGACCGGGGTGAAATCCGGAAAGATAAAAGAGGACGGGACGTTCGAGGAAGACACGGCGAACTTTTTCGTCGACACGGAGCTCCAGCGTCTTGCCCAGAGCTGGAAGGCCTACGCCGTCGCGGAAAAAGAAAAGGAAAAAGCCTCTTAGCTCACTCATCCAGCCCGACTTGCTTTCTCAGGAGAAGGACCTCGCGGCGCGTCAGGAAGCGCCATTCTCCGCTCTTCAATTTTTCGAGTTTGAGGCCGGCGAACCCGACTCTTCGGAGCCGAACAACAGGATGGCCGACCGAGGCGAGCATTCTTTTCACCTCCCTTTTCCGGCCCTCGTGGAGCTCGACCTGGATTGACGTCTTCTTCTCTCCTCCCTTCGCTATTCGAATTCTCGCCGGCGCCGTCTTCCTGCCCTCCAGAACGATTCCTTTCTCCAGGACCGAAAGCCGGGATGGCTCCGGACGACCCCTGACCTCCACCAAATAGGTTTTGCGGACTTGAAACCGGGGATGGGTCAATCGATGGGCCAGCTCTCCGTCATTGGTCAGAAGAAGCAGTCCTTCGCTGTCGAAATCCAGGCGGCCCACGGGATAGACTCTTTTCCTGAACCGAGGCAGAAGCTGGAAGATGGTCGGCCTGTGGAAGGGGTCTTTGAGGGTGACCAGATATCCCTTCGGCTTGTGGAACATGAGATAGATGACGCCCTCTTTTTTCTCGATCTTCTTTCCTCCCGCCTTGACCCGGTCCTTTTCATCGTCGATCTTGACGCCCAGTTCCTGAACCAGCTGACCGTTGACCGTAATTTTTCCTTCGAGAATCATCCGGTCTGCCTCCCGGCGGGAGGCAACGCCGGCCTGGGCCAGAAATTTGTTCAACCTGACCAGCATCCTCAGTAATCCCTCCCCAGAAGTTCGTTATCAGGTCTGAAAGGGATTCTTTCCTTCAGTGCTTCGATAAATTCATCTT
>CAYZDV010000010.1:0-29167 GCA_964477275.1 uncultured Eubacteriales bacterium
GCGTGTCCTGTGCCTTGCATCTGCAGCAACCTAAGACTCGTGAATAATCCAGGTTAGCTAATAGACTAATTACAAATAATTTATTGCATGTGAAAAGTCAAGATATTTTATTGACTTGTTCAGGGGGAGCACCTATAATGAGAGTCATCATGAAGAGATGGGTATCCGTTTTTCTTTTCCTCTCCATGCTCCCTCTGAGCGCGAATTCTGCCATCCTGAAAATCACAGTGGACGCTCCCATTCACCCGATCAGTTCTGAATACATCACTCAAACAATCGATAAAGCGGAGAGAGAGAATGCCAGCCTGATCATCATCGCTTTGAACACTCCAGGCGGACTGGATTCTTCGATGCGGGAAATCATCGAGAAAATCCTGGGTTCGAGGACTCCGGTGGCCGTCTTTGTCAGCCCGAGCGGAGCCAGAGCCGCTTCTGCGGGATTTTTCATCGCCGTCGCCAGTGACATCTTCGTCATGGCGCCGGGAACGAGTGCGGGCGCCGCTCATCCGGTGGGGATATCCATCACCGGCCAGCCCATGGATGAGACAATGGCTGAAAAGGTCACCCAGGACGCCGCTTCCTACATTAAAACTCTGGCCGAAAAAAGAGGCCGGAATGTCAAACTCGCCGAAGATGCGGTGCGGAAGAGCCTCTCTTTCACGGAGAAAGAATCCCTCGATGGCCGCCTGATCGACCTCATTGCCGGAAACGAAAAGGAAATCATCGATTATTTCCACGCCAAACGGATCAAACGGTTCAGCGGAGAGGAAGAGCTCCTCCTGCTCAAGGACAAGGTCATCGTGGAAATCCCGATGACGGCCCGGCAGAAATTCCTGATCACCATTTCCAACCCGAACCTGGCCTACATCCTGCTCATGCTGGGCCTGCTCGGTCTCTACTTTGAATTCTCCAACCCGGGGGCCATCCTGCCGGGCGTGCTGGGTGGCATCTGTCTTCTCCTGGCTATCTTTGCCTTTCAGATTCTGCCCATTAACTACGTCGGCCTGCTGTTGATTTTGCTGGCCATCGGTTTATTCATCCTCGAGGTCAAAATCCAGAGTTACGGAATTTTAACAGTGGGAGGAATAACGGCGATGCTCATCGGTTCTATCATGCTCATCAATGCTCCGATTCCAGAATTGCGGCCCAGCCTGAAGCTCATCATTCCCGTCGTGGTCGGGCTCTCTTTCATCTTCGTCTTTCTCATTTTTATCGCTGTCCGCGCCCACCTGAAAAAAGTCTCCACGGGAAAAGAAGGCCTGATCGGCGAGATCGGAGTCGCCCAGACCGCCCTCAATCCGGAGGGAAAGGTGTTCGTGCACGGCGAACTGTGGAACGCGGAGGCTCCGGAAAAAATTAAGAAGAGGGCAAAAGTCAGGGTTGTCGAGGTCAGCGGGAACTTGATGCTAAAAGTCATCAAGCATGAAAAAGAAAAATAATCCTCGAATAGCACTTCCGCTTTGAGGTGAATTTCAAGTTGAGTTGGCGGCCGGCCTTGAAAAAATAGAGCTGTGGGAAAGGATTGGAATACCGATGGAGTTTAAGGGAAAACGATAAAAAAATAAAACTCAATCCAATGTGAGGAGGTCAAACATGATTACTTTTCCGGTGATTATCATCTCTCTCGTTGTGCTCTACCTGTTGAATGCGATCAAAATTCTCAGGGAATACGAAAGAGGCGTGATCTTCCGGCTGGGGAGAGTTCTGTCCCGACCCAAAGGGCCGGGCCTCGTCCTTGTCTTTCCTCCCATCGACAAGATCGTCAGGGTCAGCCTGAGGATAGTGGTCATGGATATTCCGCCCCAGGATGTGATCACCCGGGACAACGTTTCGGTCAAGGTCAATGCTGTCGTCTACTTCCGGGTCATCGAACCTCAAAAGGCGATCCTCGAAGTCCAGGATTTTCTCTATGCCACTTCCCAGCTTGCCCAGACAACGCTGCGGAGTGTGCTGGGCGAGGTCGAACTCGATGAGCTTCTCTCCGAGAGAGAAAAGCTCAACGCCCAGCTCCAGGAGATCATCGACAAACACACAGACCCATGGGGAATCAAGGTTCAGCTGGTGGAGATGAAACATGTCGACCTTCCCGACAACATGGTCAGGGCCATCGCCAAGCAGGCGGAAGCAGAGCGAGAAAAGAGGGCCAAGATCATTCATGCCGAAGGAGAATTCCAGGCAGCCGGCCAGCTGACCAAAGCCGCCGACATCATCTCAACCAACCCTCAGGCGCTTCAGCTCAGGTTCCTGGGGACGCTGTCAGAGATCGCCACCGAAAAAAATTCCACGATCGTCTTCCCGCTCCCGATAGAGATGCTGAAGGCCTTTTTCATGAAATCCAAAGAAACAGAGAAAAAAGCGGGCCGTGCAAAATAAGGACTACAGAGAAATCCAGCTTTCCAGCGCTCAGCTCACTCTCATCTTTGTCGGGATTCTCGCTCTCGGTGCCGTCATTTTCCTTCTGGGCGTCTCGGTCGGCAAAAAACAGGCTCAGCTCACTCAAGAAACGGAGATAGCAGCCCCGCTCAAAGCCGAGCAGGTGGAGGAGAAACCTGTCGTTCCTGCCCCGGAGCCAAAGGACGCGATCAGCCAGGAGCTGGCCTCCCATCAGAAAATCAAGGAAGAGAAGCAGAAAAAACCTCCTGCAGTCCCTTCCCGGAACCTTTACTACATCCAGGTGGCCGCTCTGAACAACAGGGAGGCTGCCCTCTCATTTGCAGAAGAGTTCAAGAAAAAAGGATATCCTGCGACCGTTCTCGACCCCATTCCGACAGATAAGAAAGCGATCTTCCGGGTGAGAATCGGAAGCTACCCGACAAGAGAGGAAGCCGAAGAGGTCCTCGCCAGGCTGAGGGCGGAGACGAAAAGAAAGACCGACTACTTCATCATCAGAAGCTGACATTGCTGTTTCTGTTTTTTCTTCGGTCGGTTCGTGACGGAAAAGTCCAACTCGCGTGTCCCTGATTTGAAACTCAAGCCCACTGACATAGCGTTGGCGGTTTTGAGCGGACTTTTCACCGCTCTCGCTGCGCCAAAGTTCAATCTCTCGTTTTTGGCCTGGGTTTCTCTCATCCCTCTTTTTTTCGTCATCTTCAAAAAAACGCCTGCCCAGTCTTTCCTGCTGGGGCTCATCGCCGGAACATCCTCCAACGCAATATTGATCTACTGGATTCCCTCTGTACCTTCTCATTATGGGGATATGTCCTTTGGACTCAGCTTCATCATTTATGTCGTCTTTGTCCTTTTTCTGGCTCTGTACTGGGCCTTTTTCTGCCTGACTTGGACAAAAATCCAGCAAGCCTTCCCACGAGGAGCCCTTCTCCTTGCTCCCTTTCTCTGGATTTCTTTTGAGTATATTCTGACTCATTTTCTCACCGGTTTCCCCTGGGGACTCCTCGGTTCAACCCAGACAGCCAACATCCCTTTCATCCAGATGGCCTCCATCACCGGAGTCTACGGACTTTCTTTCGTGCTCGTCCTTTTCCAGAGCCTTTTCGTCTATTCCATGAAATACCGGAAAAAGACTCCCTTTTTTATCGGGTTGGTCTTCGTTCTCCTCATTCATCTGGGCGGCCTGCTCAGCCTGAAGAAAATCTCTCCAAACGAGAGCTCTTTCCAGGCTTCTGTGCTGCAGGGGAATGTTTCCTCTGACATCTACTGGGATCAGATCTCAACCCGAGAGATCTGGGATCTTTTCGACCAGCACATGGAACTCAGCCGCAAAGCCCATGAGGATGGCTCAAGGCTCATCATCTGGCCGGAATTCTCCGTTCCTCTCTGCTTCAGCTGTCCTTACAGCTATTTCCCGGACTTCAAAGAGGAGCTCGTTCGCTTTGTCAAGGAAACAAGGTCCACCCTTCTCCTCGGAAGCAACGAAACCACGGTCAGCAGCGGGATACGGCAGTATCACAACACGGCCCTGTGCCTCAGGCCTGACCTCTCCATGACTCAATACTACAAAATGCATCTTGTTCCTTTCGGAGAATACACGCCCTACGAGAAAGTCTTTTCTTTTATCCAGAGAATGACTCATGCCATCGGCGACATCACGCCGGGAACCGACTACCGCCTTCACCGCTTCGACGGCCTGAAATTCGGCTCTCCCATCTGCTATGAGATCATCTTTCCCAACCTGGTCCGGAGGTTCGCCAAAAAGGGCGCCAATTTTATGGTGACCATCACAAACGACGGCTGGTACGGAAAAAGTTCAGCTCCCTACCAGCATTTCTCCATGGCGGTTTTGAGAGCCGTGGAGAACCGGCGTTTTCTGCTCCGGGCCGCCACGACCGGCATCAGCGGTATCGTCGACCCTTACGGCCGGGTTCTGGCCAGGTCCGAGATGATGACCCAGACCTTCCTGTCGGGAGTCATCACGCCTTCCCAAAAGCTTACCTTTTACACTCGATTCGGCGACCTCCTCCCCTTTCTCAGCTTGACTTTATCCCTGATATTTTCTATTCTTTCAATGGCGAAGAAAATTCATGAAAGAAAAAGAATCCGCAGCCAAGCCTAAAACCCCGGACCTTTCCTTCCGGACGAAAGAATGCCTCTCCAAATTCGAAAATTTGAGAGGCTTTCTTTGACCTCGACCTGAAAAAGACAGAGTTAGAGGCGGCCAATAAAGAGCTGGCCACACCTGACATCTGGAAAAGCCAGAAAAAATTTCAATCCCTCCAGCAACACAAGAAAAGACTCGAAAATGAGATCAAATACCTCTCAAGGCTCTACGACAGAAAAGAAGAGCTGGAAGTCCTCCAGGAGCTCGCTGATGAAGGAGAGAACGTTGACGAAGAGCTCGGCCGGACTGTGGATGCTTTCGAACGGGAACTGGAGGAGACAGAGCTCCAGACGCTTTTCACCGAGGCAGATGATTCGCGCAATGCCATTTTGACCATCCATCCCGGCGCGGGCGGAACTGAATCGCAGGACTGGGCCCAGATGCTGCTCCGGATGTATCTGAGGTATGCTGAACGGAAGGGATACAAGACAGAAATCATCGACCATCTCCCCGGAGAGGAAGCCGGGTTGAAGAGCGCGACCGTCCGTGTTGAAGGAGATTACGCCTTCGGCAACCTCAGCCAGGAGTCCGGCGTCCACCGCCTGGTGCGGATCTCTCCCTTTGACGCCAACAGGAGACGGCACACCTCATTTGCGGCAGTTTTCGTCTACCCCGAGATCGAAGAAGATATCGAGGTCGAAATCAACCCCGAAGACCTGCGCATCGACACCTTCCGCTCCTCCGGCCGCGGCGGCCAGCACGTCAACGTCACCGATTCGGCGGTGCGGATCACCCACCTCCCCACTGGCATCGTCGTCCAGTGCCAGAACGAACGGTCGCAGCACAAGAACAAGGCCACTGCGATGAAGGTTCTCAAGGCGCGGCTCTACGAGATGGAGAAGAAAAGAAAGCGGGAAAAGCTGGAAAAGCTGGAGGATGCTAAATCCGAGATCGCCTGGGGAAACCAGATCCGCTCCTATGTGCTCCATCCCTACCGGATGATTAAAGACCTGAGGACGGATGTGGAAAAAGGCAACGTGGAAAACGTCCTGGACGGCGACCTCGACGAGTTCATGAGAGCCAGCCTGCGCAGCCGCAAAGCGGAATCCAGAAAGTCACCGTGATTCCAGATCCCCATCGTGGATTCCCGGAAAATCCATTGTCAGGAAGAGAACCGCTCAGGATGAAGTTCACTGAAGGGATTGAAATGGAAGGGAGAACGAAATCGCCGCAGAAAAGTTAGCGGGCCTTGCCTTTGGCTTCTTCCCAGATCTCATCCATCTCTTTCAGGCTCGCCTGACCCAGTTCTTTTCCCCGTTCCTTCAATCTCTTCTCGATGAATTCAAACCTATTCTTGAATTTTTTGTTCGCCTGTTTGAGGACAATCTCAGGATTCACGCCGCACAGACGCGAGACGTTGGCCAGCGAGAAAAATACATCTCCGATTTCGCCGGAGGTTTGATCCACATTCCTTTCTCCAAGAGCCTTTTCGAGCTCGGCGATTTCTTCCTTTGTCTTTTGAAGAGCATCCAGCGGACCGCTCCAGTCAAAACCGAAATGGGAAACACGCTGCCCTATCAGGAAGGCCTCGAGAAGAGCAGGAAAACGCCCTCCCAGCCCTTCCAGAAGAGATGTCCTTTCTTTTTCCTCTTTTTTCCGGCGATTCCACTCATTGATGACTCTGGTTGAAGAATCCAGCTTTGCCTGTCCGAAGACATGGGGATGGCGCTCGATCATTTTTCTGTTGATCCTTTCCATGACCTGAGAGATGGTGAACTTGCCCTTCTCCTTGAAAATCCTGGACAGAAAGACCACCTCCATCAGGACATCTCCCAGTTCCTCGGCCAGCGACCGCGGGTCTCCACCAAAGAGCGCGTCCACAACTTCGTAGACCTCTTCCAGGAAATAGCTAACGATGGACTTCTCATCCTGTTCTCTATCCCAGGGACAGCCCGTTTCTCCCCGAAGCGCATCCAGAATCTCGACCAGCTTTTGAAATTCTCTTCCTGCTTTTTCGGCGTCAGTCATATCTGTTTCTCCCTTGAATTATCGGCAGGAATATTGTAATATTTTTTGTCAATCTAATAAAACTTTTTAACCGTGGGCATCTCGTTTCATGTGACAACAGAAAGTATTCGATATCCGGCTGAGTGCATCGAAAAAACACAGGCTTTGCCCCGGCAAATCAAAGCCTGCTCGATTTCAGAGTCCGCTCTCCTCTCGGAAAGCCGAGAGCAGGCGCGGCCTTTCCGCGAAGATCATCAAGCTCTAACCCGATGAACATAATCAGAGGGCTTCAGAAGCGTGTCCCCTTCTCCGGGCCGACGGCTGTCGCCATCGGAAATTTTGACGGCATTCACCTCGGTCACCAGAAAATTCTCCAGCGTCTGGTCCGGGAGGCCACTCAACACCGCCTCCATCCCCTTGTTCTAACGTTTTCGCCGCATCCTGAGAAAGTGCTGGGTGAGAAAAGAATAAGAATGATCCAGACATTCGAGCAGAGGTTGAGAGAGGTCGAAAAATTCCAAGTCCAGACTGTCCTCGCCGTCGCCTTTGATGAGCAATTTGCCGGTTTTTCCGCTCTGAATTTTATCCAGAATATCATCGTCGGCCTGCTGAAGGCAAAAATTATCGTCGTTGGAGAAAACTTCCAATTCGGGAAGGGCCAGGAGGGAGACATCTCACTGCTTCGACGGATCGCCGCGCCGTTGAAGTTCCAGGTCATCTCCATTCCTGCAGTGAAAAAAAACGGAATGCCCGTCAGCAGCAGTCTTGTGCGAAGATTCCTTCAGGCGGGAGAGGTCGAAAAAGCCAACCTGTTGCTGGGAAGGCCTTACGAAATCGAAGGAAAAGTCATCGAGGGGAAATCGAGGGGCAAACCACTCGGCTTTCCCACGGCCAACATCGAGACCACGAACGAAATAATCCCCAGAGGAGTATTCATCACCAGGACAAGCATCGGGGCTGAGGCGTTTCCCTCGATGACCAACGTGGGCATACGGCCCACTTTTGACCAGGATGAGACACAGGTCGAGTCTCATCTCATCGGCTTCAACGGAAATCTCTACGGCAAAGAGATCAGAATCCGCTTCCTCAAAAAAATCAGGGCTGAAGTCAAATTCCAGGCTCTCCAGGAGCTGAGGCAGCAGCTCGAAAAAGACCTGGAGACCGCCAAGGTCTATTTCGGTCTGCAGTAATTTCAGTCCGTCAATTATGGTGCATGTCTTCAGGAACGCTTTTTTCAAAGAGGATTGCTCTTTCGTTAATTGCCTTGACTTTTTGCCATAGATATTGCATTTTCATAGCAAACGGATGGAATTCATTATTAACGAGAAAGAGAATCAGAACCTTGCGTAAAATTCAGGAGTCGCTCCATGGAAGAGAAAATTAAAGCCAGGGTCATGGATACCGGCAAAATCAGGAGAGCCCTGCACCGGATGACCACCGAGATCATCGAACGCAACCGTAACCTTAAAAACCTGGTCATCGTCGGCATCCGGACAAGAGGCATTTACCTCGGAAAAAGAATTTCCAAGCTGATCAAAGACATGGAAAAGACCGACGTTCCGGTGGGAGTCCTGGATATCACCCTTTACCGCGATGACTTTTCAGAATTGGAAGCCCAGCACATGGTGAAAAAGACAGAGATCGACTTTCCGGTGGATAAAAAAGATGTACTTCTCGTGGATGACGTGCTCTTCACGGGAAGGACGATCAGGGCAGCCATGGACAGTCTGATTGACCTGGGACGACCGAAAACAATCCAGCTCCTCGTCCTCATCGACCGGGGCCACCGGGAGCTGCCGATCAGAGCCGATTACGTCGGGAAATTCCTGCCCTCTTCCAAGAGAGAGCTCGTCCAGGTTCGTCTGAAAGAAATCGACAGCAGCGACGAAGTTCTGATCACTGAACCTCCTGGAATCAAATAGGAGAATCCGCTTGGCCTTTAAGCACAAGCATTTGCTCGGAATCCAGTCCTTATCTCCATCCGAGATCCTGACCGTCCTGGATACAGCCGAGTCCTTCTTCGAAATCTCCACCCGCGAAGTAAAGAAGGTTCCCACCCTGAGAGGAAAGACCATCATGAACCTCTTCTTCGAGCCCAGCACCCGGACCTACAGCTCCTTTGAACTGGCGGCCAAAAGATTGAGCGCCGACATCCTCAATCTCAACCAGAAAGCGAGCTCCGCGATAAAGGGGGAAAGCTTCAAGGACACGCTCTTAAACCTTGAAGCCATGAACCCGGACGCTCTGATCATCAGGCATTCCAGCCCGGGAGCTCCTCATTTTGCTTCGACTTTCTGCCGCTCCCGGATTATCAACGCCGGAGACGGCACCCACGAGCACCCCACTCAGGCCCTTCTGGACGCGTTGACCATCCGGCAGAAAAAAAAGACGTTTAAAGGCCTGAAGGTGGTTATCGTCGGGGATATCCTCCACAGCCGCGTCGCCCGCTCGAACATCTTTCTCCTCGGCAAAATGGGTGCGAAAATCGTCTGTGTCGGTCCGCCATCCCTGCTTCCTCAGGAATTCCAGAAATTCGGCGTGGAAATCGATTACAGCCTCGACAGAGCCATCGTCGGGGCAGACGTGGTGATGATGCTCCGGATTCAACTCGAAAGGCAGGCGAGAAACTTCTTCCCCTCCATCCGGGAGTACAGAAACATCTACAGTTTAACATCCGAAAGGTTCCGGAAGGCCGAAGAGGATGCCATTATCATGCATCCCGGACCGATCAACAGGGGCGTCGAGCTGTCGGCTGACCTGGCGGATTCAGCCAAATCCGTCATCCTCAAGCAGGTCGAGAACGGAATCGCAGTCCGGATGGCTGTCCTCTACCTCTTGTTAGGAGGCAAAGAACGTGAAGTTGTTGATTAAGAACGGCCGGGTCGTTGACCCTTCCTCCGCAACGGATAAAATCCTGGATGTGCTCATCGTCAAGGGAAAAATCGTTGACCTCAAGTCAAAGATTCTCAACAGCGGGGCGAAAATCATTGATGCCTCCGGGATGGTGGTAGCCCCTGGCTTCATCGACATGCATGTCCACCTCCGGGAGCCGGGCTATGAAGAAAAAGAGGACTTGAGCTCTGGAGCTCTGGCTGCCGCCCACGGCGGATTCACCTCCATTGCCTGCATGCCCAACACCAATCCCGTCAACGACAACCGGGGTGTGACTGAATACATCCTTTCAGAAGCGAAAAAAAGAGCCGTGGTCAACATTTTCCCCATCGCCTCCATCACCAGAGGGCAGAAAGGAGCGGAGCTCACCGAGATGGCTGACCTCAAGGATGCGGGAGCCGTCGCCTTCTCTGACGACGGGCAGCCTGTCCAGAACAGCCAGGTCATGAGGCGGGCTCTGGAATACGCCAGTTCTCTCGACACCCTGATCATCGACCACTGCGAGGATAAGAATCTCAGTTCAGACGGAGTCATGAATGAGGGCTATTATTCTTATTTATTTGGACTTCCGGGAATTCCGGCTTCCGCCGAAGAGGTGATGGTCGCCCGGGATATCATCCTGGCCAGAAGAGCGGAAATCCCCATCCACGTCGCTCATCTCAGCACAAAAGGGGCTGTTGAACTCGTCCGGGAAGCCAAGAGAAAAAAAATAAAGTTGACGGCAGAGGCGACACCCCATCACCTGCTCCTGGACGATTCCTCCATCGAAACATATGACAGCAACCTGAAGGTGAACCCTCCCCTGAGAAGCAGGGAAGATGTCCGGGCTCTCGTCCAGGCCGTGAAAGATGGCCTGGTGGATGTCCTGGCCACCGACCATGCGCCCCACACCATCGATGAGAAGTATGTGGAGTTTGACCGGGCACCTTTTGGAATCAACGGCCTGGAAACGGCTGTTGCTCTTCTCGTGGACAGACTGGTCCACAAAAACATCATCTCTCTCCAAGTATTCATCCGGATGATCTCCACCAATCCCGCGCTCATCCTCGGGCTGGAGAACAAGGGAAAAATCACTGTAGGCGCTGATGCGGATCTGACTCTCCTCAATCTCGACCAGGAAATAACCGTCGATGTCAATGCCTTCAAGTCGAAGAGCCGGAACAATCCATTCCACGGCTGGAAGCTCAAAGGCTGTGCGGCAATGACCATCGTCGGAGGAAAAGTCGTCTATTCTTCTCAAAAGCTTGCTTCATGAAGTTGAATATTCCCCAGCTCGAGCACAAGATCGCATATCGTTTCAAGAACAAGGACCTCCTCGTTCAGGCTCTGACCCACAGGTCCTACGCTTATGAGAATCAGAAGACAGTCGAAGCGGACAACGAAACGCTGGAATTCCTGGGGGACTCGGTGCTGGGCCTGATTGTGGCTCACTATCTCTGCTCCGCCTTCCCGGACCTCACGGAGGGCGACCTCTCCAAGCTCAAATCAACGGTGGCCAACACCCTTTCGCTTTCTGAATTCGGGAGAAGAATCAAACTGGATAAATACCTCCTCCTCGGGAAGGGTGAGGAGAGAAGCGGCGGGAGAAAAAAGAAAACTATCCTGGCCGGCGCCTTTGAAGCCCTGGTAGCAGCCATCTATCTGGACGGAGGGCTGGAATCTGTCAGAGATTTTCTGGCCGACCATCTCCAATCCTTTTTTAAAAGAATCGACGTCTCCAGATTCTTCATTAACAACTACAAATCCGCCCTCCAGGAGCATCTCCAGAAGGAAAGCCTCCCTCCCCCTGTTTACAAAACCGTGACCTCCACCGGCCCGGACCACAAAAAGAGCTTCACCGTGGAAGTCTGGCTCGGAAATCGCTTCCTGGCCAAGGCCAAGGGAACTTCCAAGAAAAGCGCTGAACAGAAAGCCGCCCAGAAAGCCATGCGCAACTTTCTGGGGAAAAAAATCAAGACCCTCACCTCTGACACCTTCCTCATGACAAAGAGAGAAAAATGATCGAAGAATACTCTTTCGGACGGATGGTGGTCGCGGGCAAGGTTTACACTTCAGACCTTATTCTGTTCCCGGACAGGATTAAAGATTCCTGGTGGCGGCAGAGCGGGCACAGACTTGTTCTCAAGGATATGGAAGATGTTTTCACCGAGGAGCTGGAAATGCTGGTGATCGGGACGGGGTCTTACGGAGTTATGAAAGTCGATGAGGAGGTCCAGCGCTGTGCCCGGTCGAAAGGGATTACCCTCATCATCGAAAAAACAGAAAAAGCCGTGGAACGCTACAACGCCATATTTTTCCGGAAGAAAACAATCGGTGCCTTTCACCTGACTTGCTGAATCCTTTCTTTATTCTTTATAATTGACGCCTTCAGTTTCGAAGCCCAACACAATGGCCAAATGCGCGAAATGCCGTAAGAGAAAAGGAAAGCGCTACTGCGCTGCCCTGGGAGACTATCTGTGCAGCCTCTGCTGCGGCCTTTTCAGGGAGAAAGAGATCCCCTGCCCGGCCGGCTGCTCTTTTCTCTCCAGGCACAAGCCCTACCAGGAAGGCCGTGCCGAGGAGAAGTCCCGCGCATTGCTGAGGAGGACCCATCCGCTCGATGAGGATGTCCTCCAGGATGAGAGGATGGCGTGGCTCGCTTTCCATATCGAGGCCCCTTTGAAAGTCTTCGGGGAGAGAAAAAAATCCTTTACAGACAAGGAGGCGCTGAACGCCCTGGAGTATGCGAAGGCCAAAATCGAAAAAGACAAAAGCCTGGTGTACATGCCGCACAGGCAGAGTCTGCCGAGAAACGAGGCAGGGGAAGCTGTCTATCAGAGCATCGAGAAATGCCGCTTTGAAAAAACACTCATCCTTCCCGGAGAAATGACAGGCTATAAAAAAGAAGAGAAAATGAAGGTTCTGGAAAGAGTGATGCTTTCGGTGAACCTGGCCAGCCGTCAAAACCTCGAAGGCAGAGCCTATATCGAGCAGGTGATCCAGCGTTTTTCCCGGCTGAAGGATGTCTCTCAACAGAACAAAATCGTCAGCTTCTAAAACTCCGCAGACAACAATCCATTCTCAGCAATATCAAAAATCACCTTCTGAATCACCTCAATTAAGGTGTCAGCCTCGGTATCCAGTTTTAAGGAATGAGCTTCAAAGCAAAGGGGAAAAGCCGAAGGTTAGCCGGTCTTTGGCTTTTCTTTGTCCAGTCCAGGCGAGTTATCTTTCTATCCCTTGCTCATCAGTTCGGCAACAAAATGAAGGGAAGGGATGTTGCGGCAGACGATCTGGATGATGGCCGCGGTGGGGACTGCCAGGATCATCCCACCGATTCCCCACAGCCACCCCCAGAAAAAAAGGAAGAAGAGAACAACCAGAGCGCTCAAACCCAGCCCCTGTCCCATCAACCGGGGCTCGACGAAACTTCCCAGCGTCATCTGAACCGACCCCAGGATGAGGAGAATCCAGAAGGCTGGCCACAGCGTCTCAAACTGAAAAATAGCAATGCCCAGAGGAAGGATTGTGGCGAAAATGGAACCGATGTTGGGGATGTAATTCAGGATAAAGGTAAAAAAGCCAAAAACCACGGCAAAGTCGACATCAAAAATGAGCAGAACGATGGTGGCCAGGACTCCGGTGGCAAAGCTGACTATTGTCTTTATGACCAGATACTTCTGGATCTGAATATCGATTTTGTGGATGACGTCAATAATCTGAGAAGCCCTTCTGGGGCTGAAGGATTTCTCCGTTTTCCTTTTGATACTCCCCCTCCCGGCCAGAATGAACACAAGGAAGATGAAGACAAGGAAGAGGTTGGAAATGAAAGAGAAGAATGGACCCAGAGATGAGAGGAAAAAGCCTCCGATTCTGCCGATATCCAGCTGGCTGACCCAATCCACTGGCTCCCACGTCGGCAGGGTCAGCTTGATTCTTTCCTGAAGGCCAGCCAGAATCGCCCTGATTTTCAGGCCGTATTTGGGAAATTCGGCAGCAAAGGCTTTGCCGCTCGAGTAGAAAAGCACTCCCAAGAGGTAAATGATGAAGAAGGCGACAATGACAATGATCGCGATGGACACAGCCTTGGGGATCCTGCGGCGGGTCATGAAATCCAGCGCAGGAAAGAGGATGAAAGAGAGGAATATGGCCAGGAAGAAGGGAAAGAGAACCGGCTTGGCCAGCCGCAGAACCACCCCTATGATGAAGGTAACGATGATCACCAGAGAGACGGCGACGATCTTGTTCTCTTTCACCGGCTCATTCTCACAGATTTGAGCAGCTTTTCGAAATACGCCTTCCCGACTTCCTCAGACCCCTCCTCGATTTTCATCACTCCAAAGAGAAAATTGTCGGCCTGCCCCATGTAAATGTTCGCATAATAACGGTCTTTGATGAGATAACCTCCATGGATTTCCTTGATGCTTTCCCTGTCCTTCTTATCCAGATACTTCTTCATCATCTCCCGGGCCTCTTCGGCATGTTTCCCTTCGATGATAAAACAGTCAAACTCGAGGTGATCCAGCCTGTAGTTCGCCATGTAGCCGTCATGGAGGAACTCGTATCCCAGAAAATTGCGCAGGATGAATTTCTCGCTGTTGCGAACAAGCCCCTCTGCGGGGAAAAATTGGAGGGCTGATGGAAATTCGTCGACCTCGGCGACTCTGCTCACGATCTCACGGGAAAAAGACTTCAGCCATTCGTCGGTCTCCTCGCCGCAGTCAAAACAGAGGAGCTTGACATAGAGTCGGCCGGCCATGAAATTGAGCGCTCCTTCATCAACATACCCCTGATTGCCGATGGCAACAAAACGGCTCTCCGGGAATCTTTCCGCGCTGTAGATTCCGAATGAATTCTTATTGTTCCCCATATCGTAAATCTCCACACTGAGAGAAGCTCTGTTGCCCTCTTTTTCATACTGACCCACCATCAGCTCCCTGAAATCATAGGAAAGGTAGATTTCCGCAGCGCCGTTGATGTATTCAAAAAGCGTGGCCGGATTGTAGCTCTGAGGACGCTCTGAAAGCTTCCAGTGATCCACTTCGGGGAGAAGGAGGCGAAGGGAGGAGACGTTTTCACTTTTATTAAGAAAGCCTTCACAGTTGAGAACAGCCGCAAAGAGAAAGAAAGCAGGAAAGAATTTGGAGAGTCCATTCCCTTTTTTGTCGTTCATTGTTCACGCTCCATCAGCTTCACTTTATTCAATATAAGCGCAAATTCCTCTTTTGACAACCCCTTATTTTGGTCTGTAGGAATCTCCGAATCCGTTATGAAATGGAGAGCAGAGTGCTCGGGAAGCGGAATAAGAAAAACGCTGCTCGAGCAGGAATCAGCTTTTTTTCCGTTCAGCCCTGCTCACGGTTTTCTCAACTTCCAGCCTGACCCTCTTTAATCCTCCTGAGAGAAGTCTTCATCACGGAAAAAAATGCTTGTGTTCGAGCACGCTGAATTGAAAAGGTTTTGCTATTGCTGGTATGATATTAAAAGAAAGGCGTTTTCATGGCACCGGCGAAGGTTGTCATCATCAGAGAAAAGGGTGTGTTCGGCCCGGGTGGAGACATCGACCAGAGGAAACTTTTTCAGATGTATGTACGGGGAGTGAAAGTTCTGCTCGGCCAGACAGGCCCAGAACAGGCCCTGCGCGCTCTTTTCAAGCCCGGCGATCGAGTGGGGATAAAGATCAATACCATTGGCGGCAAAATGATCTCCTCCAGACCAGAGGTTGCGCTTTCCCTGGCCAGAATACTGGAGGGTGCAGGGCTCCAGAACAGAAACATCATCATCTGGGACCGCACCAACCGTGAACTCAGAGAAGCCGGCTATACCCTCAACTTCAATCAGAGCGGATACAAAATCCTGGGCACGGATACCGATGGTGTGGGTTATGACCGTCAGCTCACCTCCCACCTCAACATCGGAAGCCTCTTCTCAAGAATTCAGTCGAATATCGTTCATTCATCGATCAGCCTGGCCATCTTGAAAGACCACGGGATGGCCGGTGTGACGGCAGGAATGAAGAATTATTTCGGAGCCATTCACAATCCCAACAAATACCACGACCATAACTGCAACCCCTTTATCGCAGAGCTTTTTGAGACAGGCGCCATCAAAAGAAAGCATAAGCTCACTATCCTGGATGCTCTGCTGATTCAGTATCATCGAGGACCCGCTTATCATGGCCGCTGGGCTCACAGATACGGAGCCCTGATTTTCAGCCTGGACCCGGTCGCGGCAGATGCTGTTGGCTGGCAGGTGATCGAAAAACTCAGGTCTGAGAAGGGTCTCCCTTCTTTGAAAGAAGAAGAAAGGGAGCCCGTTTATCTGATGACGGCCCAAAAAATGGGGCTGGGAAAGTCTGACAGAAACGAGATCGCCACCATCGAAGAGGAAATATGAAAAGAAGACAATTCTTCAAAACAGCTGCAGGAGCTGCTCTCCTGGCCGGCTCAGGGACAAGCTCCATGCTCCTGGACCTCTGCGCTTTCAGCGGACAGGAAAATCTCTCCCGGGTAGAAGCGCGCTTTTACAACAAGCACCCGGACCGGGAGATCGAATGTCTCCTCTGTCCCCGGTTCTGCAAGCTGGGAGACAAGGAAAGGGGCTACTGCGGGGTCAAGGAGAATATCGGCGGAACCTACTATACACTTGTCTACGGAAAGCTCTGCGCCATCCATATTGACCCCATCGAAAAAAAGCCTTTTTTCCACTACCTTCCCGGAGCAAGCTCCCTCTCGGTGGCAACGGCTGGCTGTAACGTCAACTGCAAGTTCTGCCAGAACTGGGAAATCTCACAGGTCCGGCCCGAACAGGTCCAGAACACAGACGTTCCTCCCCGGTCTCTCGTGACCACCGCCCAGAGATACAGCTGCCCGGTGATCGCGCACACCTACACAGAGCCTATTGTGTTCTACGAATATATGTATGACGCATCTGTGGAAGCTCGCAAAAACGGGATCAAGAGCGTGGTCGTCACTGGAGGTTATATCAATCCTGAACCCCTGCTGGAGCTCGTCAACGTCGTGGACGCGATCAAGGTTGACCTCAAGGCATTCTCCGAGGATTTTTACGCTTCCTATGTCAGGGGAACGTTGCAGCCGGTTCTGGAAGCCATCAAAATCATCGCCGCGAGCAATGTCTGGCTGGAAATCGTCTATCTCGTCATTCCTACCCTCAACGACAGTGCCGGAGAGCTCCGGGCTGTCTCCCGCTGGATAATGAAAGAAGTCGGCCCGGATGTGCCCGTCCATTTCTCCCGATTTTATCCCCAATACCTTGTCAAAAACCTGCCGCCGACGCCCACTTCCACCCTGGAGAAGGCCCATCACATCGCCCGCGAAGAAGGGCTTCGCTATGTCTACATCGGGAATGTTCCCGGCCACCGGGCAGAAAGCACCTACTGCCATCAGTGCAAAAACACCATCATCAACAGAATTGGCTACGAGATAAGGGAAATCCACCTCAAAGAAGGGCGGTGCCCGAAATGTGAGACTCCCATCCCAGGAATCTGGAGTTGAGAAAGACTCTTCCTCCATTTCTTTTGGGCTTTCTGGCTCTATCTTTCCAGATTTTCCTCCTCAGAGAATTCTCCGTCCATTTTTACGGGAACGAGATCAATTTCGGCTTCATCCTGGCATCCTGGCTTCTCTGGGGAGGCGTGGGGAGTATTTCTGCCTCCAGGTTTAAATTTGAAACCGCAAGACTGCCGTGGCTTTACTATCTCATCACTCTTTTGTTCCCCATCTGCCTGATCGGTCTGAGGTTTTCCCGCTTCTTCCTGAATATCCTCCCCGGAGAAATCACGGGCATCTTCTCCATGCTGGCCTCATCGCTCCTCCTCTCTCTTATCATCAGCTTTCCCCTCGGAATCCTTTTTGTGTTTAACGCTCATTTCCTGGAGGGCGACCTTTTTCGGGTCTATCTTCTGGAATCGCTCGGATCAGCCGCAGCCGGGATCATCGTCTATCTTCTGCTCATTCCCCTTGTCTCCAACTGGCAGGGAGCGGCCATCATCGGAGCGGCTGTTTCCTCGCTTGTCTTTTTCTCTTTCGGGGGTAAAAAACAGATAGTCGCCCTCCTTTCCCTCCTCCTCTTCCTGGCCGCTTTCTGGACGTTCGATTTTACCAGCCAGAAAATCTACTGGAAACCCTTTGATCTGGTGAAAACCAAGGACACCCCTTACGGAAAGCTTCAGGTCCTTCAGACCGCCGAACAGATTTCTCTCTACAACAACAGCCTTCTGGATTTTGCCTATCCCAACCTGGCCGCCTCCGAAGAGTCTGTCCATTTCGCCCTTCTCCAGAATCCCGCGGCAAAAAATGTTCTCCTGGTGGGAGGAGGAGCAGGGAGCAGCCTGATGCAGGTCCTGAAATATCCACAGGTTGAGGTGGACTATGTGGAGCTCGACCCCGAGATCATCCGCCTCTCCCGGAAGTTTCTGCCCCAAGAAGCACAGAGTATTTTCGAAGACAGGCGGGTTCACATCGTCTACCGGGATGGAAGGGCTTTCCTGAAAAAGACCCCCAAACAGTACGACATGATACTTCTCAACCTCCCCGAGCCGGCCACAGCCCAGATCAACCGTTTCTACACCAGGGAATTCTTCCTGATGGCCAGAGAAAAGCTCTCTCCAGAGGGGGTGGTCTCTTTCCGCGTTCCCTCGGCTGAAAATTACATCAGCCCGGAACTGCAGAGCTTTCTCTCATCGCTTTACCATACCGTGAAAGGCGTTTTTCCCCATGTCGAGGTCGTACCCGGCAGCACCAACATTTTTCTCGCCTCACCGCATGCCCTGTCAATCGATTTTGAGGTTCTGTCCGATAAAATCAACGAGCTTCGCCTCCAGAACAGCTACGTCAGCCGCCACTTCCTCTCTTCTCGCCTGAATCCTTTCCGGGTTGAGAGGATCAAAGAAATCGTCTCTCAAGGGCCGAAAACAATCAACAGGGATCTCCTTCCCGTCAGCTATTTTTATAATTCCGTCCTCTGGAGCACACAGTTCAGGGGCTTGGAAGGTAAAATTTTCTCCTTTTTCTCTTCACTCCGCCACTTCTGGCTTCTCGATTTTCCCTTGATTATTTTTGTTTTCCTCCTTTTCATTTTCTGGTTGAAAGGGAGGCGGTCCACTGTTTTCCTCGTTCCCCTGGCCGTGATGGGTTTCACCACAATCGTTACCGAAATCATGGTCATCATCTCCTATCAGACGCTCTACGGGTATCTTTACCGCCGCATCGCGCTGCTGCTCACCTCGTTCATGCTCGGCCTTTTCCTCGGTGCCCTCCGGGGTAAAAAACGAAAACGAACCGACATCAGCCAGCTCCTCCTGATCCAGATCGGATTTCTGGTGCTCCTTCTTTTCCTCTATTTTTCCCTGAAAGTTGAACCTCCCGAAGCGCTGTTCTTCGTTTTTCTTCTCCTCATGGGGTTTCTCGGAGGGGACCTGTTCATCGTCTCCAACCATCTTTTTTTAAAGCTCAAAAAAGACTATGGTATGGGCTACGGCCTCGACCTTCTGGGTTCGTTCCTTGGCGCCATGGCCGTTTCTTCCCTGCTTATTCCCCTTGTCGGCCTTCATCTCCTCCTCAGATATCTGTTCCTGGTCAACTCCTTCTGCCTGCTGTTCCTCTACGGAGGAATGCGAAAAGGCTGATTTTTCTAAATGTCCTTGACAGAATTTTTGAATTGTGTTTTACTGTAGAGTAATTCATTTCTCTATAAAACCTATATTAACTATAGGATATTGTCCCTTTACGTGAAAGAGTGAGTCCTTATGAGAATCAACATCTCCAGAAGAAAAATCAGGGATGACTTTGTGGCCAAAGTCGAGGAACTCAGCGGGCAGAGCCTCCGCGCCTGCTACCAGTGCGGCAAGTGCTCTGCAGGCTGCCCGGCTGTTTATCACATGGATATCCTCCCCAACCAAATCATCCGTTATGCCCAGCTGGGCCTCAGGGATGAGCTGCTCAAGTCGAAGTCCATCTGGATCTGCGCCTCCTGCCTGACCTGCAACGTCCGCTGCCCCAAAGGAGTCAACATCGCCGAAGTCCTTGAGGCCTTACGGCAAATCCTGCTCCGGAAACGAGAGGATCACGTCAGGGTGGAAAAACTTTCCGATGCAGAAAAGGGCGATGTGCCCCCCATCGCTCTCATCAGTAACTTCAGGAAATTCACATCCTAAATTTGGGAGAATCATGTATAATATTTATTTCGCCATCATAAGGAATCATAATGAAAATCAGTTACTATCCCGGCTGCACCTTAAAAACCAATGCGAAAAATTTTGAAGATTCAACCCTCTGTTCACTGAAGTATCTCGGCGTGGAAGTGGAGGAGCTTCCCCGCTGGAACTGCTGCGGAACCGTCTTTTCCCTGGCCACGGATGACCTGATTCATCATCTGGCTCCTGTCCGCAACCTCATCCGCGTCAAAGAATCCAACTCCAGCACGGTCATGACCATCTGTGCCATGTGCTACAACACGCTCAAGCGCGCCAACGAAAAGGTTAAAGCTGACCCGGAGAGCCTGGATAAGCTCAATCAATTCATGTACAGGGAGAAGGTGAATTACGAAGGGGACGTCAAAGTCCTCCACCTCCTGGAACTGCTCAGAGACGAGATCGGGTTTGACAACATCTCCCCCAAGGTCACAAAATCCCTGAAAAACCTCAAAGTCGCCAGTTATTACGGCTGTCTGCTGGTGCGTCCGAAGGGGATCGGCCTCGATGACCTCGAGAATCCCACGGTCCTCGAAAATCTGACATCCATACTGGGGGCTGTGCCTGTCGATTTCCCCTATAAAACCGAATGCTGCGCAGCCTACCAGACAGTGGACAAGCCGGACATCGTGGCCGAGCGAACATACCAAATCCTGACCTCGGCCCGGTCTCAAGGGGCCGATGTGGTCACGGTCAGCTGCCCTCTCTGCGCTTTCAACCTCGATCACCGCCAGAAAGAGACGGTCAAGAAATACCCTGACTTCAACCATATCCCTATCCTCTATTTTACCCAGATTATGGCCCTGGCCCTCGGCTGCCCTGAGAAGGATTTGAGGTTCGACCTTCATTATATCGACCCCCGACCTCTTTTGAAGGAAAAGGGGGTTATCTGAGGGAAATATGATTTATTTCGGCGATTTGAAACCGAAAAGGGGCAAGATTCATATCGAAAAAGACAGGTGCAAGGGATGTGGATTCTGCGTCGAATACTGTCCCAAGGATGTCCTCGAGCTCTCCGAGGAATTCAACGTCAAGGGATATCACCCTCCCGTTGTCGTCAACGAGAATAACTGTCTCTACTGTCAGCTATGCGAAGCGATATGCCCTGAATTCGCTATCTTTGTCACTCTCAAGAAAGAGGAGGAAGAAGGTGAAAAAGGTGAAAGCCGACCCTAAGGGAGTTTTAACCGGCTCCCATTACCTGGATGGTGACTATGCGATCGCCGAAGGAGCTCTGGCCGCCGGATGCCGCTTTTTCGCCGGTTACCCGATCACTCCCTCCACGGAAACAGCGGAACGGTTTTCGGAGCGGATTCCCCACGTGGGAGGACTCTTCATCCAGATGGAAGACGAGCTGGCTTCCATCGCTGCTCTGATCGGAGCTGTCTGGGGAGGAAAGAAGGCCATGACCGTGACCTCTGGTCCCGGCTTCTCTCTGATGATGGAAAATATCGGGCTGGCCTGCATAATGGAAATCCCGCTGGTCATCGCCAACGTCCAGAGGGGCGGGCCTTCGACCGGGCTTCCCACCCTCACCGGTCAGCAGGACATGATGCAGGTCAAGTGGGGCTCCCACGGGGACTATGAAATCATTGCCCTTTCTCCGGATTCTCCCCAGGAATGTTTCGACCTCACCATCGAAGCCTTCAACCTCTCGGAAACCTACCGGGTTCCGGCTTTTATCATGACCGACGAGTGCGTCGGTCACATGCACGAGAAGGTGGTCATTCCTCCGCCCGAGGAGATCGAGCTGGTGGAAAGAAAATGGTACACAGGCCCCAAGGACAAATACCTGCCTTACCAGCCGGACAAAGACATGATCCCATTCCTTGTAAAGGTGGGTGACGGCTACCGCTTCCACACCACAGGGCTGACCCACGACGAACGCGGCTACCCGGTCATCAACGCCGAATGCCAGGATGTCTGCGTCCGTCACCTCTGTGACAAGATCAGGAAGAATACCGACAAAATCATCCGAATCGAAGAAGATGAAACAGACACCGCCGAGGTCGTCGTCGTCTCCTACGGGATCACCTCCAGGGTGACCACCCGGGCGGTGCGACAGGCGAGAAAAGCAGGCATCAAAGTGGGGACCGTCCGTCTGATCACCGTCTGGCCCTTTCCAGAAAAACGAATCGCAGAGCTGGCCAAGAAAATCAAAGCGTTTGTCGTTCCTGAGATCAATTACGGACAGGTGGTCAGGGAGGTCGAGCGCACCGCGCACGGAGAATGCCCGGCAATCCATGTCCCCCATTGCGGTGGCTGGGTTCACGACCCGGATGACATCCTCAACGCCATCAAGGAGGCAGCCCGATGAAAGAAGAAGACCGTCTGGAAGAAAGAAACCCGATAGAAAATTTCCTCAGGATGGACCGGATTCCCCATATCTGGTGTCCTGGCTGCGGAATCGGCACCGTGGTCAGTTCTTTCGCCGAAGCCCTGCGAAAGAGCCAGATCAACCTGGATAAACTGGCTGTTCTCTCCGGAATCGGCTGCACGGGCAGGGTTGCCGGCTATGTCAAGTTTGACTCCATCCACACCACCCACGGCCGGGCCATTCCTGTGGCCACCGGCCTGAAGCTGGCCAACCCTGAGTTAAAAGTGGTGGTGTTCAGCGGAGATGGAGACATCGTGGGCATCGGTGGAAACCACTTCATCCATGCCGCGCGCCGCAACATGGACCTTCTGGTCATCTGTGTGAACAATTTTAACTACGCTATGACCGGCGGCCAGGTGGCGGCGACAAGCCCCATCGGAGCCAACCTTTCCACCGCTCCTTACGGCAATTTTGAATATCCCTTCAGCCTCCCCTACCTTGCTGAAGCCAGCGGGGCCACCTATATCGCCCGCTGGACAGCCCTCCACCTGAGAAGAGTGACCAAATCCATCCAGGAAGCTCTCAAGAAAAGAGGCTTTTCCTTCATCGAAGTCATCACTCCCTGTGTCACCCTCTATGCACGGCGCAACCGCCTGGGAGACGGCTTGAACCTCTTGAAGTACTATTACGAAAAATCGGAAATCCAGCACGGCGCGGACACCAGGACTCTCGACATCAGCTTCCAGGGAAAGCTCATCGTCGGCAAATTCATCGACATCGAGAAGCCGACCTTTCTGGATTGCATGAACGAGCATTTCGCCAGAGTCTTGGGCGATAAATACCAACCCTACGGAGTAAGCCATGACTGAGATCAGATTTTCCGGTTTTGGCGGCCAGGGAATCATCCGTTGCGGACTCATCACCGGCAAGGCCTTAGCCCTCTTCGATAACAAACAGGCCACCATGACCCAGAGCTTCGGGCCCGAAGCGAGGGGAAGCGCCTGCAGTTCCCAGCTCGTGGTCTCCGATGACAGGGTCCTCTATCCTTACATTACCCGCCCTGAAATCCTTGTGTCCATGTCCCAGGAAGCCTACGATAAATACGAACCCGAACTGCGGGAGGATGGCATTCTCATCATCGACAAAGACCTGGTGAAGACCCGGCCTAACCGGGAGAAAATCAAAGTCTATGTCATCCCTTCCACCCGATTTGCCGAGGAGCTCGGGAACCGCATCATCGCCAACCTGGTCATGCTCGGATTCTTTTCTGCTATCACCGGAGCGGTCTCTGTCGAAGCCATGAAAAAGGCTCTTCCCGGCCTGGTCCCCGAGCGGTTTCTGGACCTGAACATCCAGGCCTTCGATAAAGGATACGACTTCGGAAAAGAAATTCTGGCCCAGGAGAAAAAATCCTCCGGCCGGCAAGAGCCATCAAATAAGGTTAAAAAATGAACCGAACAGGAGTTTTTATCTGCCATTGCGGTATCAATATTGCCGGAACGGTGGACGTCAAAAAGGTGGCCAAAGAGCTGGCCGAACACGAGGGCGTCGTCCATTCCGAGGATTATGTCTACATGTGTTCTGACCCCGGTCAGAACCTGATCATCAATGCCATTAAAGAAAAAAAACTGGATAATGTGGTGGTCGCCTGCTGCTCGCCCACTCTCCATGAGACGACCTTCCGGAATACCTCTCAATCCGCCGGCATCAACCCCTTCCAGTGCGAAATCGCCAACATCCGCGAACAGTGCAGCTGGGTCCACAAGGACATGGCCAAGGCCACAGAGAAAGCGACCAGAGTCACAAGAAGCGCCGTCGAAAAAGTCCGGAGAAACGAGTCTCTGGAACCGCTCAGCATCCCTGTGACCCGCAGAGCGCTGGTCATCGGAGGAGGAATAGCTGGCATCCAGGCCTCCCTGGATATGGCCAACTCCGGCTTTGACGTCATCCTGGTCGAGAGGTCGCCTTCCATCGGAGGTCACATGATCCAGCTCTCCGAGACCTTCCCCACCCTCGACTGTTCCCAGTGCATTCTGACTCCGAAGATGGTCGAAGTGGCCAAACACCCCCGGATCAAGCTGATGACCTACAGCGAGGTTCAGGAAGTCTCCGGCTACGTGGGAAACTTCAAGGTCAAAATTCTCCAGAAGCCCAGGTACGTGGACCCGGACAAATGCACCCTCTGCGATGAATGCACCAAAGTCTGTCCGGTGGTCGTGCCCAATGAATTCGAGCTGGGCCTGACCGGAAGGCGGGCCATCTACATTCCCTTTCCCCAGGCTATTCCCGCCACCTACACTCTGGATATCAAATCCTGCCCCGGCCTGATGCCCATCGCCTGCGGCAAGTGCGCAGATGTCTGCGAACCGCAAGCCATCGACTACGACATGAAGCCAAAAGTCATCGAGGCAGAAGTGGGAGCGATCATCGTCGCCACGGGCTACGACCTTTACGATAAAGAAAAAATGGCCGAGTACGGATACGGAAAGCACGTCGATGTCCTGGACGGACTGCAGTTTGAAAGGCTCTGCTCGGCTTCCGGTCCGACCCAGGGCAAAATCCTCAGGCCGTCAGACCATCAGGAGCCCAAGGAAGTCGTTTTCATCCAGTGTGTTGGCTCCCGCGACCCGGAGCTCCACTGCGCGTACTGCTCGAAAATCTGCTGCATGTACACGGCCAAGCATGCCATGCTCTACAAGCATCATGTCCATGACGGGCAGGCCTATATTTTCTACATCGACATCCGTTCCGGTGGAAAAGGATACGAGGAATTCGTCCAGCGGGCAGTGGAAGAGGACGGCGTGCTCTACCTTCGAGGAAAGGTTTCCAAGATATTCGAAGACAAAGGAAAGATCAAAGTCTGGGGAGTCGACACCCTGGCGGGAATGGATGTTGAGATCGACGCTGACATGGTCGTCCTTGCCATGGCCACGCGGCCATCCACAGGAGCCGAAGAACTGGCCAAGAAACTCAAGATCGCCACGGACAAGGACGGCTTTCTGGCCGAGGCGCATCCCAAGCTCCGTCCGGTGGAGAGCGTGACTTCAGGCCTCTTCCTGGCCGGAGCCGCCCAGGCACCTAAAGACATCCCAGAGGCTGTGGCCCAGGCCAGCGGCGCGGCTGCCAAGGCCATCGCCATCCTTTCCCAGGAAAGGCTCTATCACTCGCCCACCGTGGCCAAGGTCAACCTGAACCTCTGCACAGGATGCGGAATGTGCGTCGAAGTGTGTCCCTATGATGCTCTGTCTCTCAAAGAAGGCAAGGTGGAAGTCAACGAAGTCCTCTGCGAAGGATGCGGCACCTGCTCCGCCACGTGCCTGAGGGCAGCTATCCAGGTCAGGAACCTGACTCCGCTCCAGGTCCATAAAATGATCGAAGCGTCGCTCGGAGGCTGATGATGGCAGAAGAATTCGAACCGAAAATCGTCGCTTTACTCTGCAAATGGTGCTCCTCGGCAGGAAGCGACCTCGCCGGCGTTTCGCGGATGGAGTATCCTCCCAATGTCGTTCCCATCACCGTCATGTGCTCGGGCAGCGTTTCCCCCCTGTACATCTTTTCCGCTTTCAACAGGGGCGCTGACGGGGTCCTTGTTTCAGGCTGCCATCCGGGCGACTGCCACTACATCAAGGGAAACTACTATGCCCGGCGGAGGATCGCTCTGGTTAAAAAGCTCCTGGAGTTTGTCGGCCTCGAACCCGAGCGCTTCCAGATGTCCTGGGTCTCGGCCGCCGAAGGAACAAAATATACCCAGATCATCAAGGATTTTGTCCAGGTCCTCAAACCACTCGGGCCTCAACAAAAGCTGAGGAGAAACCTCTGATGGTCAGCCTCGATAACCTCAAAAAAGAAGCCGAGAAAGTCCTCAAAGAGGAAAAAGTGAAATACATCATCGGCTACCAGCGGAGCGGGAACGGACTGATGCCTGTTCCGGCCTTTATTAAGAAGCCTGAGGATGTGGAGAAACTTATCTGGGATCCCACCTGCGTCTATAACCTGACCCGTTTTCTGGTGGATGAAAAAAGAAGAAAAGCCAGGCAGAAAAACCCCGACAAACGGCCGGTGGCGCTGATCGCCAAAGGCTGCGACAGCCGGGCGGTGGTCGTCCTGCTCCAGGAAAAATTCATCAACCGGGAAGATATCTACATCATCGGCGTCTCCTGCGAAGAGACAGGCGTGATTGACGAGAAAAAACTGGCCAAAAAACTAAAGGGAAAAAAGGCCGAAACGGTTGAGCCGGGCGAGAAGGGCCAGTTTGCTGTCAGGACCAAAGCCGGGAAAATCAACATCCCCGCCGAGGAGATTCTGGCCGAGAGGTGCCTGGAATGCAAGGCGAATTTTCCGGTTCTCTGCGATGTCCTCCTCGGCGAAAAGGTCAAACGGAACCTGGAAACCCCATACAAATCGCTGCAAAAAATCGAATCGATGACAGCGGATGAGAGGTGGGCCTTCTGGAGAGAACAGTTCGACAGGTGCATCCGCTGCTATGCCTGCCGTTCTGTCTGCCCGATGTGCTATTGCGACGAATGCGTGGTGGACAGCATCAATTTCGCCGTGACCGCTGAGACCACGGCCGATGAGAAAGCCCAGAAAATCAAATGGCTGGAAAAATCACCGCATCTCTCTGAAAACTTCGTCTACCATCTGGTCAGGGCCATCCATCTCGCCGGCCGCTGCATCGACTGTGGAGAGTGCGAGAGAGCCTGCCCCATGGATATTCCCCTCCGCTTCCTGAACAAAAAGCTGGAAAAAGACGCCAAGGAGCTTTTCGACTACGACATCGGTTTCAATCCGGATCAGCCATCTCTGGTCTCGAGCTTCAGGGACGAAGACCCGGAGGACTTTATCAGGTGAGACGATGGAAAAGATACTGCTAAAAAAGTCCCTTCCCCGATGGGTGAAGACGCTTTCCGCCTGGAAAATTTATGCTCCTGCCCGGACCGGAGACCTCTGGACCTATGAGCTCATCGACGAGGCGGAAAAAATCAACCTTGACCATCCCAACACCATCCTCTCCCCCAAAAAAATTGTCTTTCCCCAGAGAGAAGTTCTTCTGGAATTCAGCACCTCCAATGATACGGGCCCGGAGGTGAGGGAGGTTATTCCTGAGGAAAAATCCACTGTGATATTCGGGGTCAGGCCCTGCGATGCCAGAGCCCTGATCCTGACCGATAAAGTCTTCAGCGGAGACATTGAAGACCCCTACTACTGGAAGAGAAGGAATCCCGTCACTCTGGTCGGACTGGCCTGCGCGACGCCTCCTTCCCCCAACTGCTTCTGCACTTCGGTCAACGGATCACCCTTTTCCACCGAGGGCCTGGATGTGCTGATGACGGATATGGAAGATAAATACTTCGTGGAATCCTTCAGCAAAAAAGGAGAAGAGCTCATTCGGGCCGGCAGAGACTTCTTCAAGACACCCGCTGCACAGGACAAGAAAAATAGAGAAAAAATTCAGGCGGAAGCCGCGAAAGAAATCGAGAGGCAGGTCAAGGATATCAAAAAGATTCCTCCCAAGCTCAAGAAAATGTTCGAATCTCCGTTCTGGGATGAGGAATCGATGAGCTGCATCCGCTGCGGCATCTGCACCTACCTCTGCCCGACGTGTCACTGTTTTGACATCAACGATGAAGTCCTGTCCTCCTCCCCGCTCAAAGGGAAGCGGGTGCGCACCTGGGACAACTGCCAGTTCCCGGATTTCACCATGCATTCCTCCGGACACAATCCCAGGCCGGATAAGGCTTCGCGGCTGCGGCAGAGAATCATGCATAAATTCCAGTATTTCGTCGAGCGCTACAAGACCTATCAGTGCACGGGCTGCGGCCGGTGCATCTCCAAATGCCCGGTGGGAATCGACATCATTGAAGTCCTGGATAAGGTGATAGAGCATGAGACACGCGACGCCTAATACCTACATTCCCCGGCTGGCCAGAATCACCCACATCAAAGAGGAGGTCAGCGGAGCCAGGCCAATCAAAACTTTTCGCACGCAATTCCTCAACGGCGGCCGTTTCTCTTTCAATTGCGGGCAGTGTGCCATGCTGTCCGTTTTCGGAAAAGGGGAATCGATGATCTCCATCTCCTCCACCCCTCTCATCGCCGACTACCTCCAGTTCAGCGTTTTGAAGATGGGGCGGGTGACCTCTGCACTCCACGAGATGGAGGCCGGCGATGTCATCGGAATCAGGGGCCCGTACGGGAATGGCTTTCCCATCGAGGAGTGGAAAGGAAAAAGCCTGGTCTTTATCGGCGGAGGTATCGGCCTTGCTCCCATCTGGTCTGTCCTCCACACCGCGCTGGGAAAAAAAGAAGATTACGGAGATCTGATGCTCATTTATGGAGCGAGGACGTCCAGAGACCTGGTTTTCAAAGAAGAGCTGGAAGAGTTGAAGGCGCAGATGAAAGTCCGTCTCTCGGTGGATGTCGAGGAGCCTGACTGGAAAGAGTTTGTCGGTTTTGTTCCCCTGAATGTACTGGAGGTCAAACCCTCCCCAAAAAATGCCGTCACCGTGACCTGCGGACCGCCGATCATGATCAAATTCGTCATCCAGAACCTGAAAGCCCTGGGATTCGAGGATGAGCAGATCTTCACCACGGTGGAAAACAAGATGAAATGCGGAATCGGAAAATGCGGGAGGTGCAACATCGGCATGCATTATGTCTGCAAGGACGGACCCGTCTACTCGTGGGCAGAGCTGAAAAATCTGCCTCAGGAATATTAGAAAAAACGCAATACAGGATGTGACAAAACATATGCGACGCCGAGGCAGCCTCAGCGCCGCGGATACGTTGTCACTTTATTTATTGCGGTCATAATAGAAGGAGAGTCTCGATGGCAATTCAAAAAAAAGCAGCAAAGAAGCCGGAAAAAAGCACGGCCAGGCGGCCAAAAAAGGAAACGAAGAGCGTCACCAAAGAGATGGCGACAGTGTTCATCATGGGCAAAGCCCACAATGTGCCCGCAGATGCCACCATCATGGGTGCTATCGAGTATGCCGGTTATCAGATTAAAAGAGGTGCTGGCTGCCGGGAAGGCTTCTGCGGTGCCTGCGCCACGGTCTACCGCCTTCCCGGCGACTACAAAATCTACACCGGTCTGGCCTGCACCACTCTGGTCAGGGAAGGCATGTGGCTCGCTCAACTGCCGGCTATCCCCAGTCAGAAGCCTATCTACGATATCCAAAAGCTCCAGCCCAACGTGAGCACCATCCAGAAACTTTACCCGGAAGTTTTCCGATGCGTCTCCTGCAACTCCTGCACCAAGGCCTGC
>CAYZDV010000011.1:0-27645 GCA_964477275.1 uncultured Eubacteriales bacterium
GTCTAACGCTTCTTTACATATATTGCGGCATTAAAAACCGTCATTCCTGCGAAAGAAGGAATCTCAAAAGGCAAAAAGACGGGATTCCCGCTCCCTGCCTCCGCAGGGAGCAGGCTTCGCAGGAATGACGGGAAATGTAACATTATTAATTTCGTTTGTATTAGCATCAAAAATATGTCTTGCATTTAGAGAAAAAAAAACAATAGAATAGAAAAAAAGTGTAAAGAAAGCCTGATGAATAATCAAAAAGCCGCCATGCTCACCCCGGCCTTAATCGGTGGAATTGCAGCAGGAGTCCTCTCTGGCATCCCGTTTTTGAACTGTCTCTGCTGTCTGTGGGTGATCGGAGGAGCGATGCTCGCCACCTATCTCATGGTCAAAGATTCGCCCGCAGTCCTTACTCCCAGCGATGGAGTCATCGTTGGTGTCTTCACCGGAATTATTGCGGTGGCGGTGCGAACCTTTCTTGAGATTGCTTTTCGGCCCTTTTACCGGGAATTTTACCAGAGAATGGTGGACAAGGCGGCCCAATGGACCCAGGAGATGCCGCCCGGTTTTGAAGGTCTGATCGAAGGCCGTGCGTTTGAAATCTCAGTCCCCTATTATATCCTGGGTCTTTTCGTTTCAGCCCTCATCTTTGCCGCGTTTGGAGCGCTGGGCGGCATACTCGGAATCTCTCTTTTCGGCAAGAAGGCCCCTCTGACTCCTCCGGGAGACTCATATGGCTCTGAAAATACAGGTGATCATCAATCCTGAATCCAACAGAGGCCGGACGCGAAAACGCTGGAACCAGATCAAGGAAGGCTTGAAAAGCTTCCTGAAGGAATTCAAGTATGAATTCACGGAAAAGCCTCTCCAGGCCATGGAAATCTCGCGGCTCGCCCTCAAAGAGGGCATAGAGCTGATCGTTGGCGTCGGTGGAGACGGCACAATCAACGAAATTGCCAACGGATTCTATGAGGACAAAAAAATCATCAATCCCAAGGCCTCGCTGGGCATCGTTCCCTCCGGAACAGGATGCGACTTCACAAGGAGCCTGAACATTCCTCTTGGGCTGAAAAGCTCTCTGAAAATGATCACCCAAGCCCCTTCCTGCTTGATCGATACCGGACGCGTCAGGTATAAAAACCATGCCAACGAGGACGAAGAGCGGTATTTCCTCAATGTCTCTGATTTCGGGATTGGCGGAGAGGTCGTCCGCAGAATGAATGAAAACCGAATGGAGCGCAAGGCATCCTCTTATTTGAAATGCCTGATATCCACCTTTATCGCTTACAAAAACAAGAGATTGAAAATCAAAATCGACAGCGAGGATCTTCCGCTTGATGAGTACCTGGTGGGAACGGTCTCCAATGGAAGGATTTTCGGCAAGGGCATGAAGATCGCTCCTTATGCGAAGCTGGATGACGGCTTGTTCGATGTGGTGCTGGTGAAGGGGATGAAAATGCTGGAATTCTTCAGGAACGTCTGGAAAATCTACGCCGGAACCCACCTCGGCCACCCCAAAATATCCTTGATTCGGGGAACAACGGTTGAGGCTTCGGCCGCCGATGAAGGCGAGGATGTTCTGATCGAGGTTGACGGAGAGCAGATCGGCAAGCTTCCAGCGACCTTCGAGATCATCCCTCACAACATTCTGGTCAAAGGTCAGCCAAGATAAACAAACCGAATCTGGTCACTTCTCACTGCGGGTTGTCGTTCCTTGCTGCGTCTGCCTGGGTGACCAGGAAGGGGTTGTTGGTAAAGACCACCCGGCCTGAGCTATCGCGGAATTTGTAAATTTTTCGACCGGGCGAAATAGTGGACCGGGGATAATTGGTCATCACTTTCTCGACGAAGCGAATCGTCTCTGGATAGGGAGGGATTCCTCCATACTTTTGTACAGCGGTCAGGCCAGCATTGTAGGCTGCCAGAACCAGGTCGGTTCGGCTGTCGAAGACTCTCATCAGATCCCTGAGGTACATGACTCCGCCTTTAATGTTCTCGTGGGGATCGAAGAGGTTTCTGACTCCGTAACTTCGGGCCGTCTCAGGCATGAGCTGCATGAGGCCCGCCGCTCCTTTGCTGGAGACAGCCCAGGGATTAAAGTCGGATTCCGTGCGGATAATGGAATGAACCAGTGAAGGGTCGATGCCATGATTTGCGGCAACCTGCTTGACAATCGCGCCGTATTTTTCCTCATCCGCAGATGAGGCTTGCAGCTCAGGCCTTGCCGTGAGGAAGGCCACAGCAAGCAGAAAAACAGTGGCGAAAGCCCTCTGGTTCTTTTTTTCCTTCATCAGAGCGGATATGATGACTGAATACAGGGGAATATTCAATCCTCTTTCGGGGTGATTTGTCGGGTGAATTCTGGCCCGGGAAACCGGCAGGAAACGATTCTCTGATTTTTCAGAGCATCTTTTCCACGATGGAACTGCTCTTCTCCAGAATCTGCTTTAGTTGCTCCGGCCTGTTTCCACCGGCCTGGGCGAAATCGGCACGTCCACCCCCCCCGCCGCCGATAAGAGAAGCCACTTCCCTGATCAGCTCATCGGCTTTGATGCGGTCGGTGAGGTCGTTGGTCACCGCCGCGACCAGAAACACTTTATTTTCAGAGGCGGAACCGAGGATGACGATTCCTGACCCGATCTTCTGTTTGAGGGAATCGGCCAGCTCCCGGAGCTCTGTGTCATTCAGGCCCGTGACCGACTGGATGAGAACCGATACTCCCTTGATGTTCCTGACTTCTTCTGTTTTGAACTCCAGCCGGGCCATCCTCTGCCTCAGGCTCTTGACCTCTTTTTCTTTTTCCTTCAGCGATTCCTTGAGGCTTTTGATGTGAGCCAGAAGCTCGTGGCGCGGCGAGTGAAAAGCCTTCTGGACTTCCTGAAGAAGCGCTTCTGTTTCCTGGACATGCTTCAGGGCTTCTTCCCCGGTCACAGCCTCGATCCTGCGCATTCCTGCGGCAATACTGGACTCTGAAATGATCATGAACAGGCCGATCTGACCCGTGGAAGGGACATGAACGCCGCCGCAGAGCTCCTTGCTGAAATCGCCGATTGTCACCATTCGCACCTTCTCACCGTATTTTTCCTCGAAGATGGCTATGGCTCCTTCTTTGAGACCCTCATCTATAGTGGTAATCCTGGTTTTAACCTCGATATTTTGCCTGATTTTTTCGTTGACCAGGGCTTCAATCCGATGCCGCTCAGCTTCAGTCAACGGAGCAAAATGGGTGAAGTCGAAGCGGAACCGTGAAGCTTCGACGAGCGAGCCGGCCTGTTTGACATGGTCGCCCAGGATCGCTCTTAAAGAGGCATGGAGGAGATGGGTGGTGGTGTGGTTATTGCGGATAGCCTGACGCCGTGGAACATCGATGGCGGCTTCCACCAGGTCGCCCGGCTTTATTCTTCCGGAAATGACTTTTACCCTGTGGGCGATGAGCTCTGGCGCGGGATGAAGGGCATTCTCGACGATTGCCGAGAAATGAGGATTTTTCAGGATTCCCGAATCCCCGCTCTGGCCGCCAGCTTCCGCATAAAAGGGGGTTTGGTCGAGAAATACCTCTCCCCTGTCCCCCTCCCCGAGTTCCCGGATCTCTCCTCCATTCTTGATGAGGGCTATGATTTTTGCCTCTGTTACCTTATCCTGGTCGTAACCCACGAACCGGATGCGCAGGTCTTTGAACTTTTCATAGATTTTTCTGCTTTTCTGCCTTTCCTCTCCTGTCCAGGACAGGCGGGCCCGTTCCCGCTGCTTCTCCAGTTCGCGCTCGAAACCCTTCTCATCGAGAGTCATTCCCTTCTCTTCAGCCAGCTCCATGGAGAGGTCAAGCGGGAAGCCGTAAGTATCATACAGCTTGAAAACCCTATCCCCCGCAAGCACCTTTCTCCCTTTTTTTTGCGTTTCTTCGATGTAGTGCTCAAAAGTTCGCAATCCGGAACTGAGAGTCAGAGAGAAGCGGCTTTCTTCGGACCGGCAGACTCTGGAGATGTAATGGGCAGAGGGGATGAGCTCCGGATAGGCATCTTTCATGATATCACAGACAACACCCACCAGCCTGTAGAGAAAAGGCTCTTCGATGCCGATGGCGTTTCCCTTCCGGAAGGCCAGGCGGATGAGCCTCCGGAGCACGTAACCCCGTCCCTCGTTAGCGGGCACGATGCCGTCGGCGATCAAAAATGTGACAGCCCGGATGTGGTCAGCGATGATGCGAACCGCAGAATCGTCCTCATCGTGAGCCGGATACTCTCTTTGGCTCATCTCGCAGATGGCCTCGATCAGAGGGGAAAATAAATCCGTATCAAAGTTGCTCTTTTTCCCCTGGAGGGCAACCGTTAGGCGCTCAAGGCCCATTCCTGTGTCGATAGACGGTGAAGGAAGGGGACGGAGGCGGCCTTGACCATCCTGATCATACTGCATGAAGACCAGGTTCCACAGCTCCATAAATCGGTCACTCCCCTTCTCGATCAAGGCCTGAGGCTCGCCCGGCTCAACGTCCGCGCCCAGGTCATAATGGATCTCCGAGCAGGGGCCGCAGGGACCTGTCTCTCCCATCGACCAGTAATTGTCCTCTTTTCCAAAACGGAAGATTCTCTCTGATGGCACGCCGATGGTTTCATTCCAGACCCGAAAGGCTTCTTCGTCGTCCACATAGACGGTGGCATAAATGCGCTCCTTGCTAAGCCGGAAGACGTCGACGATGAGCTCCCAGGCAAATACGATAGCCTCTTTCTTGAAATAATCGCCGAAGGAGAAATTCCCCAGCATCTCGAAGAAGGTATGGTGCTTGTTGGTCTTCCCCACCTGCTTGAGGTCGTTGTGCTTCCCGCTCACCCGCAGGCATTTCTGGACAGAGGCGGCACGCCTGTAGGTCCTCTTCTCCAGACCCAGGAAGACATTTTTGAACTGATTCATGCCCGCATTGGTGAAGAGGATGGTCGGGTCGTCCTTGGGAAGGAGGGAGGAACTCTTGACGATTTTATGGCCTTTTCCGGAAAAAAAGTCTAAAAAGGCCTCTCTGATTTCCTGAGACTTCATCGAGAACGTTATTCATCCCTCTCAATTTTCGGCATGCTTCTTTCCATTTCCTCCAGAGAAACGTCAGCGGAAGACTGTATGCCGGCTACTCTCAGCTTGAAGTCATTCGGGCTTGATGAGTACCTCAGGCCCTGCTCATAGGAGATGAAGTCGTTCTTGTAGAGATGATAGATGGACTGGTCAAAGGTCTGCATTCCGTACTGGGAAACTCCGGCTTCGATTGCATCCTTGATAAGGGAGGTCTTCTCCTTTTTGATGATGCATTCTTGGATGTAGGGCGTGTTGATCATCACCTCGACGGCAGGCACCCTTCCTTTCCCGCCCTTTTCCGGGATGAGCCGCATCGAAATGACAGCCTTGAGGATGCTGGCCAGCTGGAATCGGACCTGCTTCTGGCTGTGAGGAGGGAAGACAGAGACGACCCGGTTGATCGTTTCCACCGCATCCAGGGTGTGGAGTGTGCTCATGACGAGGTGGCCTGTTTCGGCTGCCACGATGGCGGTTTCGATGGTGTCCTTGTCTCTCATCTCGCCGACCAGAATAATGTCCGGGTCTTCCCGCAGGGCTGCCCTGAGGCCCCTGGAAAAATTCTTCACATCCACTCCTACTTCTCTTTGACAGACAGTGGATTTTTTATCTCGGTGAAGATATTCGATTGGATCCTCGATGGTGACGATGTTCTCCGTGCGCTGGGAGTTCACAAAATCGATCATCGCGGCCAGGGTGGTCGTCTTGCCGCTGCCCGTTGTCCCGGTGCAGAGCACAAGCCCCCTCTGTTCCAGAGAGATCATTTCCAGCGATTCCGGCAGTCTCAGATCCTTGATTGATTTGGGCTCCAGGGGAATGATGCGCAGGGCGATGGCCAGCGATCCCCGCTGGTGATAGATGTTCCCTCTGAATCTTCCGAAACCAGCGAAGCTGTAAGCCAGGTCCAGGTCCAGATCCTCTTCCAGAAGGCTTTTCTGGTGCCCGGTCATGATCTGCTCGGCCAGCTCCCTGGTGTTCTCGGCTTTTAGCCGGGGGTAGCTGGTTATGGCCTTCAAAATGCCGTTGACGCGCAGGATGGGATGGTTTCCTGGCTTCAGATGAAGATCGGAAGCGTCGCTCTCGATCGCGATTTTCAAAAGATCGTCAATCTTCATGATTCCTTCTCCCTCAGGTTTATTTGATAGCTGTGAGCCAATGGTATGTGTCTTCTCTTTTTCCGTTGATATAGGAGAAAAACTCATCCTGGATTTTTTTGGTGATCGGCCCTCTTCTGCCGCTTCCGATCAGGATCCTGTCGATGGAGCGGATGGGAGTGATTTCAGCGGCAGAGCCGGTGAAAAAGACCTCGTCGGCGATGTAAAGCATCTCCCGCGGAATCGTTTCCTCGACACAAGGAATAGCCATCTCCTTGGCTAGACAGATGACGGTGTCCCGGGTGATCCCCGGCAGGATGGATGAAGACAGGGGCGGGGTATGAATTCTGCCCTCGATCACCAGAAAAATGTTTTCTCCGCTGCCTTCAGAGATGTGCCCCCTGACATTCAGGGCAATTCCCTCCGCGTATCCCTCGAGAATCGCTTCCATTTTGATCAGCTGGGAGTTCATGTAGTTTGCCCCTGATTTGGCCAGGGCGGGGAATGTATTGGGTGCCATTCTCTGCCAGGTGGAAACCTTCACATCCACGCCCTTCTCCAGCGCTTCATCACCCAGGTACTGGCCCCATTCCCAGACAAGAATGGCACAGTCCACGGGATTGGGGAAAGGATCGACTCCGAGGGTGGCGTATCCTCTGTAGATAATCGGCCTGATGTAGCATGCCTTGAGTTTGTTGGCCTTGATCGTCTCGATGACCGCGGCCTGAAATTCCTCCTGGGTATAGGGAACATCCATCCGGTACATTTTGCATGAATTGTAAAGCCTCCGGATATGAGCGTCGAGCCGGAAGATGACGCTTCCTTTTGCTGTCTGGTACGTCCGAAACCCTTCGAAAAGAGCGGTGCCGTAGTGGATGACGTGGGAAGCGATATGAACGTTGGCCTTTTTCCAGGGAACAAGCTTTCCATTCATCCATACCAAACCATTTTCATTGAATGGACTCACTCATGACTCCTTTTGAGGTGCGAAGATGAATTCTGAGAGATGTATCAAAAGACCAAACCGGCATGTCATCTTATCCTAATCCCCCGATGAAGTCAACCGCCGCATCTCTCTCAAACCGGCTCTCCACAGTAAGGACAGATTTTGGCTTTGTAGGGCAAAGGACGCCGGCAGTTCCAGCAAGGAGAAGTCATGGCTCTCTCCCTGGCGCGGATGCGGCCCATGATGTCCTCGATTTCCGATTTCTTTGCATCCTTTCCCTTGAAGGCAGCCAGGCGCCTGATGATCTCGGAAGGCCTCTGAAACCTCTCTTCCACTTTGACCGAGAGGCACTTCATGATGACCTCATCGATTTCCTTGGGAATCACGGCATTTCTCACCCGGGGAGGCTTAACCTTTCCGCCCTTGGCCTGTTCCAGAATCTTGAAGGGATCAGGGTCAACGATGGGCGGTTCACCGATGAGCATTTCGTAGAAGATGCACCCCAGAGAATAGATGTCCGAGCCGAAAGTCGCCTTGCCCAGAAACTGCTCGGGAGCCATATAAGGAGGAGACCCGATTCTCGTCGAGGCATAAGGGATGTTGTTCAACCAGACAGATGTGCCGAAATCCGTGATTTTGGCTGTCCCTTCTTCAGAGATGATGACATTGGAAGGACGGAGGTCACGGTGGACGATTTTACTTTTGTGGGCGTGGTCCACGCCGTAGCAAATTTGAGTGATGTAATCGATCGCCTGGAGCAGGTCCAGCACCCTCTCTTTTTCGATAATTTTCTCGAGGGTTTTCCCTTTAACATACTCCATGACCATGAAAAAAACCCTGTTTTCCTTCTCCGCAGAAATCATGCGGACAATGTTGGGATGATTCAACGCTGCCTGCAGCCTCGGCTCCTTCAACAGCTTGAAGAGCTCGAGAGACTGTTTGTGGGGGACCTTGATCGCCACTTTGATGTTGAGCCAGGTATCTTTGGCCAGAAAAACGGAACCGAACCCGCCGCTCCCCACCGAACGGAGAATCTGGTATTTACCGACTTTCTGACCTTGAAGGAACATTTCACGAATTCCAGAAATGAGAGACCATGGCCAGGCAGCTTATTGTGGCTGTCTCGGCTCTCAGGATTCGTCTTCCCAGGCTCACGGCTTCATAGCTGCTGCGAAGAATCAGTTCTTCTTCTTGTTCTGTCCAGCCGCCTTCCGGGCCGATAAGAATCTGAAGAGAAGAAGGGAGCTCCCGGGATGTTTTGGGCTCGAGGAGTATCTCTTTCAGGTATTTTTCTTTTCTTTCACTGAGAAGGAGCTTTCTGTCTTCGTTCCGATCTCTCGCCAGATCCTTAAGATTTATCGGAGGCAGGATCAGAGGGGCAAAGCACAGCGGGTCCTGCTTGGCGGCTTCCCTGGCGATTCCTTGCCATCTTTCCACCTTTTTGACGGCTCTGTCCCCGATTCTGACGATTGTCCGGGCGCTGGTGACAGGAATGATCGCAGCCACCCCCAGTTCTGTGGATTTCTGGATGAGGTTTTCCATCTTATTTGATTTGAGAAGCGCCTGGGCAAGGATTATCCGGACGCGTGGTTCGTGTTTCGCCCTTTTCTCCACGATGACCAGGCGGGTCTCATGCTTGCCGATTTCATCAACTCTGGCCAGATAATTTGTTCCGTCTTCGTCAAACAGCCAGACTTTCTCGTTCAGTTTGATCCTGGCTACCCGGCTCAGATGGTGATGCTCGGCCCTGGAGAGACGAACAGTGGAAGAACGAAGGTCGTTTTTCCTGATCGAGAAGCGATTTGAAGTCAACTTTTCTCTAATGAAATAAGTCCTTGACTTTCCGTTTCAAGACTTTCTTTTTGAGCCCCTTGTCCTCTCCGCGGGACTCTGCAAACTGGCGAAGCAGTTCTCTCTGCTCATTGGTTAAATCCGCGGGGATATCAACGTTCACTTTCACCCACAGATCGCCCTTCCGGTGGCTCTGGAGGTCTTTAATTCCCCTGCCCTTGATCTTGAACACCTCTCCCGGCTGTGTTCCTGGCGGAATGTTCAGGATTTCCTCATTCTCGAGAGTCTGCACTTCCACCCGTGTCCCCAGAGCAGCCTGGGTAAAGGGAATAGAAATCTCCGTGTAAAGGTCATTGCCCTCTCTCCGGAAACGGTCGTGCTCCTTGGCCCGAATGACCACATAGAGGTCCCCTTGCAGAGTTCCCCTGTCTCCGGCTTCTCCTTCTCCCTCTATACGAAGTCTGGTCCCATCATCGACACCCGCCGGAATCCGCACGGTCAGTTTCCTCTTCTGTCTGACCTTGCCCGTCCCCCTGCACTCTGAGCAGGGAGCGCTGATCACTTCACCGCTTCCTCTGCAGTGAGAGCATGTGCGGGAGACCACAAAGAAGCCCTGCTGGAAACGAAGCTGTCCCCTCCCCTGACAATGCTTGCAGACGGTCTTCTCCGTTCCCGGTCGCATTTTCGAACCGTGGCAGACAGGACAGAGCTCGATGCGATTGAGCCTGATATCTTTGTTCACCCCGAATGCCGCCTCTTCCAGGGTGATTTCGTATTCTAAAGCCAGGTCTCTTCCTCTCTGAGGATAGTGATCTCTCGTTTGATGGCGGGTACCGAAGAAATCCCCGAAGCCAAAACTAAAGAAATTCCCGAGGATGTCCTCAAAATCTTCGAATATCGTGGAATTGAACCCGGAAAAACCGCTGAATCCTTCTCCTCTCAATCCCTCATAACCGAATCGGTCGTAGACCGAGCGTTTTTCCGGGTTGATGAGGACGCTGTAGGCTTCTGCAGCTTCTTTGAACTTCTCCTCGGCCTCCTTGTTTCCCGGATTGCGGTCCGGATGATACTTGAGCGCCATCTGGCGGTAAGCTTTCTTGATATCTTCTGCGGTCGCGTGTTGTTGAATTCCTAATATCTCATAATAATCTTTTCTGGTCATTCTTCCCTGTCTTCTTCCTCTTCGATTGATTCTTCAAGCTCTTCCTCGTCCTCCCCTCCCTCCTGCTCCCCTTCTTCCCATTCTCCTGGCAGCTCTTCCCCCCGGGTTCTGTCGATGATTTTGTCCATTTCTTTCTGGCTGAGGCCAGAAGATGGCTTTACCTCCACTTTCCGCACCATTCCAGAGTCCGCATCCTTGGCTGAAACTTTGACGATTCCGTTGGCGTCGATCTCAAAAGTCACGTCAATCTGGGGAAATCCGGCCGGTGCCGGATGGATCCCGACCAGGTCAAACTTAGCCAGGGAAATGTTCTCAGAGGCTTTGTCGTTCTCCCCCTGGAGGACGTGGATCTGGACTCTCGTCTGATTGTGCCGGACCGTTGTAAAAGCTCTGGTCATGCGGGTGGGAATGGTTGCGTTTCTCTCGATGATCCTGTTGAACGTATCATTCTCCGTCTCAATCCCCAGAGAGAGCGGCGTGACATCGAGAAGGAGAAGAGCATCCAGGGTTTGCCCTTTGATGATTCCGGACTGGACCGCCGCACCCTGAGCCACGATCTCATCCGGGTTGATGCTCTCGATCGGTTGTTTCCCGAAATACTCGGCAATCATCTCCTTGACCAGCGGCATCCGGGTCTGTCCGCCGACCAGAATCACCTCATCGATATCTTCTGTTTTGAGCTTGCTTGCCTGGAGAGCCTGATCGATGTAGAGGTAAGTCTTTTCAATCAGGTCTTTGGCCAGGGCTTCCAGCTCTTTTCTGGCCAGAGCTGTTTTGATGTGCTGGGGATGGGCTCCGTCAGAAGCGATAAAGGGGATGCTTATCTTGCTTTCAAATGTGAAGGAAAGCGAGCGTTTCACCCTTTCAGAGGATTCCTTAATCCGGTGACGGGCCAGTTTGTCGGTGGACAGGTCGATGTTTGTTTCGTTCTTGAACTCCTCGATAATCCAGCAGGCGATACGATCATCAATGTCCTCTCCTCCGAGATAGGAACATCCGTTGGTGGCCAGGACATGGAAGACCCCTTCATTGACTTCCATCAGGGTGATATCGAAAGTCCCCCCTCCAAGGTCATAGATAGCCACCTTCGCATTTTTCTTCCTGTCGATTCCATAAGCCAGGCATGCCGATGTCGGTTCGTTAATGATGCGCAGGACCTCAAGACCCGCAATCTCTGCCGCATCCTTGGTAGCCTTTCTCTGGTGATCGTCGAAGTTGGCAGGAACGGTAATCACGGCTTCAGTGACTTCTTCTCCGAAGTACGCTTCGGCGCACTTCTTCATATAGGAAAGAATGGTGGCGGAGATTTCCTGTGGGCTGACCATCTCCGAGTCGATGACCACCATCACGTCTCCGTTCTCTGCTTCCGCCAGCTTGTAGCACATCCTTTTTCTTGTCTCCTGGACCTCTTCGGAATTGAATTTTTTCCCGATGATCCTCTTGATGGCAAAGATAGTATTGTCAGGGTTGGCCACGGCCTGTCTGACGGCCAGATTTCCGACCAGCTTCTGTCCCGTGCTGGTAAAATTGACCACAGAAGGTGTCGTCCACTGGCCTTCGAGATTGGGAATGACTTTCGGCTTCATCCCTTCGAGAAAAGCCACGCAGGAAAAGGTTGTCCCCAGGTCGATCCCGATCGCATGAGCCATCTTCACTTGCCTTTTTTGGGAACAGCCACCTTGACCAGAGAAGGACGAATAAGCCGATTGTGAAGAATATATCCTTTCTGGAGCTCCTCGATGATTTCCGGCTCCTCGACATCATCGGATTCCTCGATGATGAACGCCTGATGGAAATGAGGGTCGAACTTTTTCCCTTCGGCCTCAATCGGAGTAACTCCCTGCTTCATCAGGAGATCCCTGGACTGGCGATAAATCATCTCCATCCCTTCGCGAAAGCTCTTGCCGTTTCCCTGGTCCTCGCTCTGGAGCGCTCTTTCAAAATTGTCGAGGATATTGAACAGCTCCTTGAGGAATTCGGAAAGGGCATATTGATAGAATTCTGTTTTTTCCCGCTCCAGTCTTTTTCTCAGGTTTTCCATATCCGCCAGTTTTCTCAGGTACTGATCTTTATAGGTATCGAGTTGTTTCTTGAGAAACTTGATTTGCGCGTCGCGCTTCTTCATTCTTTCTTTTAGCGCTTTGATTCTGTCTTTCTGTTTTTCCTTCTTCTCCTCTTCTGCTTCCTGCTGCAATTTATCTCCTGTTTTTTTTTCATGTTCTTCTTTATTTTCCGAAATCTGGTCAGACGTCAGTTGAGATTTTTCTGCCATTTTTCCTCCTGGGAATCCATACTGATGGTCTGGCTCAACCTGTTGGCCATGCTGTCCACCAGGGGAATGATTTGTTTATACGGGATCCTCTTGGGCCCGATGATACCCAGGGAGCCCAGAATCTGGCTGTGGTATCCGTAGTGGGAGAGGACCAGTGAACAGTCGGATATGTCCGGGATGTTCGATTCGGAGCCGATGAGAACTTTGACCCTGTCCAGGCTGATAAAGTCGGAAAGGAGTTTTGCCAGCTTGGCTTTTTCTTCGAAGTTTTCAAACAGCGATTTGAGCTTTTCCATGTCAAAGAGGTCATGTTTCTCCAGGAGCTTGGGCGTGCCTTGAAGAAAGATCTGGCTTTCGTTTTCTTCTTTGCTGATGTAAGCTTTGATCAGGTTGATCAGTTTATCGAGGATGTCTTCGTACCTCAACCTGTATTTGGGCAGTTCTTTGAGGAGGTATTCGCGGACATAAAACAAATTTTTTCCTCTAAAATTATGGTTGATGTACTGAGAGGCTTTATCCAGCTCGATCTGGGTGAAATAGGTATTGGTCTGAAAGACCTCCTTAAGAACAAAATTCGACGAAGAGACGAGAATGATCATCGCCTTGGATTCCGCGATTTTGACGAAGCGAACATGGCGAAAACGAATACGGGAAATCCGGGGAGAAAGAACAAAGCCCAGATTACCGGAATGCTCGGCCAGAATCCTGGTCACTTTGTTGAGAATGGCATTGAAGTCATGTTCATTGATGGATAATTCGCTGGTCAAAAGGTTAATCTGTTCATCAGGAAGAAGGGCTTCCTCAAGCAGGCTGCTCACATAGAATCTCAGTCCTTTATCGGTGGGAATGCGTCCCGCAGAAGTGTGGGGTTGAAAAAGAAGGCTGTGACCTTCAAGCTTGGTCATGATGTTTCTCACTGTTGCCGGCGAAACATGCAGAGGACTTTTCTGAGCGATCAACCCGGAGCTGATGGGTTTTCCAGCCCTGAGGTAGTTTTCGATGATCAAGTTGAGGATAACTTTATCTTTTTCCCTTAAAAAAGCCTTTCCCATCTTGAAACTCCAGGAATTTTATAGCATTAAACATTAAAATTTGTCAATTTTCCGCAGGAGTTCTTCTGATCTTAAGTCCAGACCCGATTTTCCCGCAACCTGTTTATTTTTCAATGATTTGACAATTATTCCCGTATTCCCGTGCAAGCTCATCCCGGCCGAGAGGAGACACGGGTCATCGATTCAATGCCGGATGCTCCCTTTTTCCGGCTGAAAATTCAGATTAAAAGCCAGGACGGCAAACGAGGGATTTCCGCTTCTGTCCCAAGAAACGTCTTATCTCAGATAAAAAGTTCAGGAAATCCTTATCCCGGCGTAGCCGACAACTTCATGATAGTTACCGGTCCTGTCCCCTGAAGTCTGGTATTTGATGAGGGTCGCCTTTTTGGCCCCCAGGTCTTTTGCCGCCACGATGGCTGTGACTGTTGGCTGGTAGCCGCACATGCTGATATCCTCTCTCGTTACCACGTCATAAAGCCCTTCGGCATCAAGCTTGAGCACCTTCTCGATGGCCAAAAAATCCTTTTTCTCAGCCACTTCCTGGCTGACATAATGGCTCATATCGGTGCTGGCAACGACCATCACTTCTTGGCTGATCTCCTGGATTCCCCTGGAGATGGACTTTCCGAGCTCCTGCAGGTCTTCGAAGCTCGCTGTGATGGAAACGCAGATGGGCACGATCGAGAAGTCTTTTTTGAAGAACTGGATAAAGGGAAGCTGCACTTCGAGGGAATGCTCTTGGAGATGAGCCACCTCATCGACTTCAACCTGCGCACAATGGCGCATGACCTGTTCAGCCAGCGGAGAATCGACCTTGATCCGTCCCAATGGCGTTTCCCAGTCTCCCTCTGCCATTATCGCAAACAGGGACCGGATCGGTCGGTGGCTTGGCCCCAGGATGACAAACCTCTCCGGGAGTTTGGCCGAAGAGAAAACAGCGCCAGCAACAGAACCCGAATATTCAAATCCAGCATGGGGAGAAACAATGGCCAACGCTTTCTCTTTTTTTCCTCCGGAGATGACCATTCTCTTGACCATCTCCCTGAGTTCCTTCTCACGACCGGGATAAAAATAGCCTCCGACAGCGGGTTTTCGTATCAATTCATCCTCCCTCTAAGAGAAAAAATAGGCGGGCTCGAGGATTTTGTCAACCTTAAAGGCTTTCTTTTTTCTCCGTGAAGGCAATTCCCATTGTTTTTAATTCCGAGAGGCTGGGCAGATAGATTTGAGGCAGAGTGGGGATGTGAACTCCAATCAGGTCAATTTTTTCCTCGCCGATGAGCCTGGTCGCAATGGCGGCCGGAAGTCCGACTGTCCGGGCCATCGAGGTATCACCATGAGGGATGCCATAGTCGATCAGGGTGGAGGTGATTTTTTCTTTTTTTCCGCCAGGATAACTCGCGATGAATTGATGCTGGAGGATGATCATGTCCCTCTCTCCTTCCTCGTACTGGAGCTTTTCCATCATCCTGGCCCCGAGAATATCCAGGGCTGAGCCTTTGCTCATCGGCAGGGGCTCAACGCTCATTAGCCCGAGCCATTCCAGCCTGCGGATTATCTCTGAGTCTTCAGCGATATGCAAATGCGCGCTCAGCGCTTTCATGACGTCTTTCTCTCCGGGACGTTTCATCAGATGCAGGAGGAAATCCCTGAAGGTGAAACCCTCCGCCCACTCCTGCACTTCTTCGCTCAGCAGCCCTAAATCGACGATTTTTTTCATGGTCGGACACCATCCGATATTGCGGAGAGTTCCCCGCAGCATCACCTCCGTGGACTGAATTCCGTAGAGCTCGATATAAGGAAGAGAGTTCCGGTTGGGATATCCCTCAAAGTCACCCAGACCCTCGATGGGGATGATGGAATAATTGTCAAAAAGATTTTCAGCAGGAATGAGCACCTCTTTCCCATCCTTGAGATAGCGGGCCGGGTTCTTTCCGGCCATGAGAACTCCAATCGGGCTCCAGGAAAACTTGTATCCGAAGGGATTGGTATTGGCTTCCGGCGCTGGCAGTCCTCCGCAGTAGGAGGTGAAACTCATGATTTCTCCGCCGTTCTCTTTGACTTCATGGATGATGCGCATCGCCTCCATATGGTCGATTCCCGGGTCCAGACCCACTTCGTTGAGGATCAGGACACCTGCCTCCCGGGCAGCCTCATCCAGTTTTTGCATGGTTTCGCTGACATAGGAAGTAGTGACCATGTGCTTGCCGAAGCTGATGCAGTAATTGGCCACCTTCGGATGGAATGTATAGGGGACCATGCTGATGACAATGTCGGCAGCGGCGACCTCCTTTTTCAGGGTTTCTTCGTCTTTGAGGTTCAACTCCCTGGCTTTTCCCCTCGGGTGGTTATCGATGAGCTTTTCAGCCTTGCTGACCGTCCGGCTGGCAACCTCAACCTCAAAACCCGGCTGGTCGAGGAGATAGCGAACCAGAGGCTTGGCCACGAGGCCTGCCCCGAGAATCAATATTTTTTTCTTGATCATGATGTCACTCCTTGATGATTTTTTATGAATTCCTTCATGTATTGGAATTCCGGCGTGAACAACCCTTTATAGAGAATGACAGCCTTTTTGAGAGGCTCGGAAAGGTTGCACTCCGCAAAATTCCTTGAGAAGTCCGCCCTGGCCAGAAGGGGAACGAAAGGCTTGAGCGCACCGCTGAAATATATGGAAGATTCGAGAGGGATCTCCGCAGGAAGGTTATCTATGGCCATGATCACAGGCCCTCTGCCGGCGACCCCATAACTGGTATTTTCTTTTATGGGGTCATAAACGTATACCGGGCTGGCAGGAGAAGTGGCATGAATTGTGCATTCCATGGAGCCTTCGATATCACAGGAGATGTCTCCAATAACCCGCAACCGGGGTTGAGAAGTCATCCGGTAAAGCTGCTTGAGGCCCTTTTTGGTGACAAACCTCGGATACCTGGACGTCCAGTAGACGCAGTTGACCAGGATGGTCAGGTGCGGAAGATAGGACTCGAAGACCGGCACATATCGGTGGGGATTCTGATAATAATCCTGGAGATTGAACTCCATTCCAGGCGCAACCGGCTTCACCAGGTCTTCTTCCCTGAAAACAACCTTATAGAGCCTGCTGGAGGAATAATTGCCTTCTTCAACAAAAGAAGGGAGCCGGTCAGGTTCAAGCACCTGGTGAGGAAGGAGGTCGAAGATCTCCTGGGCTCCTTGGGAGACATGTCCGTAGCCCAGAAATCCGCAGACCAGAGGAACAAGGGAAGGAGGAATCCCCTGCTCGTGGACCTTCCATCCGACTTTTTCCACTTCTTCCCTGGCCTCAACGAGGCTCTGGTATTTAAACGCCTGCTGAAGGGAGGAAAAGGGATTTTCAACTTTTTCGTGATTCAGCCTCTGTCCCAGAGCCCAGAGCGTGTCGATCATTCCCGCCTCTCCAGCCTGCCTCCCGAAAAAAAGCAGTCTCTGTCCTTTCTCGCTCTGGATTTTTTCGTAGTCGATCAAAGTGCAGCGAAGGTCGATCATTTTCTTTAACATGGGCATATTGTGCGGCTGTCCTTTGACGGTGTGAGAGAAAAAGACATATATTTTGTCTTCCCGGAAAAAATGAAGCGGAATCTCCTTTATGGCCAGAACAATTGAACAGGGGGAAAGGTCCTCCTCGATTCTGGCCCCGACCTGAAGGTAATCCTCGTCAGGAAAAATACGGGTCGGAGACAGCTGAAGCCAGATCTCCACAGGATGATTGCTGACGATTTCCTGGACATGGGAAGGGATCAAGGGCACCCGTTTTTCCCATGGATTTTTGTCTTCACGACGGATACCGATCAGAGTTTTCATGAAAGCAATGATTCCTTGGAGACTCGAAATTATGTCATATTTTCCGTCATTCGGTCAATCTCCGCTTTTTCAGATAGAAGCATTCATGAGTCTCCATGGACGGTCATTTGTATTGACTCATCTGATTGTTATCCTTGATAATAGGAAATTATGATGCGTTTTTTTAACACGCTCAGCGGAAAAATCGAGCCATTCCAGCCCATAACCGACGGTGAGGTGAAGCTCTACACCTGTGGCCCGACCGTCTATGATTATGCCCACATCGGCAATTTCCGGGCCTACGTCTTTGAAGACCTGCTCAAAAGATTCCTGATATATCAGGGATACAGAGTCGTCCACGTCATGAACATCACTGATGTCGACGATAAAACGATCAAAGGTGCCAACGCTCAAGGCGTGACCCTCCACGAATACACAAGAAAATACATCGATGCCTTTTTTGAGGACATCGATACCCTGAACATCGCCAGAGCCGATCATTATCCCCGGGCCACCGAACACATCCCTGACATGGTCAAAATGATCGAAGGCCTCGTGGAGAAGGGATATGCTTATCAAAAAGACGGATCCATATATTACAGCATCGCTAAATTTCCTGCTTACGGCCGGCTCTCCAGGATCAAACTGCAAGACCTGAAACCAGGAGACAGGGTGGAATCCGACGAGTACGAGAAGGAAAGCGCCCACGATTTCGCGCTCTGGAAGCACAAGAAGGAGGGCGAACCCTTCTGGGAAACGGGGATCGGCCCGGGCCGACCGGGCTGGCACATCGAATGCTCGGCAATGAGCTCCAGGTATCTCGGCGAGACTTTCGACATCCATTGCGGCGGGATGGACAACATCTTTCCTCATCACGAGAACGAAATTGCCCAATCCGAAGCCTATTTCGGGAAAAAGTTCGTCCACTGCTGGCTCCACTGTCACCATCTCATTGTTGACGGCGAGAAAATGTCCAAGTCCAGGGGAAACCAGTACACTCTGAGGGACCTTCTGAAAAAGAATATCGACCCCAGGGTGATCCGCCTCCTCCTTCTTTCCACCCACTACCGAAAGATGCTGAATTTCACTTTCGAAGCTGTCAAACAAACCGCTTCATCGCTCATGAGGGCTGAAGATTTTCTCTTGGAGCTGCGGACCCGCCAGTTCGAAAAAGGGGAAAACCGGGAAGTCTTGCGGCTCGTGGAAAAGGCGCAAGAGGGATTTATCTCCGGGCTGAGCGATGACCTCAACATTTCCGTGGCTCTGCGGGCGCTGTTCGAGCTGATCCGAAAAGTCAACACGTTGATGGCCAGGGGAAAAATCTTCAGCCAGGACGCTGAAAGGCTGATGGCTTTGCTCCGCTCCTTTGACCGGGTTCTGGGTGTTCTTCCACGGGAAGCGGAGGACAGTTTGCCTGCGGAGATCATGGAGAAAATCACAGTTAGAGAAAGAGCCCGGGCGGAGAAAAATTATGAGCTGGCCGATAAGATCCGCGACGAGCTCCTCCAGGAGGGAATAGTTCTCGAAGACACCAGAGATGGAGTGAGGTGGAAGAGGAGTAAAACTCCGGGCTGAAGAGGAGCGCAAGAGTCTGCCTTGACAGGGGAAAAGCCAACATCCTATGACCTGGGAAGGTCGGGAGAAGAGATTGCCCTCCGTTTTCTGAAAAAGAAAGGTTACAGGATCATCGGACAGAGCTTTCGGATGTTCCGGGGAGAAATCGATATCATTGCTTTCGACCGCAAGACCCTGGTTTTCGTCGAGGTCAAAACCAGAAAAAGCAGGGAGTACGGCTCTCCGGAGGAATCCGTCACCTCAGCCAAGCAGGAACAGCTCAGAAAGATCGCCAGCGGATTTCTGGTCAAGAGCCATCTCCAGGATGTGGAATGCCGTTTTGATGTCATCTCCGTCCTTTTCAACCCGGACGGATCCTCCCGGATTCAGCATTTCCGGAATGCCTTTTGATGCGTGTTAGTCCAAACGCAATACAGGACATGAAAAACATATGCAGCCCCGCGTATCCGTTGTCACTTTAGGGACTTCTCGGCTCAATAGCGTTTTGAATGTGACATATACTCTTTCTCTATATTCAAAAGCGGATACAGTAGGGAAAATTATCCCGATTCCTTGAGGTTTTGCCTTGGTAATCATCAAGGGCTCATAGCCTTTGTTTTTTCCTTTAAGAGACCCGGCGAATTTATTTTTTTCGTACATGTTGATTTCATATCTGTGAGGGTTAGCGATAAATATTTTGCCGTCTCCTGAGCTGTCCATTCTCATGGGATATTTCAATTGAGCCAGAGAAAATTGGGGACAGTCCCCAATTTTCTTTCCATGGGGGACACCTTCCGAATTCGCGGGAATTCGGTGCGTGTCCTCATCTCTTAGAACTCCCGAAAAGAAGGGCGGATTTCGATTGCGGTTGAAGTCCGCCCTTCTTTGTTCTTGAAGAGAGAACCTCCTCACTCTTTTTTAGCGAGTCCAAGTCCTTGGGATAGATTTTCAAGGTGAATAGAGTCTTGACAAAGTCGTTTTGTATATTTACATTGTAAATATGTCGGGCATTGCTTTCGAGTGGGATGAGAAAAAGAACCGTTTGAATAAAAAGAAGCACGGCATCTCTTTTAAAGAAGCACAAACCGTCTTTTCTGACGAAAATGCGTTGCTCATCCATGATCCAGACAATTCTCAAGAGGAGAATCGATTCATCATTCTCGGGTTAAGCTTGAGACTTCGAATCTTGGTCGTCTGTCATTGCTATCGAGAAAGCGATGCCATTATAAGGATTATTTCTGCTCGCAAGGCGACTCGCCTGGAGCAAAGACAATACTGGGAAAGGTTGTCAAAATGAGAAAGCAATATGACTTTTCAAAAGGAAAAAGGAATCCCTATGCGGGGTACTTCAAACGACAGGTAACGATCAGGCTTGATGAGGAGACAGTGAAATATTTCAAGAAACTGGCCAAAGAAGCTGGAATCCCTTATCAGACTCTGATCAATCTTTATTTGCGTGATTGTGCTTCCTCAGGTCGCAGGCTATCTATGGAATGGAAATCGGCATAAAAAGCAGATAATTCGTCCCCATTCCGAACACGGAAGTTAAGCCCTCTGGCGCCATTTTAGTGTAAAAACTTTTTTAGATAGATCGCCAGCGGATTTCTGGTCAAGAGCCATCTCCAGAATGAAGAAAACGGTCGAAGAAATCAGCGGCTGCCCTGAAGACCTGAATCCATGAGCGGTGGAGAAGAAAACCGTGGACCTCATCGGGAATGACCAGGACCTCTACGTGGGCTTTCCCCAATTCCCTCAAACGCTGGACAAGGTCGGTGGTCTGGATGAAATCGACATTCCGGTCATCATCGCCATGGATGAACAGCACGGGCGAGGTCCAGAAATAGACATCCGCCACCGGTGAGGACTGGAAGGCCACGTTCATCACGTCTTCTCCCTGGATGCCCCAGCCGCCGCCGTCACGACGCCGGCCTCTCAATGACCAGTCATGAACCCCATGGAGGTCGACACCGGCAGCAAAGAGCTCAGAATCCCTGGCCAGGCCAAGGGCAGTGAGGTATCCGCCGTAAGACCCTCCCCAGAGGCCGATCCTGTTGAAGTCCACTTCGCTCCGGTTCTGCAGATAGCGGCCTGCGACCACGATATCCTGGTACTCGGAGGCTCCCCGTGGACCCTGGTTGGGAGCTGTGCGGAAGTCGAATCCGTAGCCAATTCCTGAGCGGAAATTCACGGAAAGGACCACGTATCCTTTGTGGGCGAGATACTGGTTGAGAGCGTAGGCATTATGGTAGTAGCCGCGCATGTGCCATCCGAGCAGCATCTGACGAATCGGTCCTCCGTGCATGAAGATGACGGCTGGACGCTTGTCCCCTGCTTTTGCTCCCTTCGGAAGGAAAAGCTGGCAGTGAACAGGGAGTCCATCCGGAGCTTTCAAAATGACCTGTTCGGGTTCGACCTGCTCCTTCATCGGGAATCTTTCCGGGATGAGCGCGGGAGCGATCAGGCGCCTGTTCTTCCCGTTTACGGAGATGACGGCTGGCGCAGCGGGCTGAAAGGCGCTCGAACAGAGAAAAACAAGCTCTTGACCGTTAGCCGCACACACCGGCGCCCATTCGATCCCCTTTCCGGGTGTCAGGAGCCTGGCCTTGCCTCCGCTGACAGGGACAGACCAGATGTGCCGGCGGTCGATATTTCCTTCATTCGAATTATAGAAGAGAGTTTTCCCGTCCGGGGAAAGAATGCTGTCCTCCACTTCATATTCTCCAGGGGTGAGACAGATGACTTTTCTGTCCTTGACAGAGATGGAGTAAAGGCGCATCCATTTTTCGTGCTCGGAGTAGAAGACAAGGTGCCCGTCTGCGGCCCACCGGAGCGTTTCTGCCGGATAATACTGGGAAAAACCGCCGGTCTGGTTGGGACAGCGCCAGATTTCCCGGGCTTTACCGCTCTCCGCATCGGCAACCATCAGCGAGAATTCCTGACCCACCCTGTAAGTCGGAGTGGCCATCGAACCGGGAAAGCGGATGAAGGCGATGAATTTTCCGCAGGGCGACCAGACGGGATACCCGTCCCTGTCCACGGAGGGCGAAATCCAGGTGATGATTCTCTTCTTGAGGTCATATACGCCGATGAAGCTGTGATCCTCTCTCGAGCTGACAAAGGCCAGCCTCGAGCCATCGGGTGACCAGACAGGCGAACCGTTCCTGCCTCTGGCCTTGAACAGCACTTCTGGCTTGGAGGTTCCCTCCAGGGAGACCACAAAAATGCTTCCTCTCGAAGTGAAAGCCACCACATTTTCCGCAGGAGATGGCCGGGGCCCGCTGCCTGGTCCCAGCCTCCACGGTTCGCCGCCTTCCACATTGACCGCCCACAGGGCCTGTTCAACGCCTTCCGGGTTGGAAGTCGGATTGGGGTATTCTCCGGCCCGGTTAGCCGAACCTCCACGGACAAAAACCATCACTGTTCCGTCGAAATTCAAGGCCAGTTGCCCCAATTCCTGGCCATCGTCCTCGCTCGAGCCGGTAAGCTGAAAAGCTTTGTAATCGGGAGATCGAGCGATCCAGATGTTCCGGTTTCCCTCCTGGTTAAAGACCCACGCCACCAGGTCGCCTCTGGAAGATGCCACCAGGTTCGATGGAAAGGCATAGCTCATGATATCTTCGAGCGTGTAGGCCAGGCCGTGAGCGGCGGTGAACGCACTCAGGGCCAGAATAAAAAGCCAGAGAAAAAGAGGCCTGCGAAGGATATGCCACTGTTTCATCTTTCCCTCCTTCCTATCTATGGTTTAAAAATGGTAATTCAGGCCAAAAAGAAAGTTCCTGCCCGGCTCTTCGACCGCTTCCCGGTCCGGTCTTGCCAGATACGCCACGTTGAACAGGTTGGAGAGGACAAAATACAGGCTGAGGCGGTGGCCGAACTGGTAGCTGGCCTTGAGGTTGACCACTGCGAAGGCCGGGATTTCAACCTCAGCCGGTCCCGGGTCCGCTTTCTCCTGTTGAAATGTGGTATTCACCTGAACGGAGAAACGATTGAGCCAGAACCGCGTTCCCAGATAAAGACGCGGAGGAGGCACATCGTTCAGAGCGTCTCTCGTTGCCTGACTTTCCCCGTTGAAAGAAAAGTAGTGCCCGAAAATCTTCCACTTGGGAACAGGATAATACTCCAGCTCCAGCTCATAGCCACGGATCACACCCCGGTCCACGTTTCCATAGGTATAGATGTTTTCCACGGGGTCGATTTCGTAGCGTTCGATCAAACCATCGATCTTGTAATAGAAAGTGTAGATTCCGGCAAACAGCCGCTTGAAGATGAATTTCAGGCCTCCGTCCAGGTTAAAGCTCGTTTCCGGGTTGAGGCCAGGCTGGGCGATGATCGATCCCCGACCGGTAATTCCGGTGTAAAACAGCTCGCTCAGGCTGGGAGCTCTGTAAGCCCGGGACAGGTTGGCAAAGAATATGATTTCGTCGGCGATGCTCCACGAACCCCCGCAAAAGCCGGTCCAGGTTTTGTGAGTACTTCTGGCCTCAGGAGGGATATCTCCGGGCAGCGCTTTCATCCTGAGGTCGTCCCAGCGGATTCCGCCGACAAGGTCAAAATTCTCGATGCCGGAAAAATCCACAGAGAAAAAAAGGCCAAAATCCTTCCGGCTTCCCTGGACAAAGGGGAATTCCTCCCAGAAATCGATGATCTGGCCGGCAGGGTCAAAGTCTGTGTAGCTGTTATAGGCTCTGACGTTCGAGCGTCCGTAGAAATCCATTCCTCCTGTCAACCGGAAATGGTCATTGATTTTCCGGCTGTAACAGAGCTGGATTCCGAAATTCAGGCCCTTCGTCTCACTGTAAGATTTTTCCTGTTTGTACCCTTCTGTGCCCTCATATTTTTCCTTTATGGTCTCCAGAGAGTCGCTGTTCAAATAACCGTGAAGAGACAACTGGCCGCCCTTTCCCAATTCTTTTTCCACCCACTGAAACTGGAAGAGATTCTGGCTCTCTTCTGGATACCAGGTCGGCTTGGTCGCGCTGTCGGAGTTCGCCTTGCCGATATCGTACCCTCTTGCTCCGAGAAAGCTCAACTGGAATTCTCTTTCATCAGTGGCATAGACGGCTTTTCCCAGCAGACTGCCCTGGGTAAACTGAGATTGCAGGATTTCCTGATGGGGAGAAGAGTAATTCTGGGCATCGGTTCCCTTGAACGAGAGGTAAAATCCCCAGTTTTCTCGGCTTCCCCTGAGCGCCAAACCGAGATTTTTCTCTTCGTTGACCGTCCCGTATTTCAGGTTGACATCCCCCCTTAAACCCTGCTCCCGCCCCGGATTTTTTGTCATGATGTGGATAACGCCCCCTATGGCATCGGAACCGTAAAACACGGAGGAAGGGCTTCTGAGAATTTCGATTCTTTCGATATCCATGGGATCGATAAAGGAGGCGTTAGGTCCTGTGCGCCTGTCGCTGGTCACCCTGGCCATGTCGATCATCAGCAGCACTCTGCGGCGGGCGAGCCCCCTGATATTGGGCACGAGCGAAAAACCGCCGGAACCGATACTCGAGACGCCGACCACGTCGGACAGCCCTTCGGTGATGTGGGGCACAAGCTTTTCCTGGAGGATCGCCGAAGAGATGACCGTCTCGGCCGCCGGGATGCTCGCCGAGGATTCCGGATGCCTCATGGCCGTCACCACCACCTCCTCTCTCTGAATGATATAGGGAACCAGGGTGATGATGATCTCCCGCGAAAGCCGTTGGCCGGTAATGAGGAGTTCCTGATCGAAGTAATCAGGGTGGGTGATTTCAATCCTGACTTTTTCCTGCTCTGGAACATTGAGAAGAAAATGGCCGTTTTGATCGGCCGAAACCCTGTTTCCGCTGGCCCGGTGGCTGACTGCCGCATTGGCCACCGGTTGTCCCAGGAGGTTGATCACCCGTCCTCTGACCTCAACAGCAAATGCCTGGGTCGCAAGAACCAGGGCAACGGCAACGCTGGCGATGGTCTTTCCTGCTGAAGAACAGTAAAAAAAGGCTTTCATCCCATTCTGAGGGGAGGATTTTCTTCTCATTGTTAACTGGCTCATGGTCATTCTTGTGCAGTCCTGATCTTTCTGACGATTGAGCGATCGCTGGATTTTTTCCACAGGTTTCCCACGCTTTCCTGAAGGAGGGGATGAATGGTCCCGGCGGATATTTCCGCAAGGGGTGCGAGAACAAAATTTCTCCTCTCCATCCTGGGGTGGGGAATCTGCAGCTCTTCGGTCCGGATGACTGTTTCCTCAGCCAGGATGATGTCGATATCCATGATCCGCGGCCCTTTTGGAACGGCCGTTTTGCGGCCCATTTTTTTTTCGATTTTTTTTATTACAGCCAGAAGATCAAAAGGGCTGAGGTCTGTCTCGACCTCCACTATCTGGTTATAGAACCAGGGCTTCGAGGGATAATCGACAGGCTGGGTTTCATAAAGAGAGGAGGCCCTGGCACGCGTGAGTCCTTCCTTTTCGAGAAGGAGAAGGGCACGTGCCAGGTTTCGCGCTTTGTTTCCCGCGTTACTTCCGAGACAGAGAAAGTATTTCATGAGTCCGGAACAGAAAAATTATGATAACATTTTTGTCTGTCAAAGGACATATTTTTTTGATAAAAAACATCTCTCCTTCCCGCCAATTCTCCCAAAAACCGGAATGGAATGCCACTCGAAGAGTTGTGCGTTCGTGAGACTTCAAATTCTCTCGATTTTTCCTCATTTTTCTGTCATCATGAAGAGGCCATGCAGAGGGTTGAAAAGTGGAGAATCGAAGAGCTATCTTCTGTTCTGACCGAGCTGGTTGTTCTGCTGCGCAGCGGAGACAATGCGGAATGGGCCAACGTCTTTTCCCATTACAACGAAGAGTCCTGCAATATCATCTCTGGCTCTGAATTCAACCTAAATGCCCTGCACAAGCTTGTCAGGCACATCAAGAATTGTTTTTTCGGCACCCGCGCTTTTTCCCATATCATCCTCTGGCATGACAATCCGGAGGAAAGAACAAAACTCAACCGGTCCCTTTCTTTCATCCGGGCCCGGCTTCTCAACATCCTGAAGGACATTGAAGACCGTCTGATCGAACACATCCACTGAGAAGCGAGGCTGATGGTTAAAGCTCGAGCAATCCAAATCTCTTCAGCACCCTGAGGACGGCATACGTCAGCCAGAGATTATCCTCCAGGGTCGACTTGTTCAAATCGGACTCCCAGTAACCCAGCCTGGTCTGCCGGCTCATCAGCCAGTCCAGGGCTTTCTTGATTTTATTATGCTCGGCGGGAAAACCGATGAGGGAGAGAGAGTCCAGGCTGCTCAGAATATCGGTGGCCCAGAAAGGATAGGTGACCTCTTCCCAGAATAAGGCAAGACCTCTGTCACTGTATTTATCAGGCTGGAAAAAACGGCTCATGAGGAGCTCCCCTGCTCTCCACGTTTCTTTCCTCTTCCTCCAGGTCGGAGAGGCGGCCAGGGCCCGCAGGACCATTCCCGTGACCAGATGGGAGAAGGGTTGATTTCTGTCAGGAGCGATGGGGTCGAGTTTCGATTGAGATTCAAAATTGTACCTCTTTCTGAGTTCCTGCTGGTCGATCGTCCGATAAGGAATCACCCAGCCGCCATCTGCCTGTCTGTTTTTGACGAGCCAGCGGAACCCTTTTTGCGTCCTTTCATCCCTGTCCAGCCCGAGAAGGCAGAGGATTTCCAGAGTCAGAGCATGATAGGTGGGGGCATATTCATTCAGATAGGCCCCGCGAAAATCTCCATCCCTGGACTGTGTCGAGAACAGAAAATTGACCGCCTTATGGATTTCTTCGTCTTCGAGCGTGCATCCGAAATTGTGCAATTTTAACAGATTCCTGAGGGTTTCGACGATGTAGTAGGTCTTCTCCCAGCGGAGATCACCTTCATACTTTTTTTTGCACCAGCCTCCGTTTGGCTTCTGGTTTTTCAGGATTCTTATGCGGGCCGCGAATTTCTGCAAATTCTTGTGTTCCCTGTCCACGGGAACTTCCAGGATGTCTTTTTTCAGCCAGTAGAGAATGGGCAGGTTCCCCCTGGCCAGGAGAAACTCGATGGCTTTATTGGTTTTCGTCTTCATCCCGAGTTGTGTTCAAGGAATCATCACTCTTTTCCCTGATTTGAGGGTTGAGAATGATGCACAGAAATTCAAATGGCTCCTGGAAAGGGTTTTTGAACTGGTGCCTCTGGTTTCCTTCGATCAGAAGGCACTGTCCCTGAGCAACAACCATTTCCTGGTCGTTTTCATCAACCACAATTCCTTTTCCTTTTTCCACTTTTACCACATGCTCATGGGCATGGTTGTGATAAGGCGTGTGGCCGTCGGGAAATACCTTGAATAGCCTCATGATGATAGTATTAGAGCCGTCCTCAGGACCGATGAGAATTTTCCTGGTGACTCTCTCCACCCCTTCTTCCTCGACAGGAACCTCTTTGATACCGCTCTCTTTTTTCAGGATCACGGTCTTTCTCCTCAGTCTCCTTTTTTTCCCTCATTCTCCGGAAACTTTTCCGCGCAGCCGACATATATGCTCGGGGCCTTATCAATTCCTCCGGTTGAGGCAAGCTTCCTCTCGATGATATGGGCGTTGACCTGTTCGTAAATTATTTTATCCTCCAGCCTCTCTGCGACGGTTTTTTCTTCCTCAGGCCCGATATCCGCTTTGAACCGGGGATTTCCGGAGGCGTCGATAATGGTGCTGTTGTTGATGACGAGGTCATAGGGTTTGTCAGGGAAAGTCCAGTGAGTTAAGGAAAGGAAAAAGACAAAGCAAAAAACGAGAAGAAAAATTCGGCGAAAACTCTGCATTCAGGACTTCCAGGCGTGCATCCGTCTGAATTTGAATATCTGTATTGTATTCCAAATACCTGATTCCTGTCAATTTCCTTTAGTGAATCTTCCAGCTTAGTGTGGGTAAAATACACGGAAATGGCTTCGCTCCCTTTAGCAAAAA
>CAYZDV010000012.1:0-26855 GCA_964477275.1 uncultured Eubacteriales bacterium
TCACAGCATCACCTCTCACTTCTTCATCAACCATGTTGACAACCCTGCTCTGGACCACAGAGACGATACCCCTCAGGGTTACGGCTACCCGGTGTTCGGAAAAGTCACCGCAGGAATGGAAGTGGTGGACGCCATCGCCAGCGTCAAAACCATGACCAGGGGCAACATGGCGGATGTCCCCCGGGAACAGGTGATCATTCACTCCATCCGCCGGGTCGAAAACCAATAGGAATGCGAGGCATTTTGTTCCACTGTCATGGCGGGCGACCGAAGCGAGCGGGGCGATCCCTTAAGATTCATTCTCTTCAATCGCCGCTCCGCTCCGCGCGATGGCAGAGGAACTCATGGATGACCATTGTTAATATAAAACTCGTTTGATCATGTCGGCCGCATCGGACTGGATCTTCACCGTGTTCCACATCTGTCTCCTGCTCAGCGTCATCGGCTATGCGTTCTATTCCCTGCTCCAGGGAAATATTCCCCGTTTTGCGGTGATCATCGTCCTCCTCACCGGTTACTACTTTATCGTTCTCCACAAAAACGTGAAAAAAGAAATCGAGCAGAAGAGAAAATCCGGGAAAAATTAGGGTCTGATGCCGGTCTTCTTCGCTTTCTCGGATGAGTCGGGAAAATACAAAAAGGAGAGAAACGACAAGTTTATCTCCAAAAACCCTTTTTTCTGCCGGTCAGCGATCATCCTCGAAGCCCAGGACTGGCTGAACCTCAGGGAAAAGTTCTCCCGCCTCAAAAAAGAATTTCTCCATCTCAGCGCCCGCCAGGAAATCAAGTGGTCCTACCTCTGGTCGCTCTTCAAACATCTCCAGAAAAAGGAAAAAATCCCGGCCAGAAAACCCTATTTTCCACTGCGCCAAAAGCCGCTGGATACGCTTTTCGATTTTATCCGCCGCGGCCTCCAGCTCCTCAGCGACTGTCCCAGCACGCGGATTCTGCTGACCATCACCTTCAACGAGAGAGACAGAACCGAATCCCTGGAAATCAAGGAGATGGCCAGGCTCCATCTCACATATATCCTGAAGACTGCGGAAAACGAGATGGCCCGAATTCCCCACAGCGCCTGCGTCCTTTTCTTCAACCGGGAAGAGCCGGCCCTGGAGAGATGCCTCAAAGAGGCCTTCTCTGAAATCGGCCATGAAGGCTTTGCCCGAGAATATCCCCATCTCAAGGAGAGCCTCAACTTTGAGTATTTTCCGCAGGCAGCGGAAAGCCAGGTGGCGGACTACTGCGCTGGTGTCTTCAACGGCTGCTGCCGGCTCTATCCCCAGAGCGTCGATCTCTTCCGCCACCAGCTCTGGCCGAGAATCCTCAAGAAAAATAGCCATGCGGTGGGATACGGAATCTCGGAGATCCCGGAAAACTCGAAGAACAGGGCATACCTCCGACAGATTCTGGATCATGTTTTTTCCCTCAATGAGAGCGACTACCGCATCAGCCTGGAATCCAGGTTAAAATAAGAAAAGGCCCATGAGTTCAATCGAACGCGTGATCATCCTCCTGGGCTCCATCGTCTGGGGACCGCAGATGATCATCCTCCTCCTGGGCGCTGGACTTTTTCTGACCATCCGTCTCCGCTTCGTCCAGGTTCACCGCTTCGGACTTTCCTTTCGCCTCCTGCTCGGACGCAGAGACTACGGAGAAAGCTCAACTGACCGGCCGGGCGACATCTCTCCTTTCCAGGCCCTGACCACTTCCCTGGCGGCAGTCATCGGAAATGGCAACATCGCCGGAGTCTCGACCGCCATCGCCATGGGAGGGCCGGGCGCGGTGTTCTGGATGTGGCTTTCGGCCATCTTCGGCATGGCCACCAAGGTGGTGGAAGCGGTGCTGGGCCAGAAGTTCAAAAAGGTGATGCCTGACGGAGCCGTGGCCGGCGGCCCGATGTATTACATCAAGGAAGGCCTGAAGCTGCCCTTCCTGGCCGGGCTGTTCGCCTTCTTCATGGGCTGCAAACCGCTGTTCTCGACGACTGCCATCCAGTCGAACTCCATCGCCCTGGCCTTAAAGACCGAGCTCGGGCTGGCGCCCTGGATTTCCGGCCTGGGCCTGGCCGTGCTCACCTGGCTGGTCATCATCGGCGGCATCAAATCCATCGCCCGGGTGACCCAATTCCTCAGCCCTTTCATGGTCCTCCTTTATCTTTTCGGCGCCCTGCTGACCATTGTTCTTTTTGCCTCCCGCCTTCCCCACGCTTTCTCGCTCATCTTTCTCGGCGCCTTCACGCCTCAGGCCATCGGCGGCGGACTGGCTGGCGCGACAGTGGCCAGGGCCATCCGTTACGGGCTCTCCAGGGGCGCCTATTCGAATGAAGCCGGAACCGGCACCGCCGCTGTGTTCCACGCCGCAGCCCGGACCAGCGAGCCGGCCCGGCAGGGCCTGATCGCCTCTCTGGATGTGTTCATCGACACTCTGGTCATCTGCAGCCTGACCGCACTCACTGTCCTGGTCACCGGGGCCTGGACCCAGGGGACCAGCACGGAGATGACCGCGGCCGCCTTCAACGCTGCCCTCCCCAGGGTGGGCGGACTGATCGTGGCTCTCAGCTCCTTTTTCTTCGGCTATTCGAGCCTGATCGCCGTCCCCTACTACGGAGAGATCTCCTTCAGCTATCTTCTCGGGGTCAGAATCAAGCGTCCCTTTCGCTGGATATTCTGCCTGGTCATCTTCATCGGAGCTGTCCTTGAGGTGGAGGTTGCCTGGTCGATCGGAGATGTTTTCAACGGGATGATGGCTTTCACCAACCTCATTGGTATAATAGGGCTTTCGGGAGTGGCCGTCGCTGCGGTCAAAACCTATACAGCAAAAATGGACATGCTGAGAATAAAATCGGATTCCGGGAGGAGACCATGAAACGGAACCCCATCCTTTGTCTTTCGATTTTTATCCTTGCCTTTTCTTTTTCTCTGTTTTCCTCAAGCCAAAGACAGTCAGCCGCAGACATCGAGAGAGCGCTTGCCTCCATCCAGCCCATGGATGCCTATGGCTACGTCAAAACCCTCTGCCTGCCTCGGTTTGCCGGACGCCACACCGGCCACGACGGCTACACCAGAGCCGCTCAATGGGCGGCCCAGAAGTTTGCCGCCTGGGGGCTGAAGCCGATCAGCCAGAAGGAAGGATACCTTCAGGCCTATCCTTCGCCCTACACGCTGGTCGATCAGGCAGAAATGACCCTGCTGCTCAAGGATAAAAAAAGTGAAGGCGAGGACAAACCTGCCTTCGAGGAAGTCGAACTCAAGCCCGGCACTGATTTCCTTCCCCTTCTCTTCAGCGACAGCGGCGACCACACAGCCGAGCTTGTCTTTGTGGGCTGGGGCATCTCGGCGCCGGAGCTGGGATATGACGACTACGCCGGAGTGGAGGTGGAAGGCCGGTTTGTCCTCTGCTTTCGGGGCACGCCTGACCCCAGGGATGCCCGCTTCCAGGAGCACGACCATCACCGCTTCCGGATGAAAACGGCCAGGGAGAAGGGCGCTCTGGGCCTCATCTACATCTATCCCGAGCCCATCGCCGCCCCGAACGGCGACTGGATCGAGGGCTTCACCCCGGCCATGGTCAGCGAAAAAGTGGCGGATACGATCCTCAAAGAAAAGAGTCTGAACGTCAAAGACCTGAAGAGCGACCTTCTGACCTCCAAGAAGCCGCTTTCCTTCCCTCTGGAGCCCAGACTCCGCTTCAAGGTCGCATCCCGGCATTTTCCCGACGGGGTCGGGTACAATATCGTCGGCTATGTCGAAGGCTCTGACCCCCGGCTCAGGAAAGAATGTGTGGTCATCGGAGGCCATTTCGACCACTGCGGAGAGCACATGGGTTTTCTCTTCGCCGGTGCCAACGATAACGCCAGCGGAAGCGCGGTGGTGATGGAGATCGCCGAGGCCTTTTCTCTTCTGAAAAGGAAGCCCGGAAGGTCGGTTGTCTTTGTTCTCTTCGGCGGGGAAGAGATGGGTCTCATGGGATCGACCCACTTTGCCGGGCATCTTCCGCCCCAGTTTGAGAAAATCGACGCCATGTTCAACTTCGACATGGTGGGAGCAGGCGATGGAGCCGGATGTTCTGTGAGCGAGAAGCCGGAAGAGTTGAAAAAAACCATCCAGGAAGCGGATAAAAAAGTCCATATTCTCCACCGCGTGGGGACGATCAGAGGCGTGGGGGTGAGGAGCTCTGATTATGCTCCGTTCTTTTTAAAAGGGGCGGCCTGCGCTTCGTTTTCCTCCAACGGACCGCATCTTTTCTACCATCAGCCGGAAGATACCATCTACCGCATCAACCCGGAGATCATGGCCGACATTGCGCGGCTGGCCTTCCTCGCTGCTCTTGCCTGGGCCGACCGGTGAAAACCAGTTTCCTATCTTGAATGTCTTCCAGCTTAGCGCGGGTAAAATACACGGGAATGGAAGAAGCGACCTTGAAGATTTAGCCTTCCCGAACCATCCATCGAGGGAAGCCGATGAAATCGGCCGCCGAGTATGTTTGAGCACGCTGAGGATCAACCTATTGAAAAATTATTGAACATGGACATTCATTTCGAAGTGACATATCTTGCATGCGGAGTTACGCAGGCGCCGAGATGGAGGGTGAGGGAATGGCGTTAAAAATCTGAAGGGACCGAAGCCATTTCCGTGTATTTTCGTCTTAAAATTACCGATCTGGAAATCGGGCTCCCCTGGATTTTGTTGACTCAGGGGAGAAAATCCTCTATTTTGGAATGGAGGAGATCCTCCAGAAGGCCCGGTGGGAATGAAAGTCAGGATCACAACCGACAGGACAAAAAAAGAGCTGCGGCGCATCCATCTTCTGCTGTTCATCCTCCTTTCCTTCTCGCTTTTCCTTTTTCTCAGTTTTCTTCCCAAAGAGGATCCGCCAGCCAGAGATAAGGCTCTCACCCTGCCGTCTGAAACATCCGAACCGCCGCCGCTCGAAGTCCATAAAAAAACCATCCGGATGGGGATGACCCTGACGGACATTCTGGCCCCCCACGGCTTTTCCCCTTCGGACATCCATGCCCTCAGGGAAGGTACAAAGTCTGTCTACGACCTTGCCCGGATCAAAGCCGGCCATGAGGTTCGGGTCTCCACCTCCCCCCAGGGACAATTTCTTTCCCTGGAGTATGACATCGACGAGGCGAGGTATCTTCACATCCAGAAAGATGAAGACGGGTACAAAGCAGAGGTCAAAAAAATCCCTTATAAAAACAGTCCGAGGATGATCTGGGGGCTCATCGAAGACAACCTGATTTCAGCGGTAAAAAAAGAAGATGAGGAGGTCCAGCTGGCGCTCGACCTGGCCGACCTCTTCGCCTGGGATATCGATTTCTATGCCGACCTCCGCCGGGGCGATTCTTTCAAATTCATTTTTGAAAAAAAATACCGGGAGGGCAAGTTCGTCGGCTACGGACCGATCCTGACCGCAGAGTTCATCAATCAGGGGAGAACATACCGGGCCTTCCGCTACACATATCCGGATACCCGGGAATCCGATTATTTCGACCTGGAGGGAAAATCGCTGAAAAAGGAATTCCTGAAATCCCCGATCCGCTACACCCGGATCACCTCCCGCTTCAGCCATAGACGCCTCCATCCCATCCGAAAGGTTTTCCGGCCCCACCTGGGCGTGGACTACGCGGCTCCGGTGGGCACTCCAGTCCAGGCGACGGCCGACGGCACGGTGCTCTTCGCCGGAAGCCGCGGGGCCTCGGGCCGCATGGTCCATATCCGTCACAATAACCGGCACGAGACCATGTACCTTCACCTGAGAACCTTTGCCAGAGGAATCGAACGAGGCGTGAGAGTCAAAGGCGGCCAGGAGATCGGCTATGTGGGCTCATCGGGGGAGTCGACCGGGCCCCACCTCGATTACAGGCTCAAGAAGGACGGACAGTTCATCAACCCCCTCACCTTTAATCCCGACCCGGTCAAACCGCTCAGGCCCGAATTCGCGGAGGACTTCCGGAAAAAAGCCGGGAATTCCCTCCTCTTATTCGAAGCTCCGCTTCTCATCTTCCGCTGCTTCTCCAGCACGCTGGCTCCCTGAACCCGGGAAAAGGGGAAAAATCGTTTCCACCTGCCATCAATCCTTTCTTGAACTGCCGTGGGAGCCGCTGCTTCTGGAGCCACCCTCAGAACCTCTGGAGCTCGCGGCTTGCCCGCCAGCTCGTGAAGAACTTGAGGAACCGGAAGACGAGGACATCCCGGAGCTGGAACCAGAGCTTCCTCCTGAAGAAGAAGAGACAGCCATGCCGACCAGGTTCCTGGAACCGCTGCGAGTCATCGAAGAGAGGTTGAACTCCGGGCATCGGACCTCGTTGGTCTTGCTGGAGTACCTGATGGTGACCCCTGCAGCCAGGGCTACTCGGGCATCGGGATTCCAGTCCCTGAACCTCATCCCCGGCCCGTCGCTTCCCAGGATGCTGAGCGCCCTCAAGAGTTTTGGAGGCAGCGAAGGAACCTCTCCTTGCCGGGGAGCACGAAGCTGCCTGGAGGCAGCCTCGCTATCCCGGGAAGCTTTGACCAGGAGTCCGATGTCTGCACCTAAAACAGGGAGAGAGAGCTCTCTGCTCGTTCGTTCAGCCTTGGGCTGCGCGGCTTTCTCCCGGAATGGTGCCTCCTCGGCATTCCTCCGGAACGCCCTCACTGCACTGCGGTATGGGTCAATGACGGATTTGGACGTATCGGATCCTTTTTTGAGTTGGGGGGAGATTTCCTGAAAACTCACGGCCTTCTCCTGGACCTTTCTCGTATTCAGGTCTTCCTTCCTGACCACCACGCTCTTCTCCTGGATCCGGCGCAGGGACTCGAGTGCCCTTTTGTCTCCTCTGAGCATGGCTGAGATCGACCTCTCGCAGACTTCTCTCAGTTCCCTGGGGATGGTTTTCTCTATTGAGGGATTTTTCTTCAGCTGGTCTTTTCTGATTCTGGTCATGACTTTCTGGCCGGGTTCGGCCGGAGTCCCTGGCTCTATCGTATAGTAGGGAGAAAGGTAGTCATGTAGATACCAGTAATTATAGGGATACGACATGTAACCATACCAGTACCAGTCATACAGATGCCATGGCCTCCAGGAGTAATACCCGAAATGGAAATCCCAGGCCACCCAGGCCGGCGCAAAGGCGGAACCAGGAATCCACAGCCAGCCGTATTTCTCGCTCCAGACCCAGAGGCCAAGGTGATAGGGAACCCAACCCCAGGTTTCCATCGGCACCCAGAACAGCTGGCCGTTGGTCTCTCGCCAGAAGCCGTAATAATACGGACGCCAGTCTCCCCAGGGAAAATAATCATTATAATGGGGTCTCCAGACATAACCGTAAAGGTCGTGCCAGACCCACTCGCCGTAAGAATTCGAATACTTCTGGGCGAAATACATCACAGCCTCAGGATACCTGCGGATAGGCTTGGGAAGAACGCTCGTCCCCTTGTGGAGTTCGACGAAGTTCTTATTCATCGACTCGTTCCACTGCTCGAAATCCGCGGCCGGTTCGTATTTTCCGCGAAGAGCCTTGTGCCCGGCCGAGACGGTCACACTTTCCGATTTCCCGAGCCTCACATCCTGGAGACGGAGCTCATCGGGGCCGTAAAGAACATCGGCCTTGCCCAGCTTGACATGAACGGCCGTGCTCCCTTCTTCTCCTGCCCTTATCAAGGCCACCGTTTTGTGATTCATTTTCACCGAGGCGTTTGCTGTCACCATCTGGAAGATCTCGGGCACCGAATAGCGCTTGTACATGATGTAAACCTCTCCCCGGTTGAGGAGAAGGTTGGTGATTTTATTCCTGGTGCTGAGGCTTTTGGCCAGGATGGTCTCGATTTTGAGCTCGGTGTTCACATCGAGCCGGATGATGGTGCCCGTGTCAAACTGGATCTCGCACCTTCGGGAAGCGGTGGTGCGGACCGTATCGCCGGGAAGCAGGGGAAAATTGACCACGGCCACCTGGGGCGCCTCGTCACCTTCCCTGATCACCACCGGGTCCTGACCGTCATTCTTGACCTCAGAAAAACTGATATATCCAAAATAGATGTCCGCTTCGGCCGAAAGGGCGTATGTGTAGCGGCTTTTGGCCAGAAGATAAGGATGAAAGATGAGGAGAAATCCGAAAATCACCAAAGGAAGGTATTTTGATGTTTTCATAATCTCCCTCCTTTTAAGTCCATTTTCATTATATAATGCTGCAAACTTTATGCCAAGTCCCTCCAGAGGCAGGGGATGTTTCCAATCCGTCCTGCTGTCCTCTTGAGAATCCACCTGTCGCTTCAAAAAGACAGTTCGATGTTTCTTTCCTTGATGGCTCCATGGCGAAAAGTGGGGTGACTGTTTAAAGCTGGAACATAATCATACCCCCCGGCCGAAGCGACCATTGAAGGTTCAGCCTTCCCGAAAGGCTTGGCGAGGGAACCCTGCCTTTGGGGTGGCGAGGATGTCTGAGCCTCACAACGTCTGACGGAAAGAGAAAGGAAGGCGAAGGAATAGAAGAAGAGAGGGATCGGAGTGGCGAGTTCCGCAGCCACCGAGAAAAGCCTTGAGGGAACGGCGTTAAGAACCTGAAGGAGAGCGAGGCCGGGAGGGTATGATCGTATTCTATTCCCTTAATCTTTTTTATTACCCCTCTTTTCGTAATAGAGCCGTCCCTGATTTGACAAGCGGCGGCCAAAACCGTTAGAATGAAAACCTCTTTTTCATTTCACATGTTCAAGGAGGTTTTCATGAAAGTCACTCTCAGTGTTTTAAAAGCCGATATCGGCAGCATCGGCGGTCATATCACTCCCAGCCAGGCCCTGATGAATGAGGTCAAGAATTACATCAAGGAGCACGGCAAAAATCTTTTGATCGATTTCTACATCAGTCATACTGGCGATGATATCGCCATTCTCTCCACTCATGAGAGAGGCCCCCTGGACGAAAAAGTCCACAAACTCGCGTGGGATGCATTTATCGCCGGAACGGCTGTGGCCAAGAAGCAGGGACTCTACGGCGCCGGCCAGGACCTGCTCAAGGACGCTTTCAGCGGAAACATCAAAGGCATGGGTCCTGCGGTGGCCGAGATGGAATTCGAGGAGCGGCCCAACGAGCCGTTTGTCTTCTTTGCCGCGGATAAAACCGATCCCGGCGCCTACAACCTTCCGTTCTACCTGGCGTTTTCCGACCCCATGTACTGCGCCGGTCTTATTCTCAGCCCCAAGATGAGCGAAGGATTCAAGTTCCGGATCATCGACGTCGAGCATACTGAAAAAGACAAGATCGTCGAGCTCAATGCGCCTGAAGAAATCTACGACATTGCGGCCCTGCTCAGGGATAACGAACGCTACGTCATCGAGAGCATCTACTCCCGGGCCACAGGCGGCCAGGCGGCTTCTGTCTCCACCACCCGCCTCCACAACATCGCCGGAAAATACACCGGAAAAGATGACCCGGTGGCCCTGATCCGGGTCCAGGGAGAATTTCCGGCGACCGGAGAGGTGCTGGCTCCCTTCCAGATCGGCCATCTCGTGGCCGGATTCATGAGGGGAAGCCACACCGGGCCGCTCATGCCCTGCAAGCTGAACTCCACGATCTCCTTCTTCGACGGCCCTCCGGTCGTCACCGGCGCCGCCTTCTGCGTCAACGAGGGCAAGCTGACCGAGCCAGCCGATGTCTTCGACCATCCCTACTGGGATTGGGTGAGAAACCGGATCGCCGAAAAAGCCACCGAGATCAGGCGCCAGGGGTTCAGCGGAGCGGCCATGCTTCCCTACAGCGAACTCGAATACGGCGGCATCGTGGAGAAGCTGGAAAAACTGGAAAAGAAATTCAAGCTCTTCGATTGAAAAACTTCTTCTCAATTTCGCCTCCGTTCCGGCAGAGAAAACGGGAGGCTACCCTCTTTAAAATATCATGAGAGAAAAGAAGAGCCCTGTCCCCACTGTGGACATCATCATCGAGGCGAGAACAGAAGGGGGCCGCGAGGGAATCGTGTTGATCAAAAGGAAAAATCCTCCTCATGGCTGGGCCTTACCCGGAGGGTTCGTCGACTACGGGGAATCCCTGGAAGAAGCGGCAGCACGGGAAGCCAGGGAGGAGACTTCCCTAAATATCCGGCTCAAAGAACAGTTTCACACCTATTCTGAGCCCGGACGGGACCCCAGGCAGCACACCATTTCCACGGTCTATCTGGCCACGGCAGAGGGAAACCTTAGAGCCGGCGATGATGCCCGGGAGCTGGGGATATTCACCGAGGAGGAAATCCCCTCGCCTCTGGCTTTCGACCACGCACAGATTCTGGCGGACTACTTTCGCCGAAAAAAAGAAGTCCGATCATAAATTTTCAGGAAGGAGGAACCATGGGCGGAGGTTCTTATCATGAGCCTTTGGAAAAACTGAGCAAAGAGACCCTCGAGCTTCACCGGGCGATCAACTCCCTGATCGAGGAGCTGGAAGCCATCAACTGGTATCAGCAGCGCGTCGACGCCACCGGCGATGAAGAGCTGAGAGAAATCCTGGCCCATAACCGGGACGAGGAAAAAGAGCATGCCTCCATGATTCTGGAATGGATCCGGCGCCATGACCAGAGTATGGCAAGAGAGCTTGAGACCTACCTGTTCAGCAAGGGAAAAATCACCGAAACCGAAGAAAAAAAGGGCGATTGAAGGAAGACAGACAGCCAGCCGGCAAGATCGCTGCGACCTGAAGCTGATGAAAAAGATGGAGAGAGCAAAAAAGAAAAAAACAGAAGATGAACTCCGGCTCGAGGAGCTGCACAGGGTCTGGGGGCCGGTGGAGGCGGAAGTGATCAAGACTTTTCTGGAAAGCCACGGAATCTCCTGTTTTCTCCGGGGCAAAGTCGTTCAATCCGTTCACCCTTTCTCAGCAGACGGGCTGGGAGAAATCAAGATTTTTGTCCCCAGGAAGGACCTGTCGATCGCTGAAAAACTCCTGAAAAAAAAGTTAAAATAAGGGGACGTTCCCTGCGGGAACAGCCTTTCATTTCTTCCTGTATTCAGTCTCCAGTGAGAAGAAAGGTTTCCCCCCCCCGGAAACCTTCTCATTTGCCTTTCTTTCCGCTCTGTATATAGTAGCCGCTAAAATCTTTCCACAATATATAGAAAGTCATCTCCACCGGTCCATTTTTTTTGAATTTTTTCCTTGACATCGGACAATTTCTCCCCTATATTTTAGGCAAACGGGACGGAACGGGACAAAATGGGAAATTTGTTGCTGGGCAGTTATACAGCAAGGTTCGACAGAAGCGGACGGATCAAGATTCCGGAAAAATTCCGGATGATCATGGAAGAGCGCTACGGAAAGGACCTGTTCATCACCTCCCTCACCGACGAAGCCATTCAGATCTATCCCCTTCCGGTCTGGGAAAAGCTGACCGGAGTCTCGACTGAAGGGACTCTCCACCTTCAGCCGTCTGTGAGAAAATTCATGCTCCGCGTCAACAGAAAGGGAAATCACCACCGCATCGATTCCAAGGGCCGTGTTCTCATCAGCCAGGCGCTGAGAGAAAAGGCCGAGCTCAACGAGGAGGTAGAAATCATCGGGCTCACCGACCATCTGGAAATCTGGAACAAGACCAAGCTCGACCAGATACTCGAGGAAAGGCCACTGACCAATGAGGACTTCGAAAGAATCTCCAGACTTCTGCCCCAAGGGAAAGAGGAATGAACGGGAACGCTCACGTCCCGGTTCTCCTGGAGGAAACTCTCCACTACCTGAACATCCACAGAGAGGGCATCTACGTGGACTGCACCCTGGGCCTCGGCGGTCATGCGGCCGAAATCCTCCGAAGAAATCCAAGGGCTTTTCTCATCGGTTTTGACATCGACGAAAAATCGCTGCTCAAAGCGAAAAAAAACCTCAAGCCCTACGCCGCACGAGTGGAGCTTTACCACTCCGACTTCCGGTATCTTCCCGACCTGAAGATCGATTTCTCCCGGATCCGCGCTCTGTTGCTCGACCTCGGCCTCTCCTCCTATCAACTCGACACTCCGGAGAGAGGCTTCAGCTTTAACCGGGAAGGTCCCCTGGATATGAGAATGGACCTGCGGAACAAGACCACGGCCGCCAAGGTCATCAACAAATACTCGGAACATCGCCTCGCCCAGATTTTCCATGAATACGGAGAGCTCCGCCAGGCCAGACGGCTGGCCAAGGAAATTGTCTCCAGAAGAAAAATTAAAAAATTCACCGCCACCACCGAACTCTGCCGGATGGTCGAGGCGGTCTGCGGCTGGCGGCCGCAGAAAGGAAAAATCCACCCGGCGGCAAAAGTCTTTCAAGCCATCCGCATCGAAGTCAACCAGGAGTTGAACGGACTCGCCGACTTTCTGGAGAGAATCGTCCACAAAATCCCGGAAAAGGCCCGCATCGTGGCCATCTCCTTCCACTCGCTGGAGGACAGAATCATCAAGCACACCTACTTGAACCTTGCCTCGGAAGAGGTTGCCCAGCCCTGTTTGAAAATCCTGACCAGAAAGCCGGTCGTGCCCGGTGAAGAAGAGATCGCGGCCAATTTCCGGGCCCGTTCAGCCAAACTGAGAGCAGCAGAGAGGATATAGATGGTCAGGAAAAAATTCACCAGAAGGGAAATGATGCTTGTCATCGGCTGCATCACCTTCTTCATCACCGTCCTGACTTTCTACATCTGGCATCAGGTCGAATCCGTCCGCCTGGGGTATGAAATCGGCATGCTGGAGAAAAAAATTGTGGAGCTTCGGAAAGAGGTGGAAAAGCTCGAAACAGAAAAATCGAAGCTCCTTTCTCTGGAGAAAGTCGAAAAAATCGCCAGAGAAGAGCTGAAAATGGTCGAAGCGAAATATTATCAGATCATATACGAGGATTTCGAACAATAGGTCAGAAACTCCGATGACTCTCCCGGCTCAAAAAAAAGCACAGAGAAGAACTGCCATCCTCACTTTTTTCCTCATGCTCTGGATTGCCGTTCTCGGCGCCCGGCTCTTTCAGCTTCAGGTTCTCGAGCATCCCCGGCTGAGAACGAGGGTCATCAAGCAGACCCAGGTCCGGGAACCCGTCTACCCCCGGCGAGGCACCATCTATGACCGGACGGGCGACATCCTGGCCCGCTGCCTTCCCGCACAATCCGTCTTCTATTCTCCAGCCGAGGATGAGCCCCTCCCCGTTCAGTTTGAAAAAATCAAAACACTGAAGTCGGTCCTTAGCTTATCCGATGAACAAGTCGAGAAAATCAAGCACAGAATCGACAACAACATTTCCTTCACCTGGATCAAGAGAAAAATCGACCCCCACGAGGAAAAGCTCCTCCAACAACTCTCGCTGAGCGGCGTCCACTTCCTGGAAGAAAACAAGAGGGTCTATCCCCACGGCAAGCTGGCGGCCCATCTTCTGGGAAGGGTGAACATCGACAATGACGGCATCAGCGGAGTCGAGTACCGGCATAACTCGGTCCTTGCCGGAAAGAAGGGGACACAGCTCATCCTCCAGGATGCCAAAAAAAGAGAATACCGCATCGAAATCCTGAAAGAACCGGAGGATGGCAAGGACATCGTTCTCACCATCGACCCGACCATCCAGTATTGCGCCGAGAAGGAACTGGAGAAAGCCGCCCGCGAGCTCGGAGCTTCCTGGGGCACGGTGATCATCGCCAGGCCCTCGACGGGAGAAATCCTGGCCATGGCCAATTATCCCTCCTGGGACCTGAATCATCCTCCTGCTGACCCGACTCTGATTGACCGCAACAGAGCCATCCATCACAATTTTGACCCGGGTTCGACCTTCAAAATCGTCTCCGCTTGCGCGGCTCTGGAAACACAAAAGGTCAACCTCTATGATTCTTTCGACTGCTCAAGCGGGCTCATTTCCGTCGGCGGAAGGCCCATCAGAGACCATCAGCGTTTTGGAATTCTTTCCTTCTCCGAGGTCATCATCCATTCTTCCAACGTGGGCACCGTTCAGTTTGCCCGCAACATCGACGAAGAGGCCTTTTACCGGACGATCAAGGCCTTTGGCTTTGGCCAGAAAACCGGCATCGACCTTCCCGCCGAAGAAAAGGGCAGCCTTCGAGCTCCCGACGACTGGTCAAAGAGGTCTCAGGCCGCCCTGTCCATCGGGTATGAAATCTCGGTCACACCCGTTCAAATCCTGCAGGCCATCAACGCCATCGCCAACGACGGCGTCCTCACTCCGCTCCGGGTCGTGAGAAAAATTCTGGGCGTTGAGGCCGGCCCGCCAGAGCTCATTCCATCCAGACGGGTCATCTCCAGCAGAACCGCTTCAACATTGACCTCCATCCTCCAGAAGGCGGTGGAGGAAGGCACAGGGATTTCCGCGCGGGTCAAGGGGTACAGCGTTGCCGGAAAAACCGGGACGGCCCAGAAATTCGAACCATCGAAAGGCGGTTACTCATCCGACGTTCACATCGCCTCTTTCGCCGGTTTCGTTCCCTCCCATGCCCCCGCTCTTTCCATGGTCGTGGTCATCGCCGAGCCGAAAAAAATCTATTACGGCGGGGAAGTGGCTGCTCCTGTCTTCAGAGAAATCTCCAGCCAGGTCCTTCACTATCTCCGCATTCCTCCCCGGAAAGACTATCTGAGAACCATCATCGCCGAAAACCGCTGGAGGGCAAACGGAAGATGAAGCTCCGCGATGTCCTCAGCGGTCTGCCGATCCTGTCCATGAACGGGAACGATGAGGAGGAAATCCTGGGCCTGGCCTACTCCTCAAAGGCTGTTCAGCCCGGCTTTCTGTTTGCCGCCCTGAAGGGTACGAAAAAAAATGGGTTTGAATTCGTCGCTGAAGCGCTGCAAAGAGGAGCGCTGGCGTTTCTCTCTGAGAGGTCAAAACCAGAAAATATTGACCGAAGCTGGATTCAGGTCTCCGACACCCGGGAAGCTCTGGCCCTCTGCTCGGCCAATTTCTATTGTCATCCCTCCCAGAGGCTGAAGGTGGTGGGGATCACCGGAACAAAAGGAAAGACCACCGTCACCTACCTGGTGGAGGCCATCCTGAAGCACGCCCGCTTCCTGACAGGCGTCATCGGGACTGTTTCCTACCGCGGACCCGGGCTCGATGTCCTGGCTGAAAGGACAACCCCTGAAGCGCCTGATGTGCAGAAAATGCTGAGCGAGATGGTCGTCCGGGGAGCAACCCACTGCCTGATGGAGGTCTCCTCTCACGCTCTGGACCTCAAGAGAGTGGTCGGAATCGGGTTCGATGTGGCGGTGTTCACCAATTTGAGCGGCGAGCATCTCGACTACCACCTCTCCATGGGGGAATACTTCGAAGCCAAGAAAAAGCTCTTTTTTCTCAACAAGAAAAAACGAATGGCGGTCATCAACACCGATGATCCCTGGGGAAAAAAACTGATCGCCCAGCTTCCCTTGGGTGTCATCACCTATGGGCTCGAGCCCGGGGCGACGGTCAGGGCAGAAGCCTTTCGACTCAGCGAAAAGGGAATCGAGCTCACCGCCAAATACCCGGCTGGAACACTCTCTGTTTCCTCGCCGCTCCTGGGCAAGCCCAACCTCTCCAACATTCTGGCCGCCACTGCCGTGTCCCTGGCCCTGGGAATCCCCGGCCCGGCCATCAAAGAAGGAATTGCTTCCCTCGAGGGTGTTCCCGGCCGCTTTGAAGAAATCAAAAACTCCCTCGGACTCCACGTCTTCGTCGACTACGCTCACACCGATGATGCGCTCCGCAGCCTGCTCGAGACGGTCCGAGAGCTCAACCATCGACGGATCATTCTTGTCTTCGGCGCCGGCGGAGACCGGGACCGTCTCAAAAGGCCCCGGATGGGAGAGGTTGCCGGAGCCCTCGCCGACTGGACCATCCTCACCTCGGACAACCCCCGTTCCGAAGACCCGTTGGCCATCATTTCCGACATCGAGGCAGGAATCAAAAAAACGGGACCGAAGTGCTACGAGGTCGAGCCGGACAGGAAGAAAGCCATCGAACGGGCGCTTTCCTCCGCAGTGGAAGGGGATTTCGTCCTGGTCGTCGGAAAAGGCCATGAAAACTCGCAAATCATCAAGGATCAAATCATCCCCTTCAGTGATGCTGAGGTCATCCGGAAAATCCTGAAAAAAAAGGAAGCAGGTTGAAGTGGTAAGCCTCAATTTAGACGAAATCGCCAGAAAAATCGACGGCAAAATCCTCCAGGGCTCAGGCGTTCTCTCTTTTCGAAAATTCAACATCGACTCCCGGCTCACCGAGCCGGGCGAGCTCTTCTTCGCCCTCGTCGCCGCGAGAAACGGCCACCACTTTGTCCCTGCCGCAGCCCGGAAAGGCGCGGCTGGTGCAGTCATCTCGCAGAGCCTCTCCCTGCCCGGCAGGGATTTTGCTTTGGTCCAGGTGCCAGACACTCTTCAGGCGCTCCAAAAACTGGCGGCTCGAGTCCTCGCCGCACACCGGGTCAACGTCATCGGAATCACCGGAAGCACGGGCAAAACAACCACCAAGGAATATTCCTCCTCCCTGCTCTCCCGGAAATTCAAGGTGCTCAAATCAGAAGGGAACTACAATAACCAGATCGGCATCCCGCTCTCTCTTCTCAGGCTGGAAGACGATCATGAAGTGGCCATCATGGAGATGGCCATGAGCGGACCGGGGGAGATCCGGGCGCTGACCCGGCTGGCCCCGCCCGACATCGCGGTCATCACCAACATCAGCGCCGTCCATCTCCAGTTCTTCCGGAGCCTCGAGGAGATTGCCCTGGCCAAAAAGGAAATCCTGGAGGGAACAAAGAGGGGTGGGACCGCAGTCCTCAACGGCGATGACGCTCTGGTCAAAAAAATTTCCAGAGACTGGACGGGCGAAAAAATTTTCTTCGGCTTTTCCGGGAGATGCCATATCCAGGCCCGCAATGTCCGAAGGCAGGGATGGGACGGGATGTCTTTTGAGCTGAAATATGGAGAGAGGAAAGAAAGAGTGACCCTTCCTGTCCTCTATGACAGCTATCTCTCCGACTTCCTGGCTGCCGCCGCCGTCTGCTCTGCACTCTCAGTCCCCCTGGAGGACATCCTGGAGCGGGCTTCGGCCTGCACGCCGCTGCCCATGAGAGGAACGCTTTTTTATCTGAAAAACAACATCCGCGTTGTGGATGACTCCTACAATTCAAATCCCAGAGCTCTGCAAGCGGCCCTCGAAGGGCTGGCCGGCCTTCCCGCTGGGAGGAAGATCGCTGTTTTGGGAGACATGCTCGAGCTCGGAAAAAACGAGCTGGATTTCCATTTCCAGGCCGGCCGGCAGGCGGCGCGCTCGGGCTGGGATATCCTGGCCACCGTGGGGCCGCTCAGCCGGCAGATGGCCGAAGGGGCGCGGTCAGAAGGAATGAAAGAGGATCAGATTGTCTCTTTCGATGACGCGGAGAAGGCCGCCGCCCGCATCCGGACTCTTGCGAAGGAAGGCGACCTTGTCCTCGTCAAGGGATCGAGAAGAATGAAAATGGAAACAATCGTCGAGAGACTGCGCAGGGAAGGAAAATAAAGTGCTTCACTACTTGCTCGTCCCGCTCAAGGATTTTTTCATCTTTTTCAACGTCTTCCGCTACATTACGGTCAGAACGGCCCTGGCCGGCATCACCGCTCTTCTTTTAAGCCTCATCCTGGGGCCCTGGCTGATCCGGCTGCTTAAAAAATACCAGCTCGGAGAGCAGATCAGAACCGACGGTCCACCCTCTCATTTCGGCAAAAGAGGGACGCCCTCCATGGGCGGGATCTTGATTGTGGGCTCCACGCTCATTCCCACTCTTCTCTGGGGGGAGCTGAGAAACACCTACGTCCTCCTGGCCATGGCCACCATGCTCCTCTTCGGACTTCTCGGTTTCTGGGACGATTTTCTGAAGCTCAAAAAGAAGAAAGCCAGAGGTCTCATCATCCGCCACAAGCTCATTTTCCAGATTTTCCTCTCTGTCGGCATCGGGCTCATCCTGATCTACCTCGGCCTGAAGGGCGAGTTCAGCCTGAGCCTGAGTGTTCCCTTCTTCAAGAAGTGGGCGCCCTACCTGGGCTGGTTCTATCTTCCCTGGATCATTCTCATTCTGGTCGGCTCTTCCAATTCGGTAAACCTGGCCGACGGGCTGGACGGCCTGGCCATCGGCCTGACCCTGATCAGCACCAGCGCGTTCACTGCGCTCTCCTATGTCGCAGGCCGAGCCGACTGGTCGGAATTTCTGAACATCGTCCTGGTGCCGGACGCTGCCGAGCTGACCGTGTTCATGGGAGCCATGGCCGGAGCCTGCCTCGGCTTCCTCTGGTACAACTGCCATCCGGCCCAGATCTTCATGGGTGATGCGGGAGCCCTGTCGCTGGGGGCAACCATCGGCGTCATCGCCATCCTGATCAAGCAGGAATTCCTGCTGTTCATGGTCGCCGGCGTCTTCATCCTGGAAGCGCTGTCCGTGCTTCTCCAGATCGTGTATTTCCGCCTGACCGGAGGACAAAGAATCTTCAAGATGGCGCCCCTCCATCATCATTTTGAGCTCAGCGGCTGGTCTGAGGAGAAAATCGTCATCCGCTTCTGGGTTCTGGGCGTCATTTTCGCCCTCTTCAGCCTGGCCACTTTGAAGTTAAGGTAAATGGACCTCAAAGGAAGAAAAGTTCTGGTCGTCGGCCTGGAAAGGACGGGGGAGGCTCTCTGTCGTTTTCTTCTCCCCCGGGGAGCCCGGGTCAGCGTATCCGATAAAAAGAGCGAGGAGGAGCTGGGGCCAAAGGTCCAATTCTGGAAAAAGAAGGGGATCATCATCGAAACAGGAGAACACAGAACAGAAACATTCCTGGAGCCAGACCTGATCGTTCTCAGCCCCGGAGTTCCCTGGCTCCCGGAGCTGGAAGCGGCCAGGACAAAGGGTATCCCCATCCTCTCCGAAATCGAGCTCGCTTCCCGTTTTCTCAAAGGCCGCATCGTGGGCATCACCGGCACCAACGGGAAATCCACAACAGCCACCTTAACCCATAAAATCCTCAAAGAGGGAGGCCTGCCAGCCCGCCTCGCCGGGAATATCGGCACACCCTTGATCGGCTTCGCCGAAAAAAGCAGGGACCGTGACATCCACGTCACGGAAATCTCCAGCTTTCAGCTCAGGCACACCGAGAGATTCAAGGCGGACATCGCCGTGCTGCTCAACATCTCTCCCGACCATCTGGACTGGCACCCCTCGTTCGAGGACTACTCCGAATCCAAAAAGACGCTCCTTCTCCGGGCGAAAGCGGGCGACGTGGCCATCCTCAACCGGGATGACCCATATATCTGGGCGTGGAGGGAGGCCGCAACGCAGGAAGTCTACGCCTTCAGCCGCAAATTCAGAGTGGAAAGAGGATGCTTCATCAGGGGAGACCGGGTCGTTCTCGCCGTCGGCGAAGAGGCCGAGCTGATGAACACCTCTGAGATTCCTCTCCTCGGCATCCACAACCAGGAGAATATCATGGCCAGCGCCCTGGTCGGCCATGTCCTGGGCATCCCCCTGCCGCAAATCAGAGAATCCATCCTCAGCTTTCCCGGTCTTGAACACCGGCTGGAGAAAGTCACCGCTATCGATGGAGTGGACTTCTACAACGACTCCAAAGCCACCAACATCGATGCCGCCCTCAAATCCATCCAGAGTTTTGACAGCAAGGTCATCCTCATCCTCGGCGGCCGGGATAAAGGAGGCGATTTTGAGAAGCTGAGGGAAGTGGTCCGAGAGAGAGTCAAAAGCGCGATTCTTCTCGGCGAGGCGAAAGAGAAGATTCAAAAAGCCCTTGAGGGGACAGTGTCCATGGACACCGCCTCCTCCTTGAAAGAGGCGGTCAGGAAAGGCTTCTCCGGAGCAAAAGCGGGAGAAGTCGTCCTGCTTGCTCCGGCCTGCACCAGCTTCGACATGTTTCGGAATTTTGAAGAAAGGGGGAGAGTCTACAAACACGAAGTGCTGGCCATGAAGAAGGAGCTGGAGAGAAAGAGGAGCTGAGAATGGAAATATTCAGGCCTTATGCGTTTGACAAGCCCCTTTTTCTCATCACCTTGATCCTGATTACTATCGGTCTGATCATGGTCTACAGCGCCTCCGGCATCCTGTCCAGCGAAAAATACGAGCATTCCTTCCACTTCTTCCTCAACCAGTTGATGGCGGCCGGAGTGGGGTTGTGTCTTATCTTCCTCATCGTTCCCATCCGAAAGGCGTTCTTCCAGAATCCTCTTTTTGTCTACAGCCTCCTCTTTTTCTGCCTGACGCTTCTGACGCTCTGCCTGCTCATGCCGACTCTGGCAAAGACAAACCGCTGGATTCAGTTTTTCGGACTCCGTTTCCAGCCCTCGGAGCTGGCCAAGCTCAGCCTCATCCTGTTCATCGCCCACTACTTTAACCGCAGGAAAGAGAAGCTGCAGGAATTCCAGTCGCTCCTCCTGCCTCTCAGCATCATCTTTCTCTTCATCGTCCTCATCATGAAAGAGCCCGATTACGGAACAGCCATCCTGGTCTTCCTCATCTGCACGATCATGCTTTTCATCGCCGGAATGAAGCTCAAGTATTTCTTTTATCTCGGATTACCGGCCTTTGCGCTCTTCGTCTTCTCCCTCTTTCAGGCCAGATACCGGCTGGACCGGGTGATGGCCTTTCTCTCGCCCGCCTCAGACCCTCAGGGCGTCGGCTTTCAGGCAATCCAGTCCAGGCTGGCTGTCGGCTCAGGCGGCCTCTTCGGAGTGAGCGTGGGAGAGAGCACCCAGAAGCTGTACTTTCTTCCCTGTGCTCACACCGATTATATCTATGCCATTCTGGGAGAAGAGCTTGGCCTTATCGGCACTCTGGCCATCCTCTTCCTTTTTCTGATTTTTCTCTGGAGAGGGCTGCTCATCTCCAGAAGAGCGCCCGATTTTCAGAGTCAGCTCATCGCCGCCGGCATCACCCTGGCCATTTTCACTCAGGCCCTGCTGAACATCAGCATCGTCCTGGGCCTGGGGCCGCCCACCGGGATCACGCTCCCTTTGATCAGCTACGGAAGGTCTTCCCTGCTTTGCACCATGTTCAGCATCGGCATTCTGCTCAACATCTCCCAGAGAAAGAGAAACGTGACACAAACAAAATGAAAGCGAGAAGAGTCATCATCAGCGGAGGAGGAACAGCCGGTCACATCTATCCGGCGCTGGCTGTTGGCAGAACGCTCAAGGAAAGAGACCCCGCTCTTCTCCTGACCTATGTGGGGACAAGCCGGGAACTGGAAAAAAACATCATGAAGCGTCATCGGGTCGATTTCATTCCCCTCAAAATCGAGGGCCTGAAAAGAAGAGGCCTGAAGACACTCAGGGCCCTTTTTCTCCTCCCCTTTTCCTTCATCAAATCTCTGGCCGTGCTCAGGCGGGTGAAGCCTGACCTGGTCATCGGCGTCGGAGGGTACAGCTCCGGCCCCATCGTTCTCCTGGCGGCCTGGATGAAGATTCCCACCCTCATTCTCGAGCAAAACTCCTGCCCGGGCCTGACCAACAGGCTCCTCCGCCGCTGGGTGGAAAAGGCCGCCGTTTCCTTTGAAGGCTCTCTGCCCCTCTTCAAGGGAAAGGCCGTTTTCACCGGCAACCCGGTGAGGGAAGAGTTCTACCGTCTGACTCCCAAGCCGAGAAACCTGAAGCTCGCCATTCTCATCTTCGGAGGAAGCCAGGGCTCGCATTTCCTGAACACGGCCGCCGCCGCTGCACTCCCCCTGCTCAAAGAACAGAAGGAGAAGCTGAGAATCTTCCACCAGACCGGCGAGAAGGACATCGAATGGGTCAAAGAGAGCTACCGAGAGAGCGGTTTCCAGGATGTCACTGTTTCGCCCTATTTCACGGACATGGCCCGCTGCTTCGAGCAAGCCGACCTCATCATCAGCCGGGCAGGTGCGACCACCATCGCCGAGCTCATCGCGGCCCGGAAGGCATCTCTGCTGGTTCCTTTCTCGCAGGCAGCGGACAACCATCAGATGTTTAACGCCAGGGAAGTCGAAAAAATCGGCGGGGCTGAGATTCTTCTCGAGGATGAGTTCAGCCCTGAAACATTAGCCGGAAAGATCGGATTTTTTCTGGAACAAAGGGAGAAAATCAGCGAGATGGAAAAAAACCTGGGCAGGATGAAAACAGAAAACGTGGCCGGGAAAATTGCGGACATCTGTTTTGAACTCATGGAGAAAAGGAAGCGGAAAAAGTGACCAAACACGTCTACAGAAAAATCCACCATATCCACATGGTCGGTATCGGCGGAACCGGGATGAACGGAATCGCCGAAGTGCTTCTCAACCTGGGCTACAAAGTCTCGGGCACAGACCTCGTCGAGACCGAAGTGACCAGACGCCTGGCCCGCCTCGGAGCCGGGGTCTCCATCGGACACAAAGCGGAGAGAGTGGAGGGCGCCGACGTGGTCGTCGTCTCCTCGGCCATCAAAAGTGATAACGTCGAGGTCCAGGAGGCCCAGCGCCGGAAGATCCCCATCATCCCTCGAGCCGAGATGCTGGCGGAGTTGATGCGGATGAAATACGGAATTGCCGTCGCCGGCTCTCATGGAAAGACATCGACCACATCGATGATTGCCCAGGTTCTCGAACAGGCCGGCTTTGACCCGACGATCGTCGTCGGCGGCCGGCTGAACACGCTGGGCGCCCATGGGAAGCTGGGAAAAGGCGACTTCATCGTCGCCGAAGCCGACGAAAGCGACCGCTCCTTCCTCTTCCTCTCGCCTTTCATCGCCGTGCTCACCAACCTCGACAACGAACACATGGACCACTACTCCACCCTGGAAGACATCAAGAACACCTTCATCAACTTTGCCAACAAGGTGCCTTTCTACTGCCCGGTCGTCCTCTGCCTGGATGACCCCAACCTCCAGGCCCTGATTCCTTCGCTCGAGCGACGAATCATCACCTACGGACTTTCGGCCCAGGCCGACATCCACGCGCGGGACATGAAGTTTGACCGATTCTCCAGCACCTCCGCTCTTTTCTGGAAAGGCAAGAGATTCGGCGAGCTCTGTCTCCATGTGCCCGGGATTCATAATATTTACAATGCGATGGCGGCGGTGGCGGTAGGTCTGGACCTGGACATCCAGCCCGAAATCATCCTCAAAGCTCTGGAAAGTTATCCCGGCACAGGCCGCCGATTTGAGCTGAAAAAGGAAGTCGCTCGACGCATGATCATCGAAGACTACGCCCACCACCCCACCGAAATCCGGGCCGTTCTCGAAGCCGCCAAGCGGGGCTGGGAGCGGAGAATCGTTGCTGTCTTTCAACCTCACCGGTACTCCCGCCTCTCCCTGCTGATGAAGAGCTTTGCCACCTCGTTCAACCAGGCCGATGTGCTGGTAGTGACCGAGATCTACCCGGCAGGAGAGAGCCCCATCCCCGGTGTCTCGGGAAAAATTCTTTATAAGGAACTCCTGCAGTTTGGCCATAAAAACGTCATCTTCGAGCCGGATATGAAGAAAATCGCTCCCGTTACGGGAAAAGTTTCCCGGTCCGGAGACATGATCATCGTCATGGGAGCGGGAAACATCTCCCAGGTCATTCCGGACCTGATTGAGATTCTGGAGGAAAGATCGTAGCCATGGCTGACTTACTCAACCCGTCCTTCAAGCCTGGCGGTGGTTCCTATTCTGGCCAGACGATGCAGTTCCAGAGAAGCAGCGAAAGAGTGAAGAGGAAAAAGATCCAGAGAAAGGTCAGGCTGAAGTTTCGCCATATCTTCCTCTACATCCTTCTCGCTGCCGGAATATTCGTCATCGTCCAGCAAGTCTGGCTCTTCTTTCTGACCTGGGACAATTTATGGGTCAAAGAAATCAAAATAACGGCCCAGAGACCAGAAGTCAGAGAAGAGATTCAGCGCATCATGGAGGGAAAAAACCTGGGGAACATCCTTCTCCTGGACATCAGCCATCTTCAGGACGTCCTTTCCGCTCACCGCTGGGTCAAAGAAGTCCGCATCAGAAAAATCCTTCCCTCCACTCTCGAGGTTGAAATCAAAGAGAGAATTCCCTTCGCGCTCCTGAAAAAAGACCGGATGGTGCATCTGATCGACAGGGAAGGGGTTTTGCTGGAACGCGTGGAAAACGAAAGCCGATTCGACCTTCCCCTTTTGACGGACAGGGGAAATTTTGAAAAAAATTATAAGGAAAAACTCTCACTGGCTTGGGAATGTCTCGAGAGCCTCTCTCCTGCAGAGAAAGAGGAGATGGCGGTTCTGGACCTTTCAGAGTATGAAAATGTCTTCGTCTGGCTGAAGAACAACCCGACAAAACTCATCCTCGGCAATGCGCACTTCTCCCAGAAGCTCCGGCTCTACCGCAGATTCAGCGCCCGGCTGGAAGCCTATGGAGACCTCGATTATGTCGACCTGCGGCTGCCGGACCGGGTGTTCATCAGGCCTGTCCGGAATCCCTTCAAGGGGAACTTTCCCAACGCCCATAAGGAGGCCAATTGATGCCGAAAAACAGCTATATCGTGGGGCTTGACATCGGAACGAAAAAGGTGGCCGCCGTCATCGGCGAAATCGGAGACAAAGACAAAATCGAGATCATCGGCGTTGGCACGGCGGAGTCCAGAGGACTGAGAAAGGGAGTGGTGGTCAACCTGGAAGCCACCATCAGCGCCATCAAGAAGGCCCAGGAGGAAGCGGAGCTGATGGCCGGGTTTGAGATCGACTCGGCCTTTGTCGGAATCTCGGGAGCTCACATCAAGAGCTTCAACAGCCGGGGGGTCATCGCCGTCTCCGGGAAAAACCGGGAGATTACCCGGGAGGACATCCGCCGCGTCATTGACCAGTCCAAGGCGGTCTCCATCCCGCCCGACAGGGAGATCATCCACATCATCCCCCAGGAGTTTGTGGTCGACGACCAGGACGGAATTAAAGACCCCCTCGGCATGAGCGGGATCAAGCTCGAAGTCAACGTCCACATTGTGACCAGCGCCACCACCTCCGTCCAGAACCTGAGAACATGCGTGGGGAGATCCGGTATCGAAGTCCAGCAGGTCGTGCTCAACCAGATTGCTTCAAGCGCCGCAACTCTGACCCACGACGAGATGGAGCTCGGGGTGGGGCTCATCGACATCGGCGGCGGCACAACCGAGATCGCCATCTTCGAACGGGGAAGCCTCTGGTACACCTCAATCATCCCCATCGGAGGAGACAACTTCACCAACGACATCGCGGTCGGCCTGCGCACTCCCATCCCGGAAGGCGAAAAAATCAAGAAGAAATTCGGCTGTGTTTCCTCATCCCTGCTCGACGAACAGGAGACCATCGAGGTGCCCGTGGTGGGAAGGGGGAAAAAGCCGCGCGTCGTCTCCCGCCAGTTGCTGGCCGACATCATCCAGCCCAGAGCCGAGGAGATCTTCCGTCTTGTCGACGCCGACATCAAAAGGATGGGCTACGAAAAATCCCTCAACTCGGGGATCGTCCTCACCGGCGGAACAGCCCTGCTCGAAGGCCTGGAGGAGGTCGCCGAGGACATTTTCGACCTGCCTGTCCGGAGGGGCGACCCCATCGGCGTGGGAGGCCTGGTGGACAGGGTCAACACACCCGACTACGCCACGGCGGTGGGTCTCCTTCTCTATGGATACAAACAGTGGAGAGAGAAAGGTCTTTCCAAAGAAAAAAAAGGAGGCCTTTGGGCCAGGCTCAAGGAATGGCTCAAGGAAGCCTAGGAGGAAAAATTGACCGAAGATATCAAGAGCAAATTGAAGTTTCACCTGGTTGAGGAGCAGTTTGGAGCCAAGATCAGGGTCATCGGAATCGGCGGTGGAGGAGGAAACGCGGTCAACCGGATGATCCAGACCGGAATCGAAGGAGTGGAATTCATCTCGGTCAACACGGATTTGCAGGCCCTCAGCTCCAACCGGGCCAGGAAGAAGGTCCAGATCGGAGAGAAGCTGACCAAAGGACTGGGCTCTGGAGGACGTCCGGATATCGGGAAAGAAGCGGCGATGGAAGACACGGAGAAGCTCATCGAAACGATCGAAGGCGCGGACATGGTCTTTCTCACCGCCGGCCTCGGCGGAGGAACTGGCACCGGGTCCACCCCGATTCTGGCCAACCTGGCCGCGGAGATGGACATTCTGGCCATCGCCATCGTGACCATTCCCTTCGAGTTCGAGGGAAAAGTCAGGGCCAAACAGGCCCAGCAGGGGCTGGCCGAGCTGAAGACAGCCGTGGACACGGTCATCGCCATTCCCAACGAACGGCTGCTGCAGACCGTCAACCTGGACACCTCGATCCAGGACGCCTTCAAAATGGCCGACGACATTCTCCGCCAGGCCGTGCAGGGCGTCTCTGATCTGATCACCAAGCCGGGTCTGATCAACCTCGATTTTGCCGACGTCAAGTCCATCATGAAAGGCATGGGCATGGCCTTTATGGGCACGGGAATCGCATCCGGCGAAAACAGGGCCCTCGATGCCGCCCAGAAAGCCATCTCCAGCCCGCTCCTGGTCGACACCTCCATTCAAGGTGCGCAGGCGGTGCTGATCAACATCACTGGCGGAAAGGACATTACCCTTCATGAGGTCTCCAAAGCCTCAGACCTCATCCACGGCCACGCTCACCCGGAGGCCAACATCATCTTTGGCACGGTCATCGATGAAAGCATGAAGGAGATGGTCAAGGTCACGGTCATCGCCACCGGGTTTGACCTTTCGGCCAAACAGGACATGCGGGAGGGAGAAGATTTCATTCCTCCTCAACGCAAGACTCCGCCGCCCTTTCATGTTCCTGCCGAGACGCCGCCCTATCTATTCGAACCCAAAGGAACGGAAAACCTCTGGAACAGGCCGGCCTGGGAAAAGAAATGGGAGCCCTATGAGACACCCTCTTTTATCCGGAAAAACCGGCTCACTCCCCTGAGAAAAACTCCGGATGAAATCAGCTGACCTGGCTGTCGTCAACTGCGAGCAGCTTCTGACCTGCGGCGGCCG
>CAYZDV010000013.1:0-24863 GCA_964477275.1 uncultured Eubacteriales bacterium
TCCATGATGCCCTGGATGACGTCGGCGATTGTTCCGTCTCCGCCGATGGCGATGACCAGGTCGTGGTCCAGGCTCTTCTCTCTGGACGCTTCGATCGTTTGTTCCTTTCCTTCCTGGACCTCGAAAATCTCGCCGGAGACATTCCTCCTGATGAAGGCTCTCAGCCGTTTCCGCCTTTCCCATTTGCTGCGGGCGGCCCGTGGGTTGACGATACAGATGGCCTTCTCTGGAAACATGGCTTTTTCCTTCATCTGTGTGACAATTGAATATTTATAGCATCTCCGCTGGTTTTCGTCAAAAGCTCATCTCCGGTAGTAGTCCACGGTCTTTCTGATGCCCTCTTCCAGGCTGCAGCGGGCGCGGAAACCGAAATCTTTCTCTGCTTTTAAAGAGGAGAAAAGCCAGGGTGTTCGGGTCATCGCGCGCCAGATTTTGCGGCCGAAGAAGAGCCGGACAAGGCCCGTTTCATTGACCATGTCAGCCAGAAAAGCGAGGAATTCAATCAGCTCTTCGGGCAAAGGAAAGAAGAGGCCGGTTCCCAGCAGGTGTTTTTTCAGGGTGAGGATGACCTCCCGCCAGGAATACGCTTTTCCGTCAGTCAGGTAATAGGTTTGACTGACTGTTTTCGGGGAGAAAGCCGCCTGAAGAATGCCCTGGACGAGGTCATCGATGTAGATCAGGCTTGTCATTGGAGCTTTCCTTTTGAGAAGGGGAACGAGCCTGCAGCGGATGGCCTTGATCAGAAGCTCGACCTCCTGCTGCCGTGGTCCGTAAACGTTGGGAGGCCGGATGATGGTGGCGGGAAGCCGCTCCCAGGCTTCTTTCACCGCCTCTTCGCCCCTCAGCTTGCTCCGGCCGTATTCGGAAGTCGGGGAAGGATGAGAACTTTCGTTTAGGAAGACGCCCGGCGGGGAAGGGCCGGCAGCGGCAATGGAGGAAACGTAGACAAACCGCTTCAGCGAGGGGTTCCGGGCCAGGCAGGCCTGCAGGAGGTTTCGCGTCAGCTGATGGTTGGCCACATCATAGACCCGGCGGCTGGCGGAACGGATGCGGCCAGCCAAATGGAAGACATAATCCTGGCCTGCCACAGCCGGTTCCAGAGCCTCTGCTGTGTTCTCCTTCGCAGCGACGAGCTTCACGCCGAGCTTTTTGAGGAAGTCGATGCGGCTGAAGGGCCGGTGAAGGCAGGTGATGTGCCATTTTTCGGAAACCAGAGTCTTCGCCAGATGGCTTCCGATAAAGCCCGTGGCGCCGGTGATCAAAGCGTTATTCGGCATCCGCGCCCCCCTTTTTTTTGCTTTTAATGAATTTGGTCACGATGGGAAAGTTGGCAGAAATGATGAGAACGAGGAAAAGGACGACCAGGAGATAATCGGGGATGTTGAACCTGTATCCGACCCAGGCGATGAGGATGAAGCGCGGAGTTCGAGAGAGGAAGACGGCCAGAAGGTATTTCCAGAGGGGATAATGGGCCAGCACGACCAGGAAGCGGAAAGGGTAGAAAGGAATCGGGCTGAATCCTGCGACAAGAAGCGAGACAAAGGGCGCCCGGTTGAAGAAGTCCACAATTTGACCCATGAATTTTCTCTGGCGGAGTTTCTGGAAAAAGCCGATATCCGTGATATACCGAAAAACGGAATAATTGGTGGCTTCGGTGAGGACTGTGCCGGCGATGCTCACCAGAGCCACGGTCAGAGGGGAATAAAACTTGCCAAAATAGAGCAGGAGCGGTTCGTGGGGCACGACAGCGATCAGAAACTCGGCAGGGAAACAGTAAAAAAAAAGGATCCATAGATTTTTGCTTTGTTGAATGCCCTTTGAACTCAGCCAGACCGCAAGCAGCCCGAGGACAAAAGTGAGCTGAAGGATGAAGACGAATGTTTTCGTTTTCGGCTTTTTTTTGGACATCCTCAGGAGGGAGAGGCTTTGATCTGCGGCGTTGATTTTTTCCATCAGCGAATAGCATGGAGGCTGTCTTTGATCAGATACCAGGCTGGTTTTTCGGTGTTGGCCCGGATCGAGGTGTAGCACTCGCCGCAGGTATTGGTCATGCGAAAATCTTTGATCATTTCCTTCTGCGTTTCGTACTCCTTGATGACCAGGCCGCAGGGGGAGAGGGTTGCATCCGGGTTGACGACCATGAATTTTTCCCCTGCCGGGCAGCCGCCGACCGCACCCATCTCGAAAAACTTGACCATTTTCCGCAACGCATAATCCGAGGTGTAGATGTTTTTGTGTTTTCTTTTCAAGTCGAGGAGCTTCTGGACAATTCGTTTGAATTCTGGAACCTCATTCCTGGCAATCAGGTAGCCAGTGTTGCGGGTGCGCAGGCTGGTGTAGGTGCTGAAGTTCAGTTTGACCTTCCAGCGCCTGGCCAGTTCCACCATCAGGGGCAGGGCCCTGAAATTGTCGCTCTGGATGACGCAGCTCAGGGTAATGGCGCCGTCTTCTTCGCCGGCCAGCTCCTGGATGAGGTTTTGAATGCGCGCAAAGAGGCCGGGCACGCCCCGGAATTCGTCGTGGCGTTCGTCTGGGTAATCCAGAGAGAGGGAAAACTCATCCACTCCGGCCTTCCTGAGGCTGAAGTATCTCTCCCTGTCGAGGAGAACGCCGTTGGTGGTGACGACGATGTAAGGAGCTTTGTCGGGAATTCTCAACGCCGCAACGATTTCCTCCAGGTCCTTCCGGAGCAGAGGCTCTCCCCCCGAGACCTGAGCGACCACCGGCTGGATTTCCCGGCAGCGTTCGGCGTACTTCCGGGGAGTGGCTCGCCGCTCATCTGCCGGCCCTCCGAGATGACAGTGTTTGCAGCGGGCGTTGCACCGGTAGGTGACCTCAAAGGAAACGCAGAAGGGTCTGCGGAGGAAGTAGTTTCTGATTCCCCGTCTGGCGAGAGACAGTGTGCGCCTGAAAGAGCTCATCGCAGTCCTTTTTCTTTTTACTCCGGAGAGATCTTTTTATCAATTCCTGTTCTTTTGTTCAAGAGATGGATGGAGAATGTTTTTACCCCGATCAGGCCGGCGGCAAGCACCGTGGCGAGGACATGAAGCTGGGGAAAAAAGATCAGAATCAGGGTGACCAGGGTGGAGTTCGAGAATTTTGCCACCGGGCTGAAGTTCAAGCGGTAGACGGTTCTGTCCACCTTGTAAAAATAGTTGGGAGAGATGATGTCGTATTTGATGAACTGGTAGCTCAGGTAGAAATCGACGAAAGCGAAATCGGCGAGATAGATGGTCACAGGAAGATAAAGAGAGGGATGGAAGGAGAGAAAATTGACGTAGAAAAAAAGCGTCTCCACGCGGTCGGCGATGATATCCATTTCGGCGCCGACAATGGTCTCCTGCTTGAATCTCCGGGCATAGAGACCGTCGAGGACATCGCCCAGCCAGTGGATTCCCAGGCCGATGAAGTTGAAGGTGGGGCTTCTCTGGACCATGGCCAGAGTGAAGAAAACAAGGCAGAGAGCGAGGCGGAGCAGGGTGATCACATTGGGTTCGCTGTAAAAACAGCGAGGGTCTTTGGGTTTGAATGGCAGGCATTTCACTTTATCTTTTTTCTTCAGGATGAAGCGTTTTCCGTTTTTCTCAGCGTTCGACGATTTTTTTAGGGCCCGAGTCGGCAGGAAGCCGCTCAATCCTGCGGGGCAAGGGAGGGTCAAAGCGTCCGTTCCCGTCCACGTCGACAAAGACAGGGTTGGTCATGGCGTAGGGAAGAGTCGCTCCGGTGGTTTTTCCGCTCCAGGAGGCCCGCTGGAGGACGGGAAAGAGGGATTCCCGGCCCAGGACTTCGACCGCAAGGTAGGAGTCCTTCCCCAGCGTTAAAGAGAGACCCTGTTCAGAAAATTTCATGACCGCTTCTTTTTCGGTTTTGACCGGGAAGATGATTCGCCTTTCTCCGTTGACGATGAGTCTCACCTCGTCGACCGCAATCCACGGAGCGCTTTGAACCTGGATGGAGAGCTCGACGCGTCCTCCGGCTGCGGTCAGAGTGTCGCCGGGGAGGAATCGGCGATTGACCTTGAAATCGACAATCGGGCCGTTTGTGGCAAAGGAGCGGCCCTGGAGGATGGCCCGGCCCAGCGCCTTCCAGTCCAGCTCATCGCCTTTTCCTCCATCATAGATGACGTAGGTCCGGCAATAGCCGGGCTCTCCTCTGTCTATGCCGTGGGAGTCAGAGGAGCCGATGAGAGGGAAGTAAAAGCCGCGGTTGAGAAGATGGAGCCAGTCTTCGATGGCCACCGCGTTGGAGGAGTAAAAGTAGGGGCCGTTAAGGATTTCGAGGACATCGAAGGAGGTGTCGAAGCCTTCCCAGGCCGAGCTGGCCGATTCCAGGTCGAGTTGATAATTGTTGAAATAGCCGATTGTTCCGGACCGGGGATGGTTAACCTGAAGGATGGCGGCGGGGTCCTTTTTCCGGCTGGCTTCAAAGAGCGGGGTTGCCTGCTGCGAACGGGGGTTGATGGCACCGCTTCCTTCCTCATGCGGCCTGAGCTCGAGAGGGTAGGTGTTGTAATGGATGACGTAACCCGTGGTCACCTCGTTTCCGGTGATGACGGCCAGGGAGTTGTTCAGTCCGAGCTTTTTCAGGTCCGGGCTGTAATCGATGAGGCAATTGTGGTCAGAAGCCACCGCCACATCCACTCCCTCGGCGACAACGGACCGGAGCCTTTCCGGAATGCGCATCCGGCCGTCCGAATGCAGGGTGTGGAGATGGGGGTCTAAGGAGATCAGGCCGGGTGTCTTCACCACCCTGTCCACACGGAAGACAAGTTCCAGGGGTCTGTCGGAGAGGACTTCCACCACTTTTTGATCCAGCGAGTATTCCGGTCCTCGCGAGGCATAGACAAGATAGGTTCCCGCGGGAATCTCCACCTCCAGCCCGTCCTCCCCAGGGAAACAGGAGTTTTTGAATGTCTCCCAGTACCTTCCGGTTTCAACCGGGTTTTCAGGCTGAAAATAGGGCGATTCCGTCGGATCCAGCCCGATAAAAGTGACTTTTCCCGGAACGAACTCTCCTCTGCTGTTCAGGATTCTGACCTTCACCTTTCCCAAGGGAGGGCTCTCCAGAAGGCATGAGTTGTCGTCTCCGGCCCTGACGGAGAAAAGTGTTCTGCGCACGGCTGGAAAAAAATGAGCTCTGGCCTCATATGTCCCTTCGGGGAGTGAGACGGTGAGGGAGAAGGGCCTTTTGAGAAAGGAGCGGAAAAAAACAGATGATGTCAGAGCATCGCTGATGATGACCTCCATGAACTCCCTGCCGAAATCCTTAAAGTACAGAGTGGCATCCGAAGCCGGGATGTCCAGGATGGCATAAATTTTCTCGAGGAGCCTTTCGTGCCGGGTGTCGACAAGAAGGATGTGGCGGGTTTCATAGGTTTCGCCGGGGGCCAGTTTGCCGGGTATGAATTCCTCCTCCTGATAAGGGTTAAGGCTGAGCCAGGCCAGATAATGGCCCTTTTTCTGGTAGATTCTGTATCTGAGAGTCGGGAATTTTTCCGGGTGAAAGGGGCTGAAGGAATAGCCGTGGAGAGCGTTAAAGGAAAGGGAATAGTTCAGCTCTTCAAACTCTGTCTTTCCGGTATTGGTCAGCGTCGAGGTGACCTCCACACTGCCTTCGAGCGGGATGAAGCGATAGATGGTTTTGACCTCGGCCTTCAATCCCTTTTTTCCCGTGTAAAAGGCGACGGCTTCCAGAGTCAGCGGGCCTTCGCCCGGAATGGCTTTCACGGGTTTGACCGAGGCGTAGACGAGGTCCTCTCTCCTTTGGCCGATTCTTATCGTCGGCGAACCGGCGTTCAGGTTGCTCTCCAGGTTCTTACCGGCGGCCGCGATGCTGATGATGCTTCCCATGGCATTGGCACCGGGATAATTGGTCATGGTTTTGATCCACCTCTCGACGCCGCCGATGAGGGCCAGGGTTTTTCCATCGCTGACGAGGAGGTCTCCGGCCTTCCACTGAGTGCAGAATTTTTCGGGAAGGTCGGCTTCGGTCTTGATGACTTTCACCTGGAATTCGGCTCCATGAAGGAAGAGAGGAATGAGAAGGAAGAAAATGATAACCGGGTTTCGGATGAAGGCGTTCATTCTTGGCCTCCTTATGGCGAGTTATGCGGCTGGAGTGCGATTTGTCTCTTTTCTTTAAGAATAAATACATTATACGAAACGGCCCATGAATTCAATCATTTTTGAATACAGATGAAAGCTGCAACGGGAGACGGGTTCTCAGGAGGTATATTCTGGTTTGCTCTCTTTCATCCATTCCTTGAGACAGGAGCCGCCAGATTTGCTATGCAGGGGGTCATCGGATATAATCTGTTTTGCCTCGCTCCGGAGTCGGAGAGAGGCCTTTTTCTGGAAATGAAGGACCTGGAAAAGATTAAAACGATCAACGGAAAGAGATTCCTTTTCAGGGTGGAAACGTCCTCTGACCACCGGGATTACGCCAAATACGAGGAGATGAGGAATGAGATCTGGGGGGAGCCGAAGGATAGCCTTCCCGGAACCCGCAACATGAAGTGCGAGAATTTTCTCCATGAAGGAAGCAGTCTCTTTATCGGTGTCTTCGTCGAGAGCCCGGAGGGAGAGTTCATCCTGGAGAAGGACCATATGGTCGGTTACTCCTACGGTTTTATCGGCATCAAAAACAAAGAGGCCGGTTTCAGGGACCCGCAGAACCTCCAGTTCTATTCTCAGTACACCTGTGTCAGGCCGGATTTTCAACAGCAGGGCCTGGGAATTTTGATCAAGGAATTCCAGAAGGAGAAGCTCATCGAGCTTTTCGGAGTGACCACCACAACCTGCACATTCGACCCCCTGACAGGAGTGAACGCCTACCGGAATATCCATCATTTCGGGATGGAGGTTGTCGAATACAGGGTGGCTGCCTACAGCGATTTCGGGGGCTGGCTCAACAGGCAGGATATTCCCTGCGACCGGTTTTTCGTGACCTGGGAACTCAAAAAGGATCTCAGGAGGCCGGAGTACGGCCTGGAAGCTCTTCTCCGCTCCGAATGCCTGGCGGTCAGAGCCAGAGGGGAGAGCGTCAGGGGCCGGAGCGGTATGGTCGAGCTCGATATGGTCGGGGAGATGAACCTCAGCCTGGACAGAGAGCTTCTGCTGGTAGAGATCCCGGTTGATTTTTACACCATGCTCAGGGAGACCGACGTTCAGGATGCCAGCGTCCGCCGCATTCCCCTCGACTGGCGGCTGAAAACGAGAGAAGCCTTCCAGATTCTGCTCGAAAGGGGCTACCGGATTATCGATTTCCGGCTCCACAGAGGAAGCGGCCGGACCAGGGATTTCTACGTCCTGCAAAGATAACGCTTCTTTCCCGTCTCATTGTATTTTCGTCTCAAAATTACCCCCACAAAATGGAAGAGAACCTTTTTAATAGACGGTGAATTTCAGCGTTTGACTGGCCGACTGCTGGGTAATTTCATCCACCACCCGGATGGTCAACTCGTAGGCTCCTGACCCGGGAAGAGCGGAGAGCGGAATCTGGGTGCCTTCCAGAAGGACCGCCTCCTCGTCCACGTGTCTATTTCTTCTCTGTGGATTGAGCTGAAGCCTCTGTTCTCCCCATGCGAGCTCCATGGCAATCAGCAGGGAACAGTTCTGATTGTCGTCCGCAGCCATGTTGTAAATGTAGTAGAAGATGTTCAGGGATTGGTCTCGGCTGTATTCCTGGCTGAAGTGGGGAGTGAGAGAATAGGGACCCAGAGAAAACACGTCATAGCCTTCTTTTTTTCGGGGAGTTTTTTCCTCCCGGACCTCGAAGGTTGCCAGAAAGGATGACATGGCGATCTCTGAGGTCCAGAAATTGGGGACCGTAACCACTTCTCTTTTAAGGGAATACACAGAGCTATCGGGAGTGGAGAGACCGAGGAAGACCGTGTATTTTCCGGGGAGAAGGGGAAGACCAGCCCAGGAGAGAGAGTGACCGTTTTCCTTGAGCAGCGCTTTTTCCTGGCGAAAATCATAGCCCCGGCTTTCCGACTCTGCTCTTCCAAAGAGGATGAGTGTTGGCGGCAGGGTTTCGAGTTTGTCGCCGGGCTCGAGCTTGAGGAGGAAAGTCAGGTAGCTGCTCAGGTTTTCTGCCTTGGTGAAAATGGCCGTGTATTCAAAAGGAATTTGGACGATATCCTGCTCTGTCGTGCGGACCTGATCGATGAGCGTTCCTTCGAACGAATCAGGAGATAAGCTGACGACCTTTCTCAACTCGGACAGTTCTTTCAATTCCGGATGGAGAAGCGCTCTCTCCGGATAGGAAAAGAAGGCCTGCATCGCTCTGTTGTCGGTTCGCGTCCGGTCCAGGACATAGCCCATGCCGTCATGGGTGAAAACAAAGCTGAAGGTATCCTGGGGGATGTTCATCCAGGGCTGAGTGGGGTAAATCCAGATTTCGGGCGGAAACGGCTGCTCGGCGCCGGTTGCAACCGGGCTCAGGTGAAGGACTCTGGGTTTTCCGAAGTAGAGATAGACTTTGCCCATATCCGTCTCCGCGCCCTTTTTGTAGCCGTAAAGAAAAGATTTTTCGACATAGCTCAGCCGTTCGAAATATTCTTCCCTGAACTCGTTTTTTTCCGTTTGAGGGGTGGGGTCCCGTCTCGCCCAGAAAAGCTGGATAAAATCCTCTTTGTCCCTGTCTTTTTTCAATCGCCTGTATTCCTCTTTTTCGGAGTCGGTGATGATGGCCGCGACGTCTTTGAGCCACTTCTCGTAGAGGTCCTTCTTTTTGGCTTCAAGGCAGGGAAGGACGACAAGCAGCATCGCTGCCAGGACCGGGAAAGATTTTTTGCCCATTTTTTCTCCCTATTTTTTCAGGAAGTCGAGGAGCTGTCTGGCCAGAGGCGCTTTTTCATGCTGGGGAGCCAGCTCGAGGAACTTCTCCAGGTAGCGGATAGCCTCCTCGGTTTTGTTCAGGCTGATGGAGAGAGTTCCGATCTGGTAGTAGGCATCGGCATAATCGTCTTTAATCTCCACCACTTTCAGAAAAGCCTCCAGGGCCTGCTCGGATTCTCCGGTGTTCATCGCGCAGACACCCAGGTTAAAGAGGGCTTCGGGTTCGTCGGGGTTGAGCTCGGTGGCTCTCCTGTAATATTTTTTGGCCTCTTCGAAATTCCCGCTTTTTGCCAGGACCTCGGCAATCTCTTTGTGACCGCTGTAGCTTTCGGGGTTGAGCTCCAGGGCTTTGCGGAAGGCTTTCAGGGCCTTTTCTTTCTCGTCCAGTTTTTTATAGCTCAGCCCGAGGTTGAAGAAATATCCCCACTGGGTGGGATTGAGGTTGATGGCTTCTTCGTAGGTCTTCGCCGCCTCCTCGTGCTGGCCTTTTTCATAGAAGCTATTTCCTTTGAGGAAGAGGCTGTCAGCCCTGGAGAGGCTCCGTTCGAGAATCTCTTCGGCCTTTTCCAGGACGACATCCAGGGTTGCCGTTTCGGCGATTCTCACCCTGACTTCGCGCGAGGCAGGGAGATAGCCGGATTTCTTAAAGCTGACCATGTACTGTGCGGGCCAGAGGCCGATCTGGATGAATTTCCCCTTTTCGTCTGTTTTGAGAGTGATGTGCTGGGAGGATATCTTGAGCGAGGCAATGGTCACGACCACGCCCTGCAGGGGATTGCCCTCGCTGTCGGTGACCACGCCTTCGATCTTCCCCTGGACAGAGGGCCAGAGGTTTGACGCCAGAAGCCCTAACAGGCAGGTCAAAACGATTGTTTTCTTGAACACCATTTCCTCCTTGCTCGTGACTTTTTTCTTCGAGATGGCATCTTGGGTTGTATCTTCATCTATCCAGTCTTCGCTGAGGAGCCCGCGCTTTTTCTGGCTTTCTTCTCCAGCTCGCGGATTTTCGGCTGGTCGGGGTTGAGCTCGAGCGATTTTTCAAGAAGGGGGAGAGCCCTTTGCGGCTGGTTGAGGTTCAGGTAGCATTCGGCAGCCAGGTTGAGGACGCTGATTTCCGTGGCTCTCGTCATCAGCATTTCGAGGTAATCAAGTGCCGACTGCCAATCCCCAAGCGCATGATAATCGAGGGCGATGATTTTGGCCAGTTCTGAGTCTCCCGTAGCCTCAAAGAGAGGAATTGCTTCCTTCAATGAATCCTGGAAGTTACCTTGGGCATAGAGCGTCCTCGCTAGAAAACTTCTTGTCGCTGGGACGTCTCTCAGCGAAAGTGATCTCTCCAGGTGCTCCCGCGCTTTGTCATAGCGCCCAACCATGAAATACTGGGTGGCCAGGAGGCTGAGCGCTTCAGGACTGGGAAAAGGAGGGTGGAGCTTGGCGAACACCCAGGGAACGACCGGGAATGCCTGGGTCAGCAGGATGAAATTTTCCTTCCGGGACATAATTGATTCACCTTGTCCGTTGAGGAGAGTGATTACAGCCTGGTAATAGCCCGGGTTGAGAGAGCCGGGAACTATGGATGGTAAATCAACTCCTGTTCCATCCTGAGTCAGGGCTTCGGCCAGCGGTTTTTCAATGGTATGGACGGATGCACCTGCTCTTTGGGAAACGACCTCCACCCGGATCGAGGCTGAACCTACATCCTGCACCGGGAAAACCTGACAATAGAGCCCGATATCCCGGCCTGGAAGGAAATGATTCTGGGCATTGACCATGTACTGAGTTCCTCCCAAGGCAAAAGGTTTTACCCCCGTTCTCTGGTTTTCGGGGAGAGATTCCCGGCTTAAGTAAAAGATAGGATCTCCCAGAGAAAGTTTTTTGCTGGGTTCCGGAATGGAAATTCTTGTCTGGTAAGATGTGAAATCCCGGGCAGTTTTGTTCTTGAGAAAAATATTCAGAATGAACTCGCCGGGGATGACAGGCAGGACATCCTGAAAGGCAAAAATCCGGCGTTCATGCCTGGCATAATCTTCAGGAGTTATGCTCAATGGGACCTCTTCTTCTTTCTCCAGTATAGTTCGGCCTTCGCTGTCCTCGACCTTGAGAACGAGCTGGTAGGAGGCGTAACGCCTTCCCTTATAATCGGCAAAATTGATTTGGCTTGGCTCGAGGGTCCAGTGGAGAAAAGGCTGTCCGGCCTGGGTGAAGACATGGACCCGGCCGTTGCTTTCGATGTAATTGTGGGAGTAATCAACCTCCACATATTCATTGAAGGCAAGGAAGCTCCGGGCATAGGCATCGGAAAACTTTTTCTCAGCCAGTCCATAGACTCCGGAGATGATGCTTCCTGAAGAAAGGGAAGTCATTCCCAGGCTTGAATCCCCAGGAAGATAGGAAAGCGAGGCGGCGCCCAATTCTCCGGAAATTTCCCGGAGAGCTCGGAAAGCTGTCAGGTTATTCACCGGGCCGGAAACCAGGGACGGCACGACCAGCCGCTGAGGACCGTCTACCTCAGGAGAATAAAGCCTGTATTCGCCCATCCCTTCCGGCTGGAAGAATATGAGGTAAAAATAAGGAGGAAGCCCGTATTCCTGCTCCCCTCGGTAATACCAGAGTTCGAGAGGCCAGATATAAGAGTGGGTGGCGAAGACCTGCCTTTCCAGAGGAGGGCCGAGAAGAAGATAGAAATATCCCCGTTCGGTCTCATGTCCCTTCCTGGAAGTTCCATATCCGAAATGGAGGTCGGCGAAGCGAACTCTCTTCATGTATTCCTGGTAGAACTCGTTCTCCTCGGTATCAGGAAGGGGGTCACGTCTTTTCCAGAACAGCCGGATGAACTTTTCCCTCTCCTCGGTGGTTTTAAGCTTGAAGAAGACCTCTCTCTCCCCCTTGCTTATGATGGGAGAGACCATCCCCAGCCATTCCTTGTGGCGGGGATGAAGGGCCTCCGTCACCTGGGATGCCTGAAGTGCCTGAAGCGCAAGAAAGGTAATAATGAAGAAAATAAAGGTTGTTTTTCTGGTTATCATATCTCTATTTGTCCTTTGGGCTAATCTATATAACAAAAATAGCAGAAAATCCGCCAGGTTTCAAATTGCAATGGAAGCATTTCTAAAACTGTGATGTGGGGAAGAGTATGGAAATGCTTTCAATCGCCCTCAAATTCAAAGTCAAATCCTGCAATGAAAATTTCCAATGATTCAAAAAACTGAAGAATTATCCATTTTTTTGGATTCTCCACTTGAGAGAAATCACGATTTTTTTCAAAACGTATTGAACTTATTTAAAATCAATGATATAAAAAGATTGAACAAAAGCCATCTGTTGGCATATAATTTGCAATAAAAAAGTTGTTGCTTATTTTAATTAAGTTGCTTATGCTATATTAATGTTGCGTCTCAATAACGGCTTTACAATAATCCTGGAACTGTCATTCCCGCGAAGCCTGTCCCTGCGTAGGCAGGGAGCGGGAATCCAGATTAAAAAGACTGGATTCCGGATCAATCCCTGAATCGAGTTCAGGACAGGGTCCGGAATGACAACATTGTAAAGACATTGCTGATACACCACACTAGCTACAAATATCAGTGAGAAGAAAGGAGGTGAGAAATCGATAACACAAGAAAAAAAAGGACAAAAAATATCAAACAACCCACTAAACAGAAAAAGGAGGAAAAATGAAGCTTAAGACCATTTCCTTGGTCGCAGCTCTGCTCATCCTGCTCTCTCCTTCGGCTTTTACTCAAACCCGGGAAACGGGAGCCATCGAGGGAGCTGTCATGGATGAGGAGCAGAGTCCCCTTCCTGGAGTGACTTTAACTATTTCCGGACCCAGTCTCATGGGAAGCCGCTCGTTCATCACTGGAGCCGATGGAAAATACAGGTTTCCAGCGCTTCCTCCGGGAACATATACCATCAAGGCCGAACTCCCGGGATTTGCCACAGTCCTTCAGGAGAATGTCCGCCTCTATACGACCTTGACGCTCACCGTCAACCTAAGCATGAAATTGGGCACAATTGAAGAAGAAGTCACAGTAACCGCCGTCTCTCCCACTATCGATGTCAAATCAACAGAAACGGCCTCAGTTACCCTGAGCGATGAAATCCTCAAGAACATTCCCTACAGCAACTTCGCCATGGACATCGTCAACCTGGCTCCAGGAGTGACTTCCAATGTGGCCTATGGGGCATCTGCCAACACCGGCATTTCCTATCAGGTTGATGGCGTGGACGTTTCGGACCCCGAAGCAGGTTCCGCCTGGGTTTTCGTTGACCCCAACATCGTCGAAGAAGCCAAAATCATGGGCGTTGGCCTTCCAGCCGAATACGGGAACTTCACCGGAGTCATCTTCAACCTGGTGACCAAGTCGGGAGGCAACGAATTTTCCGGCTATCTTTCGGGCATCCGTCAAGGCAGCGGAAAAAAAGATGACGAGGGAAAATTCACCTCAAACTTCTGGCAGGCAGATAACACAGGAGCCTACATCGACGATTTTCCCACCCTGACACCCCCGGGACTGGCGCTCTGGGACGCCGGAGCCAACCTGGGCGGCCCCATCATGAGGGATAAGCTGTGGTTCTTCGTCGGAGGACAGTGGTACCATACCTTCACCAAGGTGACAGGATTCCCCAAGGATGTCGAATACAAGCAGCCGCGGATGTTCTTCAAGCTTACTTTTCAGGCTTCACCCAGGACTAACCTCGGTATTTTCTACGAGAATGATACCTACAACGGCGTCTACAGGCGCGCCGCGGCCAACAGGCACCCCGATGCCACCGTCAACCAGACATCCCCGGATAGCGTCGGCAGTCTCAGCCTGACCCATATCCTCAGCCCGAAAACCTTCTTCGACCTCAAGGCTGCCTTCTTTGTAGGCTATTACTACCTGGATCCCAGGATGGGAATGGACGTCAACGCCCATTGGGACCTGAACGAGAACTACCACTGGGGCAACAGCAGCTACTTCTTCAAAGCTGACCGCGAGCGCTACCAGGGCAATGCCAGCCTTACCCACTATGCCGAGGATTTCATCGCCGGCAGCCATGACTTCAAGTTCGGAGTTGAGTTCGAACATGGCCGGGTGAGAAACAGGTTCGGCTACCCTGGAACAAACGCCTTCTGGTATCTGGACTATGTCGGTTATGGATATACCGGAAACTACCTTGCCTATCAATATGAGGGCTATGATACAAGAACCCAGTACACCCGGCTGGAAGAGTTCGTCCAGGACACCTGGTCCGTCACCGACCGCCTCAACATCAGTCTGGGTTTCCGGGCCACCCATGGCTGGGGAACCGTCAAGGGCATTTCCGGAACCGTCTATTCCAATTTCCGCGTCGCTCCTCGCATCGGCCTGACCTATGACCTTTTCGGCGACAAAAAAACGATTTTCAAGGCTCATTACGGCCAGTTCACCGAGGCCATGCTGTCCAGTTACCATGACCGGCTCAACCCTGCCGATGCGTACAGTGATTATGTAGGATATTTTTGGGACACCTGGGATGAAGAGTGGGTCGAGTGGTTTAGAATCGAACATGAAGACCTTTACTCCATAGACAAAAATGTCAAGCATCCTTACATGAACCAGTTCACTTTCAGCCTCGAAAGGGAATTATTCAGGGATACCTCTTTCTCGGTTGCCTTCATCTACCGCGACTGGAAGAACAGTATCAACCGGATCGACACTGTGGCCATATGGGAGTCTCGTGATGTCACGTACACGGATATCGACGGGACGGAAAAAACCATCACTCTCTATCAACAGGTCAATCTCGGCGAGAACCAGTACATCCTAACCAATCTCAAAAAGAACGACCCTCGTATCCCTTACCCGGATATCAATCCCTACCGGAACTACTGGGGTATCCAGTTGACGTTCAACAAGCGCTTCTCCAACCGCTGGCAGCTGCTGGCTTCCTATGTCTACTCCCAGGCAACGGGCACTCTCAACAATGATTTCGGCGATGACCTCGGCTGGGGCGGGAATACCTCAAACCCGAATTTCTGGGTCAACGCAGAAGGCAATTTGACTTACGACCCCACCCACATGCTCAAAGTCCAGGGAACTTACCAGCTTCCCCTCGGAATCAACTTCAACGCGTATTACCGGGCTATAACTGGAGACAGCTGGACGAAACAGCTCAGAATCCGGCTCTTCCATGGAACTGAAACCGTCTTTATTGAGCCGCGCGGCTCCAACCACTATTCCATCCAGAGCCTCCTCGACTTGAGGCTGGAGAAAACTTTCACCTTCGCTCGAAAATACCAATTCGGTCTCATGTTTGATGTCTTTAATGTCTTCAACGCCGACACCATTACCTCCTGGGGCTCGCGCGTGAATTTCGACTGGTTCTCTGACGAGTGGCCCTCCACCGAGGGTCACCGGCTCTACGGCATCGTAAGGCCGCGGCAAGCACGGCTCGGCATACGCTTCACGTTCTGACGATTGCTCACCGGCCATTCGAGGGCGGCAGGGGTCACCACCCCGCCGCCCTTTTTAAATTCTTTTTATCCCCGCTCTCCCATTTATGCTAAAATATTCAGTGATTATTGAATCATGAATAAAAAAGTATTGGTTATTTTATCTCTGGCATTTCTGGCTACCCTGGCCGTTGTTTTTCTCATTCTCCACTCTCAGAAAAATCCCCTGGCCAAACTCAAGAGCGGCGGTCCCTACAACTACATCCTGATCAGCGTAGACACCCTGAGGGCTGACCGGATCGGCTGCTACGGGTACAGGGATGTTGAAACTCCGACCATGGACCTTTTCGCAGCCAGGGGCATCAAATTCGAACAGTGCATTGCGCCAACTCCGCTGACCCTTCCTTCCCACACCTCTCTTCTCACTGGAACCTATCCTGCTTTCCATGGCGTCCGGGATAATGGCGGATTTCTCGTGCCTCCCGAACTCGTGAATATGGCTGAACTATTCAAATCCCGGGGATATCAAACTTCCGCCTTTGTGGCAGCCTATGTCCTTGATTCCAAATGGGGATTGAATAAGGGCTTCGACTACTACTTCGACCGTTTCGACCTCAGCAAGTATAAGACCATTTCCCTGGGAAATGTCCAGCGCCGCGGGGAAGAGGTCATCGACGAGGTTCTCGCCTGGATGGATGGAAACGGCGAAAAACAGTTTTTCACCTGGATTCATCTTTACGATCCCCACACCCCCTATGATCCACCTCCTCCTTTCAGGGAAAGATACCGGGACCGTCCTTATGTCGGGGAAATCGCCTATACGGATTACCAGCTCGGCCGGCTCTGGCATTATCTCGAAGAACGTGGCCTTACAGAAAAGACCATCCTCATCTTCACCTCCGACCATGGCGAAAGTCTCGGCGAGCACGAGGAAAGCACCCACGGGTTTTTCATCTATCAGGGGGCTGTCCATGTCCCTTTGATCGTGGTCACGCCCTTTGAAGAGCTGCAGGGGAGGACCCGTTCTGCCGTGGTCTCCCTGGTAGATGTCATGCCCTCGATGCTGGAGATGGCCGGCATCGCCTTTCCTCCCCAGAACCAGGGAAAGAGTTTCGTTTCCCTCTTTTTCAATGATGCCCGCCGTAGAAAGCATTTTGCCTATTCGGAAACCTATTATCCCCGCTTTCACTTTGGCTGGAGCGAGCTCAAGGGCATCCATGATGGCCGTTTCAAGTTGATCATGGCCCCCACGCCCGAGCTTTACGACCTGGAGATCGACCCGGGCGAGACGGACAACCTGACCTCGTCCCACCCGAAGGAGTTCAGGCGGCTTCAGTCGCTGGCCGAGAAGTTTATCCATGAGACCAGCCAGAACGCCTTTGAGCTTGACTACCGCCAGATGGATGAGGAGACCCGCCAGAAGCTCGCCGCTCTGGGCTATATCGGTTCTTTTACCGACTCTTCGGCTCTGAAAGGGAAGAAGCTGGCCAACCCCAGGGACAAAATCGGGGTCTTCAACCAGCTCTCTCATGCCCGGGAGCTGGGCCTTGAGGAAAAGTTCGACCGGGCGGTTGCCATAATCAGGGCCATCATCGCCGAGGACCCGGACATCATCGATGCCTATTTTACCCTGGGAAACCTGTATTTCAAACAGGGAGAACTGGAGAACGCCCTGGAGTCTTTTTTTGAAGCTCTGGACAGGAAGCCCGATGACGCCTTCACCGTCATCAACATCGCCAATTCCTACATCCGGATGGGCAACCTGGAGGAAGCGGAAAAATTCATCGTGAGCTTCCTGCCCTCCCTTCCTCCCGATTCCCAGCTCTACCTCATCCTGGGCAATATCCTCAATGCCCAGGAAAAGTATGAAGAAGCGATTGCCCACTACGAGAAATGCATCGAGCTCAACCCCTATTCGGCCTCTGCTTACAGTGCCCTGGGAGGCATTTGTGTCGTTCAGGACAGGCTTGTGGAAGGAGAGAGGTATCTGGAAAAAGCCCTGGAGCTCAACCCCAAACTGGCCAACGTCCATTACAATTATGCCCAGCTTTATGAAAAGAAGGGGGATTTACTCAAAGCGGCCGAAGAGTACCATATGGAACTGGACAACATCCCCCATAATTTCAAAGCCAGTTTCAATCTTTCCCGCGTCTACCGGCTGCTCGGGAGAGAGGGGGAAGAGGAGGAATATCTGGAAAGGACGATCGAAGACAACCCCCGGTTTCCCCTGAGCTATTTTTACCTGGCCCGCATTTATCTCAACCAGGGCCGGAATTTCGAGAAGGCCGTTGAGCTGGTCAAGAAAGGAATCGAACTGAATCCCGATAAGGATAACCTGCCGCTCGGCTATTATCTTCTGGCCGACCTCTACAGCCGCCTGGGAAACCACGCCGTCTCCATGGAATATGCCCGAAAAGGAAGAGAAGCCCAGAACGAGTCCCCCAAACGCTAACACGCTAAAATTTCTGCAATGGGAGGATAACGAATGAAAACAAGCCAAATCCGTCGTTTTTTACTGATGGCATGGGCCGCAGGGGCGCTCTTTGCTTTTTTTAGTCTCATCGGCCTGGCCAAGGAAGGCGGGAAGCCCCTTATCCTTCAGGAGATGAGCTGGCCCGATGTCAGAACCTACCTCGAGAAATGCGACATGGTGATCATTCCCCTCGGGAGCACCGAACAGCACGGTCCTCATCTTCCCCTGGGAACTGATTACTACGAGGCCACAGAGATGTCCAAACGAATCTCGGCCAGGACAGGTGTTGTCGTGGCCCCTGTCCTCTTTGTCGGCTACAGCGAGTACCATTCCGGGTTTCCCGGGACTCTGAGCCTGAAGCCGGAGACCATGGAGGAGGTTCTTTTTGAGACCGCCGAGATGCTGATCAAGTCCGGCTTTCGCCGCTTCATGTTCTTCAACTATCACGGCGGGAACAGCATCGTGGAGCAAAAAGTCATCCACAGGATCAACCATACAACTGAGGCTGTCGCGGTGGCCATCGGGATCGGAAGCCCTGTCCAGAAGGAGCGATATCAGGAAAAAACAGAGCCTCTCGACCAGCACGCCGGGATAGGCGAGACCTCCCTGATGCTCTATCTGAAGCCTGAGCTGGTGAGAATGGAGAAGGCTGAAAAGCCGGAAATGACCACCACTGAAAAAATGGACGAACTGGCGATGCTTTCCGCCGAGCATCCTGAATTACTCATCGTTCTGGCTGCCCTGCAGGGAGTCCCTGCTGAGACCGGGAAAGGCGGAGCGAGTCACGAACTCTCCTCAAACGGCATCTGGAGCCACAGTGACCCGAAGAAAGCGAGCCGGGAGCGGGGGGAGAAAGAGGTTTTGGGCCGGATCGATGATGCGGCGCGTTTCATCGAGGCCTGGAAAAAAGCGAAAAAATAAGGCTGGCATCATCTCCGGATATTGAATATGATTCCGGAGAACTGGAGGCAGTCTTTTTTCCCATAACATAGATATCCATTACATCTGCGAAAATCAATAATAACGGAGTGAAAATGATGGTGATGAAGAAAAAAAGAGCCATGGTCATACCTCTTATCATTCTGGTCTCTGCTCTTTTCCAGACCTCCTGTCGAACCGGTCCTGACAACCAGGTTTTCAAGGCCGAGGCGCGGGCCATCCATGACAGAATTCTGACCGTTGACACCCATTGCGACACGCCGATGCGGATGGTGAGAGGGGACTGGAACATCGGAGAGCGCCATCAGCCCGGCCAGAGAGGAAGCGGAAAAATCGACCTGCCCCGGATGATTGAGGGAGGCCTGGATGCGCAGTTCTTTGCCGTCTTTGTCGCTCAGGGAGAAAGGACGGAAGAAGGCTACGTCCGGGCGAGGCAGCGGGCTCTGGCTGCGCTGGAGGCTGTCCATAAAATGTGCGAGGATTACCCTCATCTGGTGGGATTGGCCACCACGCCGGAGGATGCTTACCGGCTGGAGAAAGAAGGGAGGAGGGCGGCTTTTATCGGGATGGAGAACGGCTACCCCATCGGCAAAGACCTCTCTCTGATAAGAGATTATTATGAGAGAGGAGTCCGCTATATCACCCTCTGCCATGGCCAGGATAACGATATCTGTGATTCCTCGACCGATGAAGCCGATCCCGAAGACAACGGGCTGAGCGATTTCGGAAAAGAGGTGGTGGCCGAATGCAACCGTCTGGGCATCATGGTTGACCTTTCCCATGTTTCAGACAAAACCTTTTATGATGTCCTTGAGGCGAGCAGAGCGCCGGTCTTTGCCTCCCATTCCAGCGTCCGCGCTCTCTGCGACCACCCCAGAAACCTCTCTGACGAGATGATCAGAGCCCTGGCTGAAAAGGGTGGCGTGGTCCAGGTCTCACTTGTCTCAAGCTTCCTCAGGAAAACAAAGGCCAACCCGAAGAGAGAAAAGGCACTGGCGGAACTGCGGAGAAAATACGGAAGGTGGAACGAGATCGCAGATGAGAAAATCCGGGAAAAAATGCGCCAGGAGTTCGAGAAAATATTCGAGAGATACCCATCACCGAGAGCCAGTGTCAGAGACCTTGTCGACCATATCGACCATGTGGTGAAGCTGGTCGGAGTCGACCATGCCGGGATCGGAACAGATTTTGACGGCGGGGGAGAAATCGACGGCTGTTCCGATGTCACAGAGCTTCCCCGCATCACCGAAGAGTTTGTCCGCCGTGGCTATACGGAAGAGGAGATCCGCAAGATCTGGGGAGGTAACGTCATGCGCGTGTTCAGCACGGTCATCGAGCTCTCCGAGCGAGCCGACTGAAAAAACTTTATTTTCCTTGATTCCCTTCCACCCAGGCATCATCTGTAAAATATTTTTACAAGGCGGCCCTGCCGCTCAAAGCCGAATTGAAGATATTTCCCCAGGTTTTCAGAGTCAGAATGAAAGTTCGGGGATTGGCATAAAAATTGCGTTCGATTTGATATTCGGAGGGATATTATTTATGATGAAGGAAAGGTGAGATGACAAGAAGATTTGTTTTGAACGCCGCTCTCTCACTCGCTCTCGTTTTTATTTTGACCTTTACTCTGATCCATTTTGGGCTGGGAAGCGAGCAGCCCCGCAGCGGAGGCGTGTTCCGTCTGAAGTCGTTTACTGACACATTAAGAACCGAGCTTGACCCGGCATCTGCTGAGTCCTTCATCTTCATCTCAGAGCAGCTCTATGATGGCCTGGTCAGGCTGGATAAAAACTTCAACATCGTCCCCTCTTTGGCCGACTACTGGGAGATCTCCGCGGATGGGAAAAGATACACTTTTCATCTGAGAAGGGGAGTGCGGTTTCACCACGGGGAGGAGCTTGAGGCAGACGATGTCAAGTACTCTCTCCAGCGCCTCCTGGACAAGAAAACCAACTCCCCGTACTACCAGTTCTTCCTTCCCAGAGTCGTCGGAGCTGAGGAATTCAGGGAAGGAAAAGCCGAAGATGTGGCAGGATTTAAGGTCATAGATCGATACACCTTCGAGATTCAATGGACCAAGCCTTATGCATCGGCCCTCTACCTGATGAGCCTCCATTTCTGCAAGATCCTTCCGCGTGAACGCGCTGAAGGCCGGGAAAAAAGATTTTTCGAGAAGCCATCGGGAACCGGCCCTTTCGCCTATGATCACTGGATGCATTCCCCCAAAGGGGAGATTGTCGGCGTCCGCTTGAAACGGAATGACAATTATTTCGGGGGGAAACCCTATCTCGATGCGGTGGAATTCAGCCCTTATTTCACTCTCGACCATTTCCTCAACGGCGAGATAGACTGCATCCCCGTTCTTTCTGAAAAGCTCCTCAAGCCCAGCTATCAGGTCTTTCAGGATGGATCGCTCTACCCCATTTTTCTGGGAATGAGCTGCCATATCCCGCCCTTTGATAATCCGGCGGTGAGAAAAGCCATTGCCCGTGCCATCGACAAGAGGCAGTTGGCCCGGGAGACCTTTGATTTGAGGTATGTCCGGCAGGTTACCAACAGCTACATTCCGAGCCTGCTGCCCGACTTCTTCCCGAGGGATGACGAGAGGAGCTTTGATCTCGGCCAGGCCCTGAGGCTGCTCAATCAGGCCGGTTTCACCGCCGATAAAGAATTTCCCTCTCTCATTTTTTTTCTGGATTTGCCCAGGGGCGATTTAAAGAATAAAATTTACAGAGCCTTCAAAAAGCAGCTTGAGGCGTTGGGGATTGAATTGAGACTCAGTTATTATAAATCTGACCAGGATGTCCGAAATTCGACTGAGCCCTATTTGATTCTCCTCGAAAGAGCGATGAGTTTTCCTGACCCGGATGACATCATCCGGCCTTTCTTTTTTTCAGGGTCGACGGCCAACATCATCGGATACTCCAGCCCCGAACTCGACCAAATTCTTCAGAAAGCCGATGTCGAAAGAAGCTACACGAAAAGGATTAACCTTTTTCGTCAAATGGAGGAAGTATTATTTTCCGATGTCCCCGCCGTCCCCCTCTTTTTCCATCAGAACAGGATCGCCTTGCAGCCCCACGTGAGGGGTGTGGAAGTGCCTCCGCTCGGGTTTTATTATCTGGACGCCAAAAAAATCTGGCTGGAGAAATAAGAGCGCGAAAATGAGATTGCGCATGACGCTCCAGACGAAGTTCATGATTTCCGTGAGCGCCATGCTCATCCTGCTCGTGACGCTGATTCTCTTCTTCGTCGAGAAGCGAGAAGTCAAGGCGATCTTCGAGGGACAGGTGAATAAAGGGATCACCCTGGCCCGCTACATCGCTTACCTGAACCTCCAGCCGTTCAAGATGTGGGATGAGGAAGGAGTGGAGGCGAATATCGAAGAACAGCTCCAGATTGACAAAGAGCTTGTCTACGTGGTCTTTTACAACCGTTACAACACCCTTTTTGCCGGGTCCAGTTTCATCAAGGACCATGAGGAGGCCTTCCGCTACAGCAGCTTCGGCGAGAATGTCGATGAAATGAGCTATCTCTATGTGCGTAAAAGAATAAAGGATAAAGCTGCAGGGGAGGCTCTGAGGATTCTCGAGGTTGAGGCTCCGATTTTTGCCGAGGGCTCCCGCTGGGGGTCGATCAAAATCGGGCTGTCCCTGGAAGACGTGCGCAAGGAAATGCAGAAGACGCGCCTGATGCTTCTCCTGATCGGGCTCGGAGGAATCCTGATCGGAGGGAGCGGAGCGACGCTTCTGGCGCGGCGCATCACCGGCCCGTTGAAGAAGCTCCTGGAGGGAACAGTCAAAATCGCCAAAGAGGATTTTTCGCAGCAGATCGACATCAGCTCCCAGGATGAAATCGGGAACCTGGCCCAGAGCTTCAACGAGATGACCCTCAAGCTCCTCCAGGCCAGAGAGAGGATGGAGACGGCTCACAAGAGGCTCCTCCAGGCCGAGAAGCTGGCCTCCATCGGCCGCATATCGGCCGGAATTGCCCATGAGATCAGAAATCCGCTGACCTCGGTGAAGCTGAACATTCAGAAGCTGGAGCGGAGTGAAAACATGGATGAAGTTGAGAAGGAGCATTTGAGCCTGGCCCAGGAAGGAATCAAGCACATGGAAAAGGCTATCAAGGATCTTCTGGATTTCACCCGGGTATCAGAGCTGCACAGAAGCCGCTTTTCCATCGTCCAGATCATGGAAGAATCGATCAAAACGCTGTCTGACTACCTGAACTTGAAGAAGGTTTCCCTGAAAATGCACTATGAAGACCACCTGCCCGAGGTCTTTGTGGACGGCGACAAGCTGAGACAGGTCTTTCTCAATATCCTCCGCAACGCCTATGAAGCCGTGGATGAGGGAGGCGAAATCGGCGTCTCCCTTTCGCGTCTGAAAGAAAAGTCAGGGGATAAGGTCCGGGTGGAAATCTCGGACAACGGGTGTGGCATCCCGGAAGAGGAGAAAGACCTCATATTTGAAATCTTCTACACCACCAAAGCTTCCGGTATCGGCCTGGGGCTGGCCATCGCCAAGAAGATTATCGAGCAGCACAGCGGAACCATCCGGGTGAAAAACAACCAGAGAAAAGGAATATGCTTTGAAATATCCATCCCCTGTGAGGTGGGAAAATGAAGTCGATTCTGATCATTGACGATGATCCTCTCGTCACCAAAACCCTTTCCTCCTATCTTTCCAAGGAGAAGTTTGAAGTCACGACCGCAGAAGACGGAGAAGAAGGGCTCCGGAAATACGAGGAGTGCGCACCGGACCTGGTCATCCTCGATATCCGACTTCCGGACATGGACGGCCTGGAAGTCCTGTGCAGAATCAAAGAAAAGAACACGAACGCGACCATCATCGTCATGACCGCCTACGATGACATGAAATCCACGGTCCAGGCCGTCAAATCAGGCGCTTTCGAATACCTGGTCAAGCCCCTGGATTATGTCGAGCTCGACCTGACCATCGAAAAGGCTTTCCAGATCAAGAGCCTGGAAGAAAAAGTCAGCTACCTGATGGAAGAAAAGCAGAAAGAATACACCATTGACAACATCATCGGCCGTTCCCCTCCGATGAGAGAGGTGTTCAAGCTCATCGGTTCGGTGGCGGACACAAGAACCAACATCCTCATCCAGGGTGAAAGCGGGACCGGAAAAGAGCTGGTGGCCAAGGCGATTCACTACAACAGCCCCTACCGGGATGAACCCTTTATCGTTATCAACTGCTCCGCCATTTCCGACACGCTACTGGAGAGCGAGCTTTTCGGCCACGTCAAAGGGGCTTTCACCGACGCGGTTTGTGAGACGAAAGGGAAGTTTGAAATAGCGGGAAAGGGCACTCTGTTCCTGGACGAGGTAGGAGATGTCTCGCCTGGCCTCCAGTCCAAACTGCTGAGAGTCATCGAGACAAGGGACTTCATGAAAGTGGGAGGAGAGAAAGTCCTGAAGACGGAAGCGAGGATCATCGCCGCCACCAATCAAGACCTCAATGCATTGATCGAAAAAGGGAAATTCCGCGAAGACCTCTATTATCGACTGAAGGTGGTGGAAATCACGCTCCCCCCTCTTCGGGAGAGAAGAGAGGACATCCCGGACCTGACGGCTTATCTTTTGGAGAAAATCAACCGCGAGCTCCGCAAAAACGTCAAGAAGGTTCCCCCTGAGGTGATGAAGATTCTCGCAGAACTTCCCTGGAAGGGGAATGTCAGAGAGCTGGAGAACACCCTGACCCGCGCGGCCATCATGGCCAAAGGCGATGTCATCCTGCCGGAAAACTTGCCCGTCGAAAGCAGCGAGAGGGATATTTTTCCGAGAGAACTCGTTCCCCTGAGAGAAGTGGAAAAAAAATACATCCAGCATGTCCTGAAAGCGACGAAAGGCAACAAAACAAAAGCCAGCCAGATCCTCCAGATCACCCGCCCGACACTGGATAAAAAAATCAAAGACTACAGCCTGGATGTTTAGGCTTCCCCTCTTTTGCTTCTGATGACTCTCCGTACAGATCACCGTGTAAACGCTCTTTACTTTCTGTAAACATTTTTTCACCAGCGGCGAAAAGTCAATCCCTCTTCATGCAGATTTTTTTTCTGGACATCACTGCCCCCCCCGTTGTTTACCTAAGGGAAAAAACGCATTAATTTATAATTTATTTATTATCAGTTAAATATAAAACATACCATGGGCTCCCAACAGGTTTTTAAC
>CAYZDV010000014.1:0-24717 GCA_964477275.1 uncultured Eubacteriales bacterium
CATCCCATTGCGTTCAATCATTGATTAATCTGAAGGCATTCCCTTAGAATAGGGACAATATTCTTCCCGCCATGCGGCGGTGACAAGGAGGAGGTCTCCATGCGAAAAAATGCGAGCCCCCTATCGAGGGAAGCCGATGAAATCGGCCGCCGAGTATGTTTGAGCACGCTGAGGATCAACCTATTGAAAAATTATTGAACATGGACATTCATTTCGAAGTGACATATCTTGCATGCGGAGTTACGCAGGCGCCGAGATGGAGGGTGAGGGAATGGCGTTAAAAATCTGAAGGGAGCGAAGCCATTCCCGTGTATTTTATCCAAACTATTTGGAAAAGATTCCAGAAAATAAAAAGCCGATACCTTGTGCAGGCTCCTTACGCATGGTTCCTGCGCGGAGTGGCCCGCAAATAAGTGGTGCTGCTGAAAAGAGACAGGATATGAGCCGCAAAGGAAGAATTCAGGGTGATTTTCCGTCTAAATTTTTGAGTTTTATGAATCCCTTTCAAAAATTCATAAAAGGAGGAGGGCGTTTATGAAGAGCTCCCGTGTTAAACTCTGCTTTTTTATCCTTTCTTTGGTCGTTTTCTTCACTCAGTCGAGTCCGGCCGAGCTGGATGCGAACCTCTTTGCCGGGATGAAGGCCCGGGCCATCGGCCCGGCCAACATGAGCGGCCGGATCGCCGCCGTTGATGTCGTCTGTTCGAATCCCAGGATCATCTATGTTGGAACAGCCACCGGCGGGCTCTGGAAGTCCGCCGACGGAGGAACAAGCTGGGCTCCGATCTTCGATGATCAGCCGGCATCTTCCATCGGAGCCGTGGCCATCCATCCTGCAAATCCCAACATCGTCTGGGCAGGAACCGGGGAGACCGGCGTCCGGAACAGCGCCGGTGTCGGCCGCGGTGTCTATCTTACCCTGGACGCCGGGAAGAGCTGGAGGCCTCTCGGCCTGGAGAAGACTGAACGGATTTCCAGAATTCTTCTCGACCCCGCAAACCCGGAGATCGCCTACATCGGGGCGATGGGAGCAGCCTGGGGAAAGAACCCCGAACGCGGGGTTTTCAGGACCAGAGACAGCGGAAAAACCTGGAAGAAGGTTCTCTACGCGGACGAAGGAACGGGAGTGGCCGACATGGCCATGGACCCGGATAACCCGAAAAGAATCCTTGTCGCCATGTGGGAATACCGGCGCTGGCCCTGGTTTTTCAAATCCGGCGGCCCTGGAAGCGGCCTCTACCTCACCGCTGACGCCGGGGAAACCTGGCAGAAGCTCGACGAGAAAAACGGGCTTCCAAGGGGCGAACTGGGCCGCATCGGGATTGCTTTTGCGCCCAGCCGGCCGGAAATCGCCTACGCCCTGGTCGAGGCTCAGAAGAGCGTCTTGCTTCGCTCCGACGATGGCGGCGTAAACTGGCAGGTGGTGAACAGCGAGGATGGGATTCACGACCGTCCCTTCTACTACAGTTTCTTGCTGGTTAACCCGGTCAACGAAAACATCATCTATCTGCTTCAGACCCGGTTGAGGGTGAGCGAGGACGGCGGAAAGAGCTTCCGCAGCCTCGCCTCCTTCGGCCAGTCCCATTCCGACTACCATGCCATGTGGATCCATCCTGATGGCGAGATGATGGTCGTCGGCAATGACGGCGGTGTGGTCATCAGCTACAACCGGGGAAAAACCTGGCGTTTCGTGACCAACCTTCCCCTCGGCCAGTTCTATCATGTGAGCTTTGATCATCAGATCCCCTATAACGTCTATGGCGGCCTTCAGGACAACGGCTCCTGGATGGGACCGGGATTCGTGCTGAGCGAGCGGACGATTTCGAGCTATTTCTGGAAGCTGCTCGGCGGAGGGGACGGATTTGCCACAGAACCCGACCCGGAAAAGCCGGGAGCTGGCTACGGTATGTCCCAGGGTGGAAACCTCTTTTATTTCGACACCACGAGCGGCACGAGCCGGACGATTGTGCCCACCGAATCCGAGGTCAAACACCGCTACAACTGGAACGCCGGGTTCGCCGTTGACCCCTTCCGTCCTGCCACGATTTACCTCGGCAGCCAGTTTGTCCACAGCAGCCGGGATAAGGGACAGAGCTGGGAGATCATCAGCCCTGACCTGACCACCAACAACCCCGAAAAGCAGCGTCAGGCTGAAAGCGGAGGGCTGACCCTCGACGTGACCAACGCCGAGAACCACTGCACCATTCTCTGTATCGCGGTCAGCCCTGTTCAGGAAGGCGTCATCTGGGTGGGAACGGATGACGGCAATGTCCAGCTCACCAGGGATGGAGGGAAGAGCTGGGAGCTGGTCTCCAAATCGCTGACAACCGGCGCAAAAGGAAAGGTGCCTCCGGAAACCTGGGTGCCCCATGTGGAGGCGTCCAACCACGATGCTGCCACCGCTTATGTCTGTTTCGATGACCATCGCCGCTCCAACTGGACGCCTTATGTCTACGTTACGCGCGATTTCGGAAAGACCTGGAAGAGCCTGGTCACTCAAGAGATCGATGGCTTTGTCCATGTCATCAAGGAGGATCCTGTCGACCCGAACCTTCTTTTCGTGGGAACTGAGTTCGGCCTCTTCATCAGTCTTAACGCGGGCCAGAGCTGGATGAAATGGACAGAGGGTTTGCCCACGGTTCCTGTGCGGGACATCGGCATCCATCCCAGGGAAAACGACCTGATCGTCGGCACCCATGGCCGGTCCATTTTCATCATCGATAATATTTCGCCCCTGAGGGAAGTCTCTGATGCTCTTATCAAGAAAAAACTCAGCCTGTTCAAAGTTCCTGATGCTTACCAGTGGGTTCAGGGACGGTCGAGCTCTTATATGAGCCCGGGCGATACGGCCTTTGTGGGCGAGAACAAGCGACTGGGAGCCTGTTTCACCTATTATCTGATTCCCTCCGAGCGGAAGGAGAAGGAGGATGCCGCGGAAGACGAGGCCCGGCAGCAGAGGATGCAGATGATGAGAGAGCGGATGAGGCAGATGGGCGGAATGATGCCCTCAGGATTGATGGAACGGATGGCACAGGCCTCGCGGGTTTCGGTCCTCATCCTGGACAAAGATGGAAACACGGTGGCCAGGCTGAACGGAACAGAAAACAAGGGAATAAACCGTGTCTTCTGGGATTTCAGGGAGCAGAGCCAGCAGCCCCGAGAAGAAGAGAGAGGTTTCATGTTCGGAAGAGGCGGAGTGACCGTTCTTCCTGGAGAATACACGGTCAAGATCAAGTTCGAAGACCAGGAAATCAGCGAGACTTTCGTGGTGAAGACCGACCCCAGGTTCGAAGTGGACATCGGGGTTCTCAGGGCCAATTACGAAATGGCCAAAGCTGCCCAGAAGCTGTCCGAGGTCATCAACGAAGCCAGCCGGAGGATCCAGGAGACCCAGAGCTCTCTTCAGACCTTCATGGAGCAGGTGAGGAGAGAGCGAAGTCCGGAGCTGCGCGATTTGATGAAGGAGGCCGGCGACCTTGAAGTGAGGCTGAAGAACTTTTCCGAGACCCTCAACCCCACTCCTCCCAGGCAGGGTATTGCCGACCGTTCCGCCGGGCTGAGAACTCAAGTCTTTCGCACTGTTTCCTTGATCACCGGAGCCGGGATGGAACCGGTCAGCGAGCCGGCCAGGGTGAAATACGAGAAGGTCAAGCTGGAAGTGACGAAGTTTCTTGAGGAATTGAACGGCTTCTTCAGGACAGACCTTGAGAATTTCAAGAAGAAAGTCAAGGAGTCGAGCTTTTCTCTTTTCAGGTCCTACAAACCGCTGACGATTGATCAGCACTAAAAAAGGGGACAGGCCCCTTTTTCTTCGACCAGGCTGAAAACTGTTCCTGGCGACTCCATCTGTCTACTGACACGGTCACGGTTTTGGAAACGCCGACTGCCTGCCCTTTTTTGCATTCTCTGAACATTTTTATTATCATATAGAACAGCATTTGAAAATCGTCATTCCCCGCATGGGGAATGACAGCCGTTTTGAGGTCCGGTCCATGCCTTTTGAGATAAAGATTCGAGAATATCAACCCGAGGACCTGGAACCTATTTTGGACCTGGTGAAGGAGCTGGAAGCCGAGCTGGCCGAGAAATTCAAGGATGTCAAAATCCAATCGGGAATCGAGAATTATCGAAACCGCTACCTTAAACGCGGCAACAAGTACAAAACCTTCGTTGCTGAAGTGGACGGCACGGCAGTCGGCTTTCTCATGGGTTATCCCTCGCTCGGCGCTCCGGAAGTGGACAACATGTACGACATGCTGCCCGTCGCCTCGGACTGGACACCGCCGGAATTCTTTCTCCAGATCACCTTTGTCTCCAAGCCCTTCCGGAACCAGGGGATTTCAAAGAAGCTTCACCGGGAGATTATCGAATACGCCAGAAAGCAGGGATACAAAGAAGTTTATGCCTGTATCGCCAAGTGGAATGTCCCGGAAATCAGGGTAATCAGGAAACTGAAATTCAAGCTGAAAGACCTGGGCTACAGATACCGCCTGACATTGAAATTATGAAGCCTTTTTGCGGGCATTCTCCCCTCGAGGCCGCGGCGTTCCGCTTCCAGATGGAAGCCTGGGCTTTCCATGAGGCTTTACATCTTCCCGGGCTTCAATTATGATTATGTTTGAGAGTTGCGTCCGATGGTCCGTTCAACGAGTGTGATTTGCGTTCGGCACAAGGGTAAAGTCGCCATCGCTGGCGACGGCCAGGTTTCCCTGGGCGAAACCGTGCTGAAGCAGAAAGCGAGCAAAATCAGGGTTCTTTTTAAAGGAAAAGTGCTGGCCGGCTTCGCCGGAGCGACATCGGATGCTTTTGCCCTCTTTTCCCGGTTCGAGAACAAACTGGATGAATTTCGGGGCAACCTTTCCCGGGCTGCCATCGAGCTGGCCAAGGACTGGCGAATGGACAAGGCACTGCGCCGCCTGGAAGCCCTCCTGATCGTCGCCGACAGCGATAATTCTTTCCTGATTTCCGGCACCGGTGACGTCGTCGAACCGGACGATGGAATCATCGCCATCGGCTCCGGAGGATCGTTTGCTCTGGCCGCAGCACGGGCATTGATCAAGCACACCGACCTCTCAGCGCGGGATGTCGCCCTGGAAGCGATGAAGATCGCCTCCGGCATTTGCGTTTACACCAATGACCAGATCACCATCGAGGAACTCTAAATGGCTATCGTTCTCTCCGAAAGTATTCCGCAGGCCATCGGGGAAATGAAGGAGACAGAGCTCACTCCTCAGGAGATTGTGGACGAGCTGGACAAGTTTATTATCGGCCAGAATGCCGCCAAGAAAGCAGTGGCCATTGCCCTCCGCAACAGGTACCGCCGGAGGAAGCTCCCTCCCCAGCTGGCCGATGAAATCGCTCCCAAGAATATCCTGATGATCGGCCCCACCGGCGTGGGAAAAACCGAGATTTCCCGCCGGCTGGCCAGGCTCACCTACTCGCCCTTTCTCAAGATCGAAGCCAGCAAGTTTACCGAAGTCGGCTATGTCGGCCGGGATGTGGAGTCCATGATCAGGGACCTGGTGCACATTTCGGTGGACATGGTCAAGTCGGAAAAAATAGAGGAAATCCGGGAGAAGGCAGAGAGAAATGTCGAAGAGCGGCTTCTGGACATGCTCCTGCCTCCCTCCAGGCGCCGTGGCGAGCCTTTCGACCCGGACGAGCAGGCCAGGTTTCAGGAGACGCGGGAGAAATTGAGAAAACAGCTCAGGGAAGGGGTGCTGGATGAGCGGATTGTCGAGATCGAAGTCAAGGAGAAAATGGCTCCCCCATTTGAGATTTTCGCCAACAGCGGCATGGAAGAGATCGGCATCCACATCCAGGAAATCATGCCCGGCTTCCTGGGCGGAAAATCGAAAAAGCGAAGGGTCAAAGTCAAAGAAGCCCAGGAGCATCTTCTCGAGGATGAGCAGAAGAGACTGATCGACATGGACCAGGTCGCTCGCCTGGCAGTGGAGAGGGTCGAGCACTCCGGGATCATTTTCCTGGACGAGGTGGACAAGATCGCTGGCCGCGAATCCGGCCACGGTCCCGAGGTCAGCCGCGAGGGCGTTCAGAGAGACCTCCTGCCCATCATCGAAGGGACGACCGTCAACACCCGCTACGGATTGGTGCGCACAGACCATATTCTTTTTATCGGAGCCGGGGCCTTTCATGTCAGCAAGCCCTCTGACCTCATCCCCGAGCTTCAGGGACGGTTTCCGATCCGGGTGGAGCTCACCTCGCTCGATAAAAAGGACTTTGTCCGGATATTGACCGAACCGGAAAATGCGCTCATCAAGCAGTACAAAGCGCTCATGGCCACCGAAGGCATCGGGGTGGAATTCACCGAGGATGCCGTTGATGAGATCGCCGACGTCGCCGAGAAGGTCAACGAAGATGCAGAGAACATCGGTGCCCGTCGGCTTCACACCGTGATGGAAAAGGTCATGGAGGAGATCTCGTTCAAGGCTCCCAACATCCGCAGAAAAAAAATTGTCATCGACCGGAAATACGTCAGGGAACAGCTGGAAGACATCCTCGAAGACCAGGATCTGAGACGCTTCATTCTTTGATGAAGAGATTTTTTCCGCTCTTTTTACCCCTCTTATTCCTGCTTTTTTTCGCGTCCTGCGGGAAAAAAGGCTCTCTGCTCCCCCCTCTGCCCAGGCTGATTCAGAAAATCCCGGTCATCGAGCTGTCTCAGAAGGGTGAGGGGCTCATCCTGGAGTGGGAAAATCCCGGTGCCTATACGGACGGGACGCCTCTTTCGGGAGTCTCTGAGGTCGAAATCTGGCTTCTGGAGCGAGAGGCGGACGCCGGAGATCCAAAAAAGCCAGGCCAGTCCAGGCTCTCCCAGGAAGAATTTGAAACAAAGGCCAGGCTTGTGGCCTCGATAGAGAAGGAAAGATTTCCCGAGCATCGCGCCAGCCGGGCAGATTTCCAGGAAAGACTTTTCTATGCCTATCGCCTGAAAAAAGAAGACATTGGCCTGGAATTGACCTTCGGCCTCAGAGTCAGGGAAAAAAGGAGAAAATCAGAGTTTTCCCTCGTTGCGGTGAAGCCTTTGGCTCTTTCGCTCCCTCCTGGGGAGGTCCGGGCAGCCGTCCATGAAGACCGGATTGTGCTCAGATGGAAAGAAGCGGCCAGGAATATCGACGGCACATCCCCGGCGCGCTACCTTGGTTTCAACGTCTACCGTTCTGAGGACGAGGCGTTGCCGCAACGGCTGAATTCCCGCTTGATCAAAGAGCGCAAATACGAAGACCGCAGTTTTGTCGGCGGAAAGGTCTATCGGTATTTCGTTCGAGCCTCGGCCAATGAGTCCGCTCCTTTTTTTGAGAGTGTCGATTCAGAGTTGGCCGAGGTCCGCTGGAAGGACATCTTTCCGCCAGCCGCGCCTTCGGGCCTGATTTCCATCGTCTCCGGGGATTTTATCTCCCTGACCTGGGGAGAGAATCGGGAACTCGACCTGGCCGGTTACAGGGTATGGAGGAGAAAGGAAGGAGAGACAGAATTCGTCCCCCTGACTCCCCATCCCATCAGGGTAAACACCTTCAACGATACGGCGGTTGAAAAGAATACCCGATATCATTATGCTATTACTGCTCTGGATACCTCGGGGAATGAAAGTCCGAAATCTAAGAGCGTCTCCGAGACCATAAAGGATGAAAGCGGATGAAGATTTTCCGTTACAGGTTCAAAGGCAAAACATTTTATGGGGTGCTCAAAGAGGATACCCTGCATGCGATTAAAGGCTCCATCTTCCGAAGGTTCGATGTCGCCGACTCAGGCGTTCCGATCAGCGAGGTCGCCCTTCTTCCTCCCGTGAAGCCGACCAAGATCGTGGCTGTTGGCACCAACTACAGAAATCATGCCGTGGAGATGGGAAAACCGGTGCCGGAAGAGCCTCTGATCTTCCTCAAGCCGCCATCGGCGGTGGTCGGGCCCAATGATATGATCATTTATCCCGGGATGTCGAAAAGGGTGGACTACGAGGGAGAGCTTGCCCTGGTCATCAAGAAAAATGCGCATCTCCTGGAGGACGAGAAGGATGTCCAGGACTATATCCTTGGCTACACCTGCTTCAATGATGTGACCGCCCGCGACCTGCAGCAGAAGGATGGTCAGTTCACCCGGGCCAAGTCTTTCGATACCTTCGCCGCCATTGGCCCGTGCATCGCCACCGATGTCGAGCTCTCCCGTCTGCGGCTGAAGACCTTTGTCAACGGAAAACTCCGGCAGTCATCGAGTATCGGGAACCTGATTTTTTCCATCCCCCGCCTGGTCCAGTTCATTTCCAGGGTGATGACGCTCTATCCGGGGGATATCATCACCACCGGAACGCCGGCCGGCGTGGGGCCGTTATTCCCAGGCGACAGGGTGGATGTGCAGATAGAAGGGATCGGAACTCTTTCCAACACCGTGATGAAGATAAAGTCAGAAAGCTCATTTCAGCTGAATAAGTGACGGACAAAGCATCCTTGACAGGAACATGTGCCGCTCTCGAGTTGAGGAAAGAATCTTTGATTTTCAGCCGGGCTTAACTACAATATAGGCAGACAATGCTGATGATTTAATACTGACCAAACGTTTTGTGTATTTCGGCTTTCAATCCTTAAGAGAGAGAGGAGGTCTGAATGAAAATTTTCCTGGATACGGCCAACCTGGACCAGATTCACGAGGCGGTGAGCTGGGGGATACTGGATGGAGTGACCACCAACCCCACCCTGGTATCCAAGGAGAACATGAAATTCGAGGAGCTCATCAGGAACATTTGCAAGATCGTCCCTGGTCCGGTGAGCGTGGAGAGCGTCTCCACCAAAGCGGAAGACATAATAGAGGAAGCGCGCGGGCTGGTCAGGATCGCGGAAAACATCGCGGTGAAGATTCCGATCTGCGTGGAAGGCCTGAAGGCGATCAAGGTGCTCTCTGAGGGAGGCATTCAGGTCAACACCACGCTCGTCTTTTCAGCCAACCAGGCTGTCCTTGCCGCAAAAGCCGGAGCCAAATTTGTCAGCCCGTTCATCGGCCGCATCGACGACATCTCCCAGGAAGGAATGGTTCTCATCGAGGAAATCGTGACCATCTTCAATAACTACGGCTTCGCGGCCGAGGTAATTGTGGCCAGCGTGCGCCATCCTCTCCATGTGGTGGAAGCGGCCCTGCGCGGGGCTGATATCGTCACCGTCCCTTTTGCCGTTCTGGAGAAAATGGTCAGGCATCCCCTGACGGACATCGGGATGGAGAAATTCCTGGAGGACTGGAAGAAAGTCAAGCGCTGAAAAATTCGAGCGAAGAGAAAAAGCGATGACCATCGAGAAAAAAGTATCCGAATTAAGGGAAAAAACAAAGCTCGCGGATCTCGGCGGAGGAAAGGAGAGGGTCGAAAAACAGCACCAGGCCGGGAAGCTCACCGCGCTGGAGAGAATCCATCTCCTTCTCGACGAGGGGTCTTTTCAGGAGATGGACAAGCTGGTCCTCCATCAGAGCCACGATTTCGGAATGGAGAACAAAAGAATCTACGGCGACGGCGTGGTGACCGGCTACGGCACGATCAACGGCCGGACCGTGTTCATTTTCGCCCAGGATTTCACCGTCTTCGGCGGCTCATTGAGCGGAACCAACGCGGCGAAAATCGTCAAAATCATGGACCTGGCTTTGAGAAACGGCTCGCCCATCATCGGACTCAATGATTCGGGAGGTGCCCGAATCCAGGAGGGCGTGGCCAGCCTGGCGGGATATGCTGATATCTTTTTGAGAAACGTCCTGGCCTCGGGAGTGATTCCCCAGATCTCGGCCGTCATGGGGCCCTGCGCGGGAGGCGCCGTCTATTCCCCGGCCATCACCGACTTCATCATCATGACCAAAGACATCAGCCGCATGTTCATCACCGGGCCGGATGTGATCAAGGCCGTGACCCATGAGGACGTGACCATGGAGGAGCTGGGCGGAGCCGAGACCCACAACGCCATCAGCGGCGTCGCCCACTTCGCTGCAGAGGACGAGAGGCAGACCATGGAGCTCATCCGCGAACTTCTCTCCTTCATTCCCGATAACAACATGGAAGACCCGCCCTTCAAGGAGACGTCTGACCCTCCGGACAGGATCAGCGACAATCTCAATTTCATGGTTCCGGATGATCCCAACCATCCCTATGATATCCGGAATGTGATCCGGGAAGTCCTGGATGACAATTATTTCTTCGAAGTTCAGGAGCATTACGCCAGGAATATCGTTATCGGCTTCGGTCGCCTGGGAGGAAAATCCGTGGCCGCAGTGGCCAACCAGCCGGACCATCTGGCTGGCGCCCTGGACATCAACGCCTCGGATAAGGGAGCCCGCTTCGTCCGTTTCTGCGATGCCTTCAACATCCCCCTCATCACCTTCGAAGATGTGCCCGGCTTTCTTCCCGGGGTGGCTCAGGAGCACGGCGGAATCATCCGCCACGGAGCGAAACTGCTTTACGCTTTTGCCGAAGCAACGGTACCCAAAATCACCGTCATTACAAGAAAAGCCTACGGCGGGGCCTACTGCGTTATGGCATCCAAGCATATCCGGGCTGACATCAATTATGCCTATCCGACGGCCGAGATTGCTGTCATGGGCCCTGAAGGTGCGGTGAACATCGTTTACAAGCGGGAGCTGGAGAGAACAGAGGGTTCGGCCAGGCAGAGAGAGATGAAGGTTGAGGAGTTCCGCCGCAAGTTCGCCAATCCCTACATTGCCTGTGAAAAGGGATATCTCGATGAAGTCATCGAGCCCAAAATGACCCGGCCGAAGCTCATTGCCGCCCTGCAGATGCTCGAGAACAAGCGAGACAAGAATCCTCCCCGGAAACACGGGAATATTCCGCTGTGAGGCAAGCCGGGGAGTTCGAATAAAGCGGGTGAGAAAAATGGCCAGGCTGTTCAGGAAGATACTGATCGCCAACAGAGGAGAAATCGCCGTCCGGGTTATCAGGACCTGCCGGGAGATGGGAATCTCGCCCGTCGCTGTCCACTCGGATGTCGACTCCAAAGCCCTTCACGTCAGGCTGGCCGATGAAGCCTACTCTCTGGGAAAGGCCGATCCGGCCCAGAGCTACCTCAACATCGAGAAGATCATCCAGGCCGCAAAAAAGAGCAAGGCCGAAGCCGTCCATCCGGGCTACGGATTCCTGGCTGAAAACTCCCGGCTGGTGGAAAGGTGCGAGAAGGAGGGGATCACCTTTATCGGCCCGCCCGCGGAGCCGATGGCGATCATGGGCAGCAAGACCGCCTCTCGAAAGAAAATGACCGAAGCCGGAGTGCCCGTGATTCCCGGGACCCTTGAATCGATCAAGAACGATAAAGAACTGGAGGAGAAATCAAAGGAGGTGGGGTTTCCTCTGTTGCTCAAGGCTTCGGCGGGAGGAGGAGGCAAGGGGTTAAGGCTGGTCAGAAACGCGGCTGACCTTCACTCCTCTTTCAGGCTGGCCCAGTCTGAGGCCCAATCAGGCTTCAACGACCCTTCTGTCTATATCGAGAAATACATCGAAGAGCCCCATCACATCGAGATCCAGATTCTGGCGGATAACTCCGGGCATACCGTTTATCTGGGAGAGAGGGAATGCTCCATCCAGAGGCGCTACCAGAAGGTTCTCGAGGAAACACCCTCTCCGTTCATCGATGATGAAACACGAAAAAGAATGGGGGAAATCGCGGTCCGGGCAGCAGAGGCCGTGAACTACAGGAATGCCGGGACGGTGGAGTTCGTGGTGGACAGGGAAAGAAATTATTACTTTCTTGAGATGAACACCAGGCTCCAGGTGGAGCATCCCGTCACTGAAATGGTCACGGGCATCGACCTGGTCAAGTGCCAGATCGAAATCGCTGCCGGCTTTCCCCTGGGCTTCGGCCAGGAGGACATCCATCCCCAGGGACATGCCCTGGAATGCCGGATCTACGCGGAAGACCCGGACAATGATTTTATGCCGTCACCTGGGAAGATCGTTCATCTTCAGACCCCGGCCGGCGGCCTGGGGGTCAGAGACGACAACGGCGTCTACGAAGGCTACGTAGTGCCCCTGGAGTACGACCCGCTGCTTTCCAAACTTATCTCCTGGGGAAGGACGCGGGAAGAGGCCATCCAGCGGATGCTCAGAGCACTGTCCGAATACCAGGTCTGCGGCATCAAGACCACCATTCCTTTTTTCAAACGCATTCTTCTCCATCCCAGATTCTGTGCCGGCAATTACACCACCCATTTCATCTCCAGCCTGGAGAAAGAGAGCGACGGTGCTCCACCGGAAGAAAAGGTCATCGCCTTGATCGCCGCCGGAGTCAAGGTCCACCAGGAGAGGAAAAAAGGCAGCGCATCGCTTCCCGGAAGAAAAATGGGCAACTGGAAATTCCAGGGACGGCTTCAGAGCTTTGCCAGCAGGCTGTAAGATGGATTTTTCATTCTGGATCGACGATCAAGAATTCAAATTGACCCTCGAGGAACGGGTCAAGAATGATATCCTCGTCTCTCTGGGAAGCAAAACCTACCATGTCCTGGCGGAGTTCATCAGCCCCGAAGAAATCCTCCTCAACATCGACGGAAAGGTTTCGAACGTCATCATCAGTTCCAATTCCCTTTTCTATTCCGTCTATGTCAACGGCAGGTTTTTCAGGGTCGAAAAGAAGGCCGTCTCCCAGATTTTAGGAACCAGGCCAGCAAAGCCCCGGAAAAGAGAGGTCAAAACCTCGATGCCGGGCAGAGTGGTGAAGGTATTTGTCAGGGAAGGCGAGAGGGTCGAAGAAGGACAGGCTGTGCTGGTCCTGGAAGCGATGAAGATGCAGAACGAAATCAAATCGCCTCAAGCGGGAATGGTCACCAGAATCGCTCCCCGCTCCGGCGAGTCGGTAGAGACCGGCGCTCTCCTTTTCACGGTCGAATAAGAGCTTTCCGGTCCACACCCCATTTTTGTTTTCGCCAAAAAATGGTATCATGAGACTTGAGGCGTTGACTGTGCAATTGATGAATAATCATGAAGATAAGTAAAAAGATCAGATCGATCGTCGTTTTTTCCCTGGTTGTATTGCTCATGCTGGTCTCTGGAGTCTTCCTCAAGAACCTCTTCCTGAGCCAGATCAGGGAAAAAATCCAGGCGAGCTTCGAGTATTCTCATCTTCATCTCTCCTTTTTCCCGCCGGTGCTCATCATCGAGGACCTGCAGTCCCGCACGTTGTTTCCCTATTTCTCAGCGAAAAGGGTCGAGATGAGGATTTCCTATAAATCCCTGCTGACCCGGCAGAAGCCTTTCCACGTTTCCGTTGACCGCCCCCTGCTCCGTCTCCATCCTTCCTCCCGTGAGGAAGAAAAAAGGGCCTTCGATCTCTCGCTGCCCGTTTTAGTGGAGCACGGAACGATCAGAGAAGGGGAGTTTGTCTTCCTGGGAGAGGGAACGAGTTTTCAGTCCAGAGGAATAGATGCCGTCTTTGCCCGGAGGGAAAACGGCTTTTCCGTGAAGGCAGAGGCGAAGGAGAATGTCTTTTCTCCCGGTCCCGGACGGCCGTTGTTAGAAGGAAAACTGAGCGTTCTGGCGGAAATCCAGAACACGGATGTGAGCATCAAAAAATTGAGAATCGACGGTGCGGATTTTGACCTCGAAGTGAGAGGGACACTGAGCGACTTTTCGGATCCGGAGATGAGCCTGGAGACTTCCTTTGAAGCCCGGGTGCCGCTGATTGTGGATTTTCTTCATCTGCCGTTTCGTTGGGAAGGCCGGACAGAGGGAAGAGGAGTTCTGACCAGAACAGCCGGGGAGGTCCGTTTTCAGACGGATTTTTCAAGCGGCGACCTCCACCTGAACGCGGTGGCCATGGGAAATGTGAGCGGCCGCTTCGAGGCCAACAGGGACGTTCAGACCGTCGAACTGCACTGCCGAAAGGGGGCCAGGGAGCAGGAGTATCTCAAACTTCAATTCGCAAAGGAAAAAATCGAAGGCACAGCGCAGGGATTTTACCTGGACCCGATCATCAGCTATTTCTCGCTGCCCTGGCCTGTCGCTTCTCCAGCCTGGGGAAGCTTTGCCCTCGATGAGAAGATGTTCGAGGCCGAGCTCGAATTCAGGGATGACTATCACAAAACCGGCCCTGGCCTGTTTCCGTTCCGCGGACCGGTTCAGTTCAGATGGGACCTGAGGAGGGAAATATCAATCTCTGCTCAGGGGCTGGCCTCCACTTTCGCCAATGTGGACGTCAGCGGACGGATCAATGTCGGCCAGGATCTGGACCTGACCATTGTCGGCGAGGTCAAAGATGTCAGGCTGGCCCGGAAGTTCACATCCATCATTCTGGGCAGGAGTTTTGACTTTCCCGAGATCAGAGGAGAGGGGCTGGCGGAAATCCGCATCTTTGACGATTACGATTCTCCTCGGGTGAACGCTGATTTCTCTTTGACTTCAGCAGGCTATGCCGATTTCGACTTTCGCTCTGTCGAAGGCGGAGCCGAGGTCATAGAAGGCGATTTTTTCGGAAGGTTCACCGTCGATGACCCTCGGTTCGAAGGCAAAATCGGGCTTCTGTCCAATCCGGAAGGCGTGCGGCTGGATATCCGGCTGGAGCGAGGTTCTGTAGAGAAGATCTTTCCCGCTCTCAATATCGAGTTTCCTCTCGAAGGCGAAGCCTCGGGCTATTTTGAGCTGAGGCAGAACGGCGAAGAGTTCGAGCTCAAAGGAGATTTTGAAGCTTTCCTGATGAAATTTGTGGGCCAGGACATTGAGGATGTGCGTGGGACGCTGGCCTGGCGCGAGGGCTCATTGTTTCTTTCCGACCTTCAATTCCGATTGCACGAGGGGATAGTGAGGGGAAAGACCAGCATCGGGATTTCCAGCCTGGAGTTTGACATGGATTTGCAGGGAGACGGGATCGACCTCTCCTCTGTTTATTCTGGCGTTCAAGGAATGCTGGGCTTCCATCTTGTCGGAAAGGGAGTTTTCGGCCAGGAGTTCGCCTCCGGTCCCTTTGAAATCAAAGGGCTTTGCCATTCTCCGTTTCAAAAAACCGAAGCCAGAGGGGAAGCGAAATTCGGCTTTGCCGACGAGTCAATCTCTCTGGGCCTGGCCGGCAACCTGCTGCCCGGCGAAAACGATTTCCATCTTCTTTTTTCTATTCCCATCAACAGGGATTTTATCGCGGTGGATATCAGGGGCCGCTTCACCAACCTGGACCATCTTGTCCCCTGGAGAGGGGCGCAGGGATGCCTGAATTATTTGGGCGAAGTCAAGGGTCCGATGGCCACTGCTCAGGTCAAAGGAGCTATCGATTTTCAGGGGCCGCTTTTGCCATGGCCGGGATTTGCCCATGCCTTCAGCGACTATTCCGGGTTGATCTTTGTCGAAAACGACAAGCTCATCATCCGCTCCTTCCAGGCCAAGCTGGGCGGCGGCGATGTGCAGGGCTCCGGAGAGTTGAAGGTCGGCCTGGAGAGGGTGGAGACGATCAACCTGAAACTGGAGGGGAAAAACATGCTCCTTGCCCCTCTGGAAAGAACCCGGTTTTTAAGCGACGGGAGTCTCAATCTCATCAAAGATTCCGAGCGCTTTGTCCTCGAAGGAAGCTTTTATGGTCACAGGCTTCAGTGGAAGCGTGAGGTCGATGAGGAGTTTATCTTCTCTTCCAGCCCCTATTACGAGGCTGAAAAGAAACCCGGCTTTTTTGACAACCTCGGCCTGAACATCCGGTTGCGGGCTGATGACAATGCCTGGATGGAAAACTCTCTGGGGCGGATCAGGGGAAGGTTTGATTTGATGGTCAGGGGCAGCGTGAGCGCGCCGGTGGTGACCGGTGAAATTGAGGCCCTGGCCGGAAATGTCTATTTCCAGGACAGGCGATTCAAAATCCTCAACGGCCGGGTGAACTTTTTCAACCCTCTGGCCACCGAGCCTTATATCAGCTTCAAAGGCGAGACGTTTATCAAGGATTACCGTGTCACGTTTTCCCTCGATGGTTTGCTGGACCGGCTGACCCCCGAGTTCAGCTCGTCACCCCCCCTGCCTCCGGAAGATGTCCTGGCCCTTCTCGCCCTGGGAGAGTCTTTCCGCCGCACGTATTCCTACGACACCAGCACCCAGCTGAGCACAACTTCCCTGCTCTCTTTTCAGATTGCCGAGGAAGCCAAGAAACGCGCCGAGGGGCTTTTCAGCATCGACCGCTTCCGGATCGATCCCTTCGTAATGGGATCGTCAGCAGAGATGACCGCGCGCTTGACGGTGGGGAAGAAGGTCTCCAGGAACTTTTTCATCCTTTACTCGACCAATCTGACCACCCAGAGAGAAGAGATTGCGCGGATCGAATGGGAACTCACAAATGACCTTTCCATCGTGGGCACCCGGAATGAAGAAGGACGGATCAGTTTCGATGTTAAGATTCACAAAAGATTTTAGCCTGAAAAGCAGAATCCATTTTCTTCTCTGTTCTCTCGTTCTCTTTTCGTTCGGCCTCCTGTCACCCCTGGAGTCTCTCTCTGAATCGCAGAAAATTGGACCTCTCATCACCAAAGTTTCCATCTTGAGAGATGGCCAGCCCGACGGCGATGACATGGAGCAGCTGATCCCTATCCAGGAAGGAGAGCCCTTCTCCCTGCAGAAGGTCAACAAAAGTATCAAGCAGATTTACAGAACCGGCCTTTTTTCCGACATCCAGGTCCTCAAGGAAGGCGAGGAGGAAGTCCATCTGACGTTCCTTCTCACCAGCCGCCTTTTCGCCCGCCGGATTCTTTTTCCCAAAAAGCCGAGAATATCCGGGAAAAAGCTTCAAAAGAGCGTGTATTCCCTCCAGGTAGGCGCTTTTTTCACGGAAGAGAGACTGAGAAAAACCGAGGAGGAATTGAAAGAGAGCCTGCGGGAGGCCGGCTATTTCTATCCGGAGATCAGGTCCTTTGCCAGGAAAGACTTCAAGAGTTCCGCGGTGGACATCTTCTTTGAGATCAGCTCCGCCAAGACCTTTACCATCGAAAAAATCTCGTTTACCGGAGATCCGATTCTCCCCGAGGCAGAACTGAAGAAAAAGATGAAGAGCAGGGAGGGGAAAAGATTTGTTCCTTCGCTTCTCGAGCAAGACCTGTCGGCCATTGAGAAAGTCTATCATGACCTGGATTTCCAGAGGGTTGAGGTGGAAGTCGAGAAAATCAGGCTTGACGAGTTGACCCAGACAGTCAGGCTTTCGCTGAGAATCGTTCCCAACGAGAAAATCGAGATCGAGGTCAGAGGCGCTGAGGTTCCCTTGAGCCTCCTCAAGCCCATCTGGGAGGCCAGGATCTTCGAGGAGTGGGGGCTGGCTGAGGGAGAGGCCAAGATCATCAGTACCATGAGGAAGAAAGGCTATCTTTTTTCCTCGGTCAGGTCGCACATTGAAAAAGACGAAAACCGGATGCGCATCATCTATGTCCTCATGCCCAACGAGAGATACAAGATTCAGGACATTTCTTTCAGGGGGCTGGAGTATTTCACGCCCGAGCAACTGGGGAAGGAGCTCGGAATCGGGGAACGGACGGCATTCCTGAGATGGATTGACGGAGAGCGGTTGTTCAAGCTGCCCGAGGAGATCGAGCTGCTCTACAAAATGAGAGGCTTTCCCGACACTCGAGTCGACCTGAACTTCATCAGGAGAGATCATAACGTCGAAGCTCTCTTCTATGTGAGTGAAGGACAACAGGAGAAGATTGAGAAAATCTCCTTTGAAGAAGTGAGCCTCTTCGAGCCTCAAACGCTCTCCGGCGAGATCCGCTCTCATCAGGGCGGGCCTTTTTTCCGTCTCGACATCAAGAAAGACGCGGAAATGCTGGAGCAATTTTATCTGAACCAGGGAGTGAGGGGGACAGAAGTCCTGGCCATAGTCGATAAGGTCGCTAAAAACCTTTATTCTCTCGTCTTCAGCATCAAAGAAGGAAAGAGGGTCAGGATTGAAAATATCGTGGTCACCGGAAACACCGTGACCCGGAGAAAAACAGTCCTCAAGGAAATGCGGATCAAGGAGGCAGATTTCGCGCTGAATGATAAGATTGCCGAGTCGAAAAGAAGGCTCGAGAGGCTGGGCATCTTCACCAGGGTGGCGATTGAGGAAATCCCCATTTCCGCCGAGAGTGTGAACCTTGTCGTCAACGTCAGAGAAGGAGAAAGAAATTACGCCAGCCTGGGCCTGGGGCTGGAGACAAAGACAGAACCCCAGTCCTTTGCGCTCTGGGACAATGCGGTCAGACTGAGGGGGACAGGCGAGCTGATCCGGAACAACGTCTCCGGTTCGGCGGCCCAGCTCAGCCTTGTCGGCCAGCTCAGCCTCAAGGAGAAAAGAGGAGTCCTTTCCTGGGAGCAGCCGTATCTTTTTGGCATCCCGATGAAGACCTATCTGAACGCCTGGCTGGAAAGGGAGAGCCGGAAAAGCTTCACCTATGACCGGAAAGGCGTGAGCCTCACGGCCATCAAACCCATCTCCAAGCCGGCTGTCCTTCTCTCCACCCTGAGATGGGCGGAGACGACTCTCGTCGATCTCCAGACTCGAGAATCAGAAGTGGACCGTCAGCACCAGCCCTTTTCCGCCAGTTCTCTCTCTGCGAGTTTCATCTGGGACAGGAGGGATGATCCCTTTAACACCGAAAGAGGAGCTTTCTTCAGCATTGCCTTAGAGAGAGCCTTCCCTCTTTTCAAGGAGGAATCGGATTACTGGAAAAGCTTCATCAAATACCAGCATTTTGTGCCCCTCTATTCCAACGTGACCTTCCACCTGACTTCTCGGGTCGGCCTGGGCGGAGGCCGGAAGGACATCCCCATTCACGAGAGATTTTTTGCTGGTGGCAGCAATTCTTTCCGGGGCGCCAGGTTTGATGAATTGGGACCGAAAGACAGCTCTTCTCTTATGCCCATCGGAGGAGAATCCCTCTTCCTGTTCAACTTTGAGCTGACCTTTCCGCTCGTCTCAACACTGGAGGACTTATCCGGTGCATTCTTTTTCGATACGGGAAATGTCTTTGACAGGCTGGAGAACTGCAACTTGAATTCTCTCCAGAAAGCGATCGGCCTCGGACTTCGCTACCGGACACCGCTGGGTCCTGTTCGCCTCGAAGTGGGATGGAACCTGGATGTCCCGGCCGGAGAAAGGAAAGCCCTGTTCTTTATCACCATCGGAAATGTTTCCTGATGAGCCGGCTTCAGATGAGACGGATTTCCGCTTTTGTCCTGCTCGTCCTCATCATCCGGCCTTTCTTTCTTTTTTCCGGGCAGGAGATCGTGGACCGCATCGTCGCCCTGGTCAACGAGCAGGTCATCACCCTGACCGATGTCAGAATTGCAGACGCCTTCGGGATTCACGATGAAGAGCTTGAAGGAACGAGCGGGAACCGGAGGGCGGCCATTCTGGAGAAGCTGATCGACCAGAAGCTCGGCATCCAGTTTTCAAGTGAGGAAGTTTCTGTCAGCAAGGAGGAGCTGGATGCTGCCGTGGAGAGGATCGTCGAAAAGATGGGAATTGAACAGCTCGAGCAATATCTTGGAGAGTTTGGGCTGGAATGGGAGGATCTCAGAGAGCGTCTCTGGGAAAAAATCCTCTACCGGAAAATCCTCTCCCAGAGATTCAGCAGAGTGATCATCGTCAGCCTTCAAGACATCGAGGACTATTATCAGAAAACCTACCTGCCGTCCCAGAAGGATAAAGGCTTGGAACCTCAGCCGATGGTGGAAATTCTCGATCAGATTGAATTCATCATCAAAAAGGAGCGGATTCAAGCCCAGGTGGAGGACTGGCTCGCCATCCTCAAAAAGAAAGCAGACATCCAGATTAAAGAAGGCAATCTGAAAGAGAGGAATAAATTCCTGCCGGGGAAGTGAACATGACGCGTTTGGCTTTTTTGTTTCCAGGACAGGGATCCCAGGCTGTGGGGATGGGCAGGGATTTTTTCAACAGCTCATCCCTCGCCCGGGAAATTTTCGCCAGGGCCGACGACGCCCTCGGCTTCAGCCTCTCCCGGCTGTGTTTTGAGGGCCCGGAGGAAGAGCTGAAGCTGACCCGGAACACCCAGCCGGCTCTTCTGGCGGTCAGCTATGCCGCTTTCATCCTCCTGGGAAAAGAACCCCGGATAGCTGCCGGACACAGCCTGGGGGAATATTCGGCTCTCGTAACGGCCGGCGCTCTGGAGTTTGAGGACGCGCTCCGCCTCGTTCACAAGAGAGGAAGATACATGCAGGAGGCTGTGCCGGTGGCTGCGGGCGCCATGGCCGCGGTCCTGGGCTGTGACTGCAGAGAGGTGGAGGACGGCCTGGCCCGCGTCACCGAGGGTGTGGTGGAGATTGCCAACTGGAACAGCGAGGAGCAGGTCGTCATTGCGGGGCACAAGGAGGCCGTGGAGAAGGCTCTAACTGTCATCAACCCTCCAAAGTCGGTGATGTTGCCGGTCAGCGCTCCTTTTCACTGCTCGCTCATGAGCAGCGCAGAAGAAAAGCTGTCCCGCGACCTGGACGAAGTGGAGTTTAAAGACCTGAAGTTTCCGATCGTCACCAATGTCGAGGCGAAAATCATCCAGAAAGGCAAAGAGGCCAGGGACGCTCTGAAAAGGCAGGTCACGCGGCCCGTGCTCTGGTTCAGGTCCATGGAGGTGATGAAGGAAGAGAGAGTCGGCGTCTTCGTCGAGCTGGGGTCGGGCAAGGTGCTCACCGGAATAGCCAGGAGAATCAGCCGTAAATGGGAGCCTTCGCCGCTTCTGATGACCGTGGAGGATTCCGCTTCTCTTGAAAAAACAAGAAAGGCGCTTTCAGGAGCTCTTGGATAGAAAGCGCGAGCCGAACTTCAGGTAATACTCGACAGCAGAAATCACTGCGGCGCTGATAACCACCCAGAGCCCGATCTGGGCCAGGATGAAGAGCCTTCCCAGGTATTTCTCTCCCAGGATCAGCAGCCCGATGGTGATGCTTTCTGAAAGCATTTTGAGTTTTCCAATCCGAGAAGCGGGGATGGTGATTCCTCTGGAAGAGGCGATGGCTCTGAATCCGGTCACGGCAATCTCTCGACCGATGATGATGACCACCATCCAGGAGGAGACGACCCCCAGCTCAACTAAGCAGATGAATGCAGAGGCGATAAGAAGCTTATCGGCGATGGGGTCAAGGAGCTGTCCCATGACCGTAATCTGTTTTCTTTTTCTGGCTAAGGCACCATCCAGAGAATCGGTCACCACTGCCAGGACAAATATGAGAAGAGCGACCAGCTCCTTTCCTTCAAACCGGGAGAGAAGAACGATGACCAGGGCGGGAATGGCGGTGATCCGCAGCAGAGTCAGAAAGATGGGAAGATTCATTTTTTGACATATACTATAGCAGCCCATCCCCGATGTCAACGATCCTCAAGTTCAAACATCCAAGTCCGGCGGGAAAGCGAGGAGTGAACCGGGCGGCTTTGCCCCGCCAAGGCAAAGTTAGCGTGACTTTGAGCGAATCGTCCCGATCCCTTTGCGCCTGCCATCCTTATATCCTTGCGGAAATTTTTAATCCGTTCTGGATATTGAAAAATCGGCCATCTCCAATTATAGTTGTCTAAGGCGAAAATGGCTGAGAAAAACTCTCTGACCCCGATGATGCAGCAGTACCTGCGGATCAAGAAAGACCATCGAGACGCGCTGGTGTTTTTCCGCCTCGGTGACTTCTACGAGATGTTCTATGAAGACGCAAAGGTCGCATCCGCTGTCCTCGAGATCGCACTCACCTCGCGCCAGAAAGTGCCGATGTGCGGCATCCCCTACCATGCGGCGGATTCTTATCTGGCCAAGCTCCTCAGGAAAGGCTTCAAGGTCGCCGTCTGCGAGCAGGTCGAGGATCCCCGGCAGGCCAAAGGAGTGGTGAAGAGGGATGTGGTCAAGATCCTGACTCCCGGGACAGCGGTGGAAGTCGAACCTGAAGGTGCCAAGGAAAGCACCTACATCGCCAGCCTGTTTTTCAAAAACGGAGGCTGGGGGCTGGCTCTCGTCGACCTGGCTTCCGGCTTGCTCAACAGCGCCCAGAGCGACGAGCGGGAAAAGAGAGCTCTGGATGACGAGCTGTTCCGGATCTCTCCCAAAGAGATCATCTTTCCCCGGGGAGACGAAAAGAAGGTCGCCGAGGTCCTCTCCCGCATTAACCTTGCTTCTGCATTGAGGAGTCCGCTGGAAGATTGGCTTTTTGACTTAGCTCAGGCCAGACAGGTTTTAATGGACCATTTCCAGATCCGGTCCCTGGCCGGGTTCGACCTCGAAGACAAGGAGCTGGCGGTTTCTGCGGCCGGCGCTCTTTTGGACTATTTGAAAAGGGTCAGAAAGGATTCGCTTTCCCTGATCACAAAAATTTCCCACCTTCGCTCCGGCCAGCAGATGGTTCTCGACGCCACCACCATCAAGAACCTGGAGCTGGTGAGAAACCTGAGGGACGCCGGCCTCAAGGGCTCTCTCCTGGATATCATCGATTTCACCATCACCTCCATGGGAGGTCGCCTGCTGAGGAACTGGCTGCTCGGGCCCCTTCTCGACTGTGCGCAGGTCGAGAGGCGGCTGGAGGCTGTTTCGGAGTTCCTGGAGAGGACAATCGAACGGAAGGAGTTGAGAGAAAGCCTGAAGGGAATATTTGACCTGGAGCGCCTCACCGGGAGGATATCCCTGAGAGTGGCCCATGCGCGGGACCTTGTCCTGTTGAAAAGATCGCTTCTTCCTCTGCCCCGGATCCGGGAAGCCATCATCTCTTTCTCGGCGCAGATGGTCAGGGCCATCCATGAAGGATGGGACAACGCCGGGGAAGTCGTGGACCTTATCGAGAAAGCCATCATCGATGAGCCGGCGTTCCTGCTCACAGAAGGAGGGCTCATCAAAGTCGGCTTCCATCCCGGGCTGGATGAGCTGAGAGAGCTGAGCCGCTCCGGAAAAAGCTTTATCACTCAGCTCGAAAGGAAAGAAAGAGACAGGACAGGAATCTCATCGCTGAAAATTCGCTTCAACAAGGTCTTTGGCTATTATATAGAAGTGACAAGGCCCAACTTGAAGTTTGTTCCCGCCGATTATATCCGCAGGCAGACCCTGGTCAACTCTGAGCGCTTTATCACTCCGGAGCTTCAGGAGTACGAGGAGAAGGTTCTTCATGCCGAGGAGCGAATCGGAGAGCTGGAGCACAACCTCTTCCTCGAGGTCAGGGAAAAGGCGGCCAGAGAGACCGCCCGCCTCCAGAAAATCGCCGCGGATTTGGCCGTGCTGGATGTCTTTTCTTCCCTGGCCGAGCTGGCCTCGGTCCGCAGCTATCACCGGCCTGTCGTTCATTCGGGTGACAGGATCAGGATTGCCGAGGGGCGCCATCCGGTCATCGAGGCCGCCGGCGAGGAGCCGTTCATTCCCAACGACACCTCTCTGGACAGGGACGAAGACCAGATTTTGATCGTCACCGGCCCCAACATGGGAGGGAAGTCCACCTATCTCCGGCAGGTGGCTTTGATCTGCATTCTGGCCCAGATGGGCTCATTCGTGCCGGCCAGGGAGGCGGAGATCGGTGTGGTTGACCGCATTTTCACCCGGATTGGAGCGATGGACTTCTTGAGCGCCGGCCAGTCGACGTTCATGGTCGAGATGCTGGAGACGGCGAAAATCCTCAACAACGCCACGCCCCGAAGCCTGATCCTGCTCGATGAGATCGGAAGAGGGACGAGCACCTTTGACGGCCTGAGCATCGCCTGGGCTGTGGCCGAACACCTCCACGAGAAGGAGGACATCCGACCCAAGACTCTGTTTGCCACTCATTACCATGAATTGACCGAGCTGGGCCTGACCCTGAAGAGAATCAAAAACTACCATGTTTCTGTCAAGGAGTGGAAGGACACCGTTGTTTTCCTGAGGAAGATCGTGCCCGGACCATCGGACCAGAGCTACGGAATTCATGTGGCCAAGCTGTCCGGGATTCCAAAAGAAGTGGTGGACAGGGCCAGGGAAATCCTCTTCAACCTGGAAAGGCAGGAGCTGGATGATGCCGGGCTTCCCCGCCTGGCCTATCGCTCATCCAGAAAACGGGACAAAGCTCAGCTTCTCCTCTTTGAAGAAGATAGAGAGCAGGAGAAATTGAGGGAGATCAAGGAGGAAATCGCCAGGTGCAAGATTTCTGAGCTGACTCCTCTCGAGGCCTTGAATTTCCTCAACCGGCTCAAGGAAAGCATAGAGAAGAAAAAGCGATGATGGATCCAGCGATGGAGAGGGTTGAGCACTCAGTGCTCAATCCGGCGGGATTCGGTGCGCATGGGGAATTCAAGAAGAAGGTTCAGAATTTGTCTTCGTCCTCCATCTCGTATTCCTCTTCTTTTTCGTCCTCTTCGTAGTCTTCTTCAAACCCATGTTCTTCCTCGTAGAAGGCCTCCCCTTCTTCTTCTTTGCGTTTGGCCATGGCGAGCTCAAATTCGTCCCTGTCTTCGTAGCGCCTCAGGAAACTGGAAGCGCTGTCGCTGTAACACAACTCCAGGAAGTCGTCCTCGATTTCACAGAACACGGATTTGCTGTGACCGGCTTGGAGATTGCCCACCTTCTCAACAACATTCGCTGCCTTTTTGATGGCATCCAGAGTCAGCCAGCTCATGATTTCAATTTCTTCCATGGTGACTCACAAAACAAAAAATACCAACTTTCATCAAATTGTCAAGAGGCTGAAAAAAATTTATTCAATTCCCGGTCTTTCCTCTAGGAAGCACCTTCTTTTCTGGGTAATGGCCATTTCCTTTTAAAACAGGATGGGTGGCATGGGGTGTCCCCCGCA
>CAYZDV010000015.1:0-12202 GCA_964477275.1 uncultured Eubacteriales bacterium
TCCTTTTCCTTTTTTGCCAGATAATCTTTTAATTCCTCTGGCAGGGGGCAGAAAAAAGCCATCTTTTTTTGGGAGCCAGGATGAAGGAAGGAAAGCGAAGTGGCGTGGAGGAAAAGGCGTGGGGGGTCTTCTTTCGTCCTCCGGCGTCCATAGCGCCTATCGCCGACGACAGGATGACCGGAGGCGGCCAGATGGACCCGAATCTGGTGAGTTCTGCCTGTAACGGGTCTGATTTCGAGGAGGGTCATGTCCTTGAATTCTTTCTGGACAGAGTAGAGGGTCAGCGCTTCTTTGGGCTTTCTCGTCCGAATGGAAATCCTCTCCCCGTGCTTGACATGCCGGCCGATGGGCCAGCTGATCTCTCCCATCTTTTCGGGCATTTTTCCCCAGACAAGACCGGTGTAGACCTTGTCCACGACCCTTCGTTTGAACTGCTGCTGAAGATCTCTGCAGGCGGCGATGGTCCGGGCCGCGACCATCAGCCCTGATGTCTCCTTATCCAGGCGATGGACGATGCCAGGCCTTTGCTCGGGACCAATTCCCTTGAGCTCAGGGAAATAGAATAGCAAAACGTTGACCAGGGTGTGGTGCTGGACTCCGGCGCCGGGGTGAACAACCATCCCTGCCGGCTTGATGAGGACCACCACCTGGTCGTCGCAGTAGAGGATGTTGAGGGGAATGTCTTCGGGCTCAATTTCCCGGGAAACAGTGTCTTCATATTCGACTTCCACTCTTTCCCCAGCCTTCAACCTGTAGTTGGCCTTCTTTGGATTGCCGCTCACTTTGACCCTTTCCTCCTGAATGAGCTTCTGAATTTGCGACCTGGTCAACTCCCTGATTCTTTGCGAAAGAAAGACATCCAGCCGCTGGTTCATCCCGGAGAGAGCGAAGATGAGAAACTCCTTTTTAGGCACTTTTTCGCCTTTTCAGGACAAGGAACAACAGCGCGCCGCCGATGATGCCCAGGATACAGAAAAGCTGGGGAAAGGAAAGGCTGAGAAAAGGAGAAGAGTGGCGAATGAGAAAAGCGCTGTCCGGATGGTCCCCCCTGAAGAACTCGGTGAAGTAGCGGATGATGGAGTAATTGATGATATAAAAAGCGAAAACCTGACCATCGAACACCTTTCTTTTGAGGATGAGAAAGAGAACAGCAAAATTGCAAAAATTCAAGGCCGCCTCATAAAGCTGCACGGGATGAAGAGGTATGCGGAGCGGGACTCCTGTCAAATCGTGGGCGTAGCCGCTGCGAAAAGTCACTGCCCAGAGAGTCGAGCACTCCCTTCCGAAGCAGCACCCGGCGCTGAAGCAACCGATGCGGCCAAACCCATGCCCCAGAGCCAGGGCCGGCCCGACAATGTCCGCAACTTTCCAGGTCGGAATCTTGTGCCGCCGGAAATACCAGAGCGCAAAGACGATCCCGAAAGCGAGCCCGCCCTGGAAAACGCCGCCTGAACGGGCCAGGCTGAACAGCTCGCCCGGTCTGTGCATGTAATAAGAAAAATTTCCCGCAAAGAGAATGAGCTTCGCTCCAATGAGGGAGATGAGGATGGTATAAAATGCCATGTCCAGCATTTTCTCGGCCTGAAGCCCCTGTTTTCTCGACTGAATAAAGAGAAACCACAGCCCGCAAGCCACACCCAGAGCCAGCATAAATCCGTAGGTATGGATGGTGACAGGGCCGATCTTTAAGAGGATGGGGAACATTTCTCCTTCTTCCTGAAGAGCAGTGCAAAAACCAGAAGCAAAGCGCCGATGGTGATGCTGGCATCGGCCAGGTTAAAGGAAGGCCAGTGCCATTTGCTGACGTAGAAATCCAGGAAATCGATCACATACCCCCTCAGGATTCTATCGATCAGATTTCCCAGAGCACCGGCCAGGATAAGGGAAAGTGAAACGAGGGTCAATCTGTCTGAAGCCGGCGTCAAGATAAAATAATAGACAACCACACACAGGGCGACCAGAGAGGCCAGCATGAGAATCCCGTGGAGGAGCGGGCTTCCGGACTGGGAGAAAAACCCGAAGATCGCACCCCGATTGTGGATGTGGGTGATGTCGAACAGGCCGGGAATGATAGTTTTGGAGCTCAGGAGAGCGACGTATCGGTCGATCAGCACTTTGGTCAGCTGGTCGGCGAGGATGATACCGGCGGCCATCAACAGGTAAGGTGCACGGGCCTTCATGGATACACTTCTTTGACCACTTCTTCACAGCGCTCACAGAAGTGGGGATATTCATGACTCTTCCCGACCGAAGGGATATAATTCCAGCATCTCTGGCATTTCTCCCAAGGCGCTCTGGCGACTTCGATTTCCCATTCACCGCGGGGCTGCGGATCGACCTCCACCGCTGAGACGATAAACAGCATGGAAAGCTCTTTCTGATATTTCCTTATCAGCTCTTGCTCGGAAGCGGGGACCCTGAGAATGACTCTCGCTTCGAGAGAGTTTCCGATCGTCCCTGATGCCCGGGCTGTCTCGAGTCCTTTCAAAACCTTTTCCCGGACAAGCAGAAGACGCTCTCCCTCTTCGAACTGGGCTTTCTCCAGCCACTTCTCCTTGAAAGAGGGAAACAGCTCAAGATGAACCGATTCCTCTTTTCCCTGAAAAGCGGGCATGCTCTCCCATGCCTCTTCCGTACTGAAGGGCAAGATCGGAGCCATCAAGGCCAGGGTCGATTTCAAAAGAAAGAAAAGAGCTGTCTGGGCGGATCTCCGGAGCCTCGACCTCTTTGCCGAGCAGTAAAGCCTGTCTTTGAGGACATCCAGGTAGAAGGCGCTCAGGTCGACGGTGAAAAAATTGTAGATGGCGTGGAAAACGATGTGATACTCGTAGTCTCGATAGGCTTTCAGAACCTTTTTTCCGACCTGCACGCATCTCTCCAGAATCCACCTGTCCAGGAATTCCATCTCCTGCGCATTGATGCTCTCTTTGTCCGGAAGGAAGTCATGGACATTGCCCAGAATGAACCGCCAGGTGTTCCGGATTTTCCGGTAGGCTTCGACCAGCCTCTGCAGGGTCTCCTCGCCGAAACGGGCGTCCTCCTTGTAGTTGAGCATGGCCGCCCACAGCCTCAAAATCTCGGCACCGTTGCGGGATATGACATCATCGGGGTCGATGAAATTGCCCAGGGATTTGGACATCCCCCTCCCCTGCTCATCGAGGACAAAGCCGTGGGTGATGACCGTCTTGTAGGGAGAAGCTTTCCTGGCAGCAAGGCTAATGAACAACGAGCTGTTGAACCATCCTCTGTACTGGTCATGCCCCTCCACGTAGACATCGGATGGCCAGGGCAGGTCGGGGCGCTTGCCGAGAACGCTGTGGCTCGCCCCGGATTCAAACCAGACATCCAGGATATTGTTCTCTTTGTTGAACTGCTTTGAGCCGCATTGAGGGCACTCGGTCTGCGGCGGGAGGAGCTCCTCGGCCGTCTTCAGGAACCAGGAGTTGGAGCCTTCTTTCTCAAAAAGGTCGGCCACCATCAGGGTGAGCTCCTTATTGGCCAGGATGTATCCGCACCGATGGCAGTAAAAGGCGGGAATGGGCACGCCCCAGGTCCTCTGCCGGGAGATGCACCAGTCAGGCCTGGCTTTGACCATGTTGGCGATCCTTTCTTTTCCCCAGGGAGGAATCCAGCGGACCCTATTGATCTCTTCCAGGGCCCTTTCCCGCAAGTCGTTTTTATCCATGGAGATGAACCACTGGGCTGTCGCTCTGAAGATCACCGGGCTCTTGCAGCGCCAGCAGTGGGGATAAGAGTGGACGATTTCAGATTCCCTGATCAGAGTCCCGTCCTTTTTCATGTCTTCGTTGATGGCCTTGTTAGCCTCAAAGACGTTCATCCCTCCATATCTTTCGACCTGAGGCACAAACTTTCCGTCGCTTCCCACCGGAGTGTAAATGTCGAGGTCATAGGCAAGACCTGTAAGATAATCTTCATAGCCATGGCCGGGAGCCGTGTGAACGCATCCTGTCCCCTGGTCAAGAGTGACGTAGTCGGCCAGGACAAAGACCGACTCCCGGTCGATGAACGGATGACGCGCTTTCAAGCCCTCCACCTCTTTCCCGGAGAATGTGGCCAGGACCTTTGTCTGCTTGAACCCGAGCTCCTCAGCAAGGAGGGGAATCAGTCTTTTGGCAGCGATGTTCACCTCGCCGTCTGTCTGGAAAGCCGCATACTCATATTCGGGATGAAAGGCGATGGCCAGGTTAGCGGGAAGGGTCCAGGGCGTTGTGGTCCATATCAACACCGACACCTTTTTGTTTTTGAGGGCCGGAAATTTCTCTGAAAGGTCTGATATCATCGAGAATTTGACATAGATGGAGAGAGACTTCCTGTCCCTGTATTCGATCTCCGCCTCTGCCAGCGCAGTCCGGCATTGAGGACACCAGTGAACGGGCCTTTTTCCTTTGTAAACATTGCCCATAGCAAAGAAAGCGGCCAGATGCCGGAGGACTTCCGCTTCATATTCCGGATTCATGGTCAGATAGGGTGCGTCCCATTCGCCGAATACTCCCAGCCGCCTGAACTGCTCCTTCTGAATGTCGACATATTTCAGGGCATACTTCTTGCACTCGTCTCTGATATCGATGAGCGTGAGTTCTCTTTTTGTGTCTCCCAGAAGCTGGTCGACCTTGATTTCGATGGGAAGCCCGTGGCAGTCCCAGCCGGGAAGGTAGGGCGCTCTGTATCCTTCCATGGTTTTGGACTTGACGATAAAATCTTTCAAAATCTTGTTCAGTGCAGTTCCCAGATGAATCCTTCCGTTGGCATAGGGCGGTCCGTCATGGAGCACGAAGGACGGGCCCTTCCTCCGTGCTTTCTGAATCTCCTGGTAAAGACTCATCTCCTCCCATTTCTTCAGGATTTCGGGCTCTCTCTGGGCGAGCTTGGCCTTCATCGAAAAAGTTGTCTGGGGAAGGTTCAAGGTCTCCTTGACCTTTTGTGCGTCCACCGTCCTGTCATCATCTGTCATGGATTTCTCCGGGTCGGATGTTTCGGGCGTTTACTATTATAAAACATGTTATTTTATACCACTATCTCAAAATGTCAACGAACCGAGAACTCATAACACCGCCGAGAGTATCAAAAAGCGGCAGCGAAAGAATTCCATCGCCGATTTTTGAGAATCCGCAGAAATCAATTCTGTTGAATCGGCTGAGGACCTGGGGATAAGGGGATGCCCTATGAATCCAGAGCGGCCGTTACGAGGAGCGGATCAAGAATGAAGACTTATCCCCGCAATGGTTGAAGAACAGGAGAAAAAAGCTGAGAGAAAAACCTATTCTTTGATGTAATGAGCGCCCAGGCTGCGGGGATTACTCAGGGCCGCAAGGGTGATGAGCAGAGCCACCTGGATGCCGTGCTTGAGTCCGACCACCTTCTCGTCCATCTTGGCTTCTCTGTAGAATTTCTCGATCCTGTGGCGGAGATAATCCAGGTCGGCCCTCGCCCTCTCCAGCCTTTTGCTGGTCCGGATGATCCCGGCATAATTCCACATGGTTGAGCGGATGGATATCCAGTCCTGGTTGATCAGGGCCGGGTCCACTTCCTCTTCATGAGCAGGATAATACCATTCGCGAATATCGGAAAGCTTATACTGAATCCTGGGGTTAAAGTGGGAAGCGATGTGCCGGGCGGTCCGGGTGCCCCAGACCAGACCCTCCAGGAGAGAGGTGGAAGCCAGCCGATTGGCTCCATGGACGCCGGTACAGGAGGCTTCGCCGACCGCATAGAGGCCTTCCAGAGTGCTTCTGCCCCATCCATCGACCAGCACGCCGCCGCAGCAGTAATGGGCGGCGGGAACGACAGGAATGGGCTCTTTGGTGATGTCGATCCCGTACTCCAGACAGGTCTTGTAGATGGTGGGGAACCTCTTTTTAATGTCGAATTTGGCGTAGGAACACAGGTCAAGATAGACATAACTGGAGTTGCTGTTGGTCATCTCTTCATAGATTGCTCTTGTCACCTCATCCCTGGGTGCCATTTCCTTCTTCTCATTGTAATTCTCCATGAAGGTCCGGCCTTCTCTTGTTTTGAGCCGGGCGCCCTCTCCTCTGACCGTTTCCGATATCAAAAAGCCGTCCGTGTCACGGTGAAAAAGGGAAGTCGGGTGGAACTGGATATATTCCATGTTGACGATCCTGGCTCCTGCCCTGGAGGCCATGGCATATCCGTCACCGATCGCGCCTCTCGGGTTCGAGGTGTAGAGATAAAGCGCACCGCAGCCGCCGGTAGCCAGGATGGTGTAGGGAGAAAAGATGATTTTCACCCGCTTTGTCTGATTATCCAGCATATAAGCGCCCACACACCGCGGTTCGTGGTAGTAGAAGTTGGGATTTGTGGAATGATGGGGAATGCAGAGCAGGTCGACCGCTGTATGACCGGCGAGAAGCGTCACGTTCGAATATTTTTTCAGATCGGCGATGAACCTCTCCTCGATGACCTTGCCCGTGGCATCCTTGATGTGGAGAATGCGCCGCCGCGAATGCCCGGCCTCCTGGGCATAATCCAGGGAATCCGGCGAACTCCTGGAAAATGGAATCTGGAGTTCCCTGATAAGGATGTCATCGACCGCTTTCTTGCCTTCGCTGGCCAGGATTTCCACCGCCTCCGGGTTGTTGATGCCGTCGCCTGACTCAAGGATGTCTTCCTTGAGGAACTCTGGACGGTCGTCCTTCCCCAGGGAGACGATTCCCCCCTGGGCGTAGTAGGTGTTGGATTCTTCGAGCCTGGCGTTTTTCGTGACCACCACCACCCTGAGGCCACTCTTCGCAGCTTCCATGGCGGCGCTGGCACCGGCAATACCGCAGCCGATGATCAGCAGGTCGGTGGTGAGTTTTTCCTCTTCAGACATAGAGTCCTACTTCTGAAATTCCATGCCGATATCAATGGATTTATAGGAATGGGTCAGGCTGCCAACAGAAATAAAGTCCACTCCCAGGGAAGCGAGCTCCCTGATTTTCCCGATGGAAACCTTTCCGGAAACCTCCAGAGGCACTCTTCCCGCCACCCAGCGGACGGCCTCTCTGATTTTCTCAGGAAGCATGTTATCCAGCATGATCATGTCCGATCCGCTCTCATAGGCCTCCTGGACTTCCTTGAGGCTTGTGACTTCGACTTCCACCTTGATTCCCGGTTTCACTTTCCCTCTGGCTTTCCTGATGGCTTCGGAGATACTGCCGATGCACCGCAGATGGTTGTCCTTGATCAGAACCATCTCGGAGAGGTTCTGACGGTGGTTGTGTCCCCCGCCCATCTTCACCGCATATTTTTCTAAGCTTCTCAGTCCCGGGGTCGTTTTCCGGGTATCCAGGATTTTTGCTCGCGTCCCGTCCAGCTCACTGACAAACTTCCGGGTGGTGGTGGCAATTCCCGACATCCTCTGCAGAAAATTCAAGGCCGTCCGCTCTCCTTTGAGGAGGGAAATGGAAGGGCCATGGAGGGTGGCCAGGATGTCTCCTTTCTTGAAAACCTGGCCGTCCTTCAGTTTTTTCTTGAAAACAATCGAGGAGTCAAGCTGATGAAAAACCCTGTGCGCGACGTCGATTCCGGCCAGGACGCCTTCTTCCTTGGCCAGGATAACCGCATCCGAGATGGAATCGAGCGGAATGATGCTCTCTGAAGTGATGTCCCCCTGAGGCATGTCCTCTTCGAGGGCAGCCCTGATGACCGCATCCAGCTCTTCTTCCCTCATGAGTAAAGATTATAAATCTTTGCCTTTCCCCCGTCAATGAACCTCTTTTGGAGGCCGGCATTTCCAACTCCGTGACGGAAAAAAGACCAAAACGGTGAGGGTTGGGGGTGAGGAGTGCCCTATGATGCTTGAGCGGGCATGGTTTCTCTCCGAAGGAGAGAAGAGCGAAAGCGGAATGGGAGCTCGTTTTCCTCGCCGGGGAAAAGGAGCGTCCGACGAACTCCCCAGCCCTCACCGTTGTCACGGAAAAAGAATTACTTCCTTTTTAGTGTTGCCTCTGAACGGCATGTTCGCTAAAATGAACGAGTCCTGAACGGTAAGAAATGACACGCTCTTCGGCCCTCGTCTTCGAAGACCATTTCCATATTCCAGAGGAGGACCTGCACAAAATCCTGGCCGTCGCCCTCTCCCGGGGCGGCGATTTCTCGGAGATCTTCCTCGAATACAGAGTCTATAACCTCATCCACATGGAAGAGAACATCATAAAGAAAACAGCGGAAAGCATCAGCTTGGGGATGGGAATAAGAGTCGTTTCAAGTGAAAAAACCGGCTACGGATACACCAGCGACCTTTCCTGGCCAAAGATAGAAAAGGCAGCCCTCACCGCATCCTCGATTGCTTCAGGCCGGGCTTCGAGGAAAGCTTTCGCCCCTCGTCCTGTCTCTTTAACGCATGACTTCTATCCGGTTCTCAAAGCTCCTCATGTGGAAACCCTGGAAAAGAAAATTTCCCTTGTCAAAAAGTCATACTTCGCGGCTCAAAACTTCGACCCAAAGATAAAAAAGGCCAACGTAACCCTGGTGGATATGACTCAGCACTTAACAGTCGTCAACTCTGAGGGCTTATCCATCTCGGACGCGCGTCCTCTTCTCAAGCTCGCCTGTCTGGCGATTGCCGAAAAAAAAGGAAACCGGGAAGCAGGTTTTTCGGGAGGAGGAGGAACGGTCGGCCTGGAGTATTTCGAAACCGCCTGCTCGGCCGAGTCCATCGGCCAGGATGCAGCCCGGGAAGCCCTCTGCCTTCTGGAGGCCTTTCCGGCTCCGGCCGGAGAGATGCCTGTCGTCCTTGCCCCCGGTCACAGCGGCGTGCTCGTCCATGAGGCAGTGGGCCATCTGCTGGAGGCTGATTTCAACCGGAAAAAAACCTCTATTTTCTGGGACAAGATGGGAAAAAAGGTGGCAAGCAGCCAGGTGTCGATCTCAGACGACCCGACCATCCCCCATTTCAGGGGCTCTTACAACATCGACGACGAAGGAACAATCCCCGGAAAGACTCTCCTCATCGACCAGGGGAAAATGGCCGGACTCCTCCAGGATCGGCTTTCCGCCCGCCTGATGGGAAAGCTGCTCACCGGGCATGGCCGAAGACAGGATTTCACCTGCATTCCCCTCCCCCGGATGAGCAACACCTACATTGCCCCGGGAGAATATGCGCCGGAAGAAATCATCCGCTCGGTGAACAAGGGCTTCTACGCCCATAAATTTCAGGGCGGCCAGGTGGAGGATTCGGGAAAATTCACCTTTTCGGTCAGTTCGGGCTACCTCATCGAAGGAGGCCGGCTGACGGCTCCGGTGAAACAGGCCACGCTCATCGGAACCAACATCGAGATTTTAAACAGCATCGAGATGGTCGGCGCTGACCTAAAATTCGGCCTCCAGACCGGAACATGCGGCAAGGAGGGGCAGGAGATTCCGGTCACCGATGGCTGTCCGACTTTGAAAATCGCCAGGATGACCGTGGGCGGCCGGAGGCGGCAATGAAGAAGGAAAAACAGGGAAAAAATGCCGATTTGCGTGATCTGGCAGCACACCTGGTGACGCTCGGCAGAGCCTGCGGCGCGGATGAAGTGGAAGTCACCGTTCTCGACGGCCATGAATTCGGCGTCGATGTCCGGCTGGGGGAGATTGAAAACCTCCTCGAAGCAGGCTCCAGATCTCTGGGCCTGCGGGTGATCAAGGACCAAAAAACAGCTTTTGCCTCCTCTTCAGACCTTTCTCCCGATACTCTCCGGCACCTGGTCAGGAATGCCGTCAAACGGGCTGCTCTGGCCAGCCCGGATGAATATTCCGGGCTTCCTCCTCTTAGCACCACTCCAGTGGACGCCTCCACCCTTCAACTCTTTGACCCGATAATCGCTGATCTGGATGTGAACCGGAAAATTCGCCTGGCCAGGGAGACAGAACGGATCGCGCTCGAGGACAAAAGGATTACCAATTCCCACGGTGCCAGCTTTGAAACGAAAGAAATCAAGACCGTCATTGCCAACTCCAAAGGATTCCTCCAGGAGTATGCCCAGACGTTCTTCAGCCTGGACGTCGGCCTTCAGGCCGGGGAAACGGATGACCGCGTTGAGGATTCCTGGTCCTCGATAAAGAGGCATTTCAGTGAGCTGGAGCCTCCCGAGCAGGTGGCCAGAAAGGCCGTGGAGAGGACGGTCAGGCAGCTCAACCCGAGGAAAATCAAAACGCAGAACGTGCCGGTCATCTTCGAACCCCTGATGACCTCCTGGCTTTTAGGCTTCCTTTTCGTCTGCGTCTCGGGAACCTCCATCTACCAGAAAACGTCTTTTCTGGTCAACAAGCTCGGCAAAAAAATCGGGAGCCCGGCGGTGACCGTCATCGATGACGGACTCTTGCCCGCAAAGCTGGGAACAAAGCCTTTCGACGCAGAAGGCACACCCTGCCAGAGGACACCGGTTGCCGAGAGGGGGATTCTCAAAAACTATCTCTGCAACACCTACGCAGCAAGAAAGCTCAAGCTCAAACCGACGGGAAACTCGGCAGGAACCGGGGTTGCACCCAATAATTTCTATCTTGAACAGGGAGAAACATCTCCGGAAAAAATCATCTTTTCCCTGAAAAAAGGGCTGATTCTGATCAGAACCCTCGGCCACGGGCTCAACCCTGTGACCGGGGATATTTCCCGGGGGGCATTCGGTTTATGGGTCGAAGACGGAGAAATTGTCCACCCGGTTTCGGAAATCACCATCTCCGGAAATCTAGGGCAGGTTCTGAAAAATATCGAGCTGGTCGGCAACGACCTCGACTTCCTCACCTCTGTGGCGGGGCCAACAGTCAAGGTCGCAGAGATGACGGTGGCCGGGCAGTAGGCTTTTCTGTCAGATTTTCTTTTTGATGATGGAGAAGGCAATGGTCAGCACGGCTCCCAATCCAAATAACACCCAGCCGAGCGTGTGCATAGGAGTAAAGAGTCTGATCAAAAAACCACCGACCATCAAGACAATTCCCAGATAGCGCATTTCAGACACTCACCAGACGATTAAAATCCGTTGAAGTGAAGGACATTCTCAAGCGTTCTTTTGGGGACGTGGAGCTGCCCTCGTTTGTCCTTCCAGTACTTGATGGAATCCTTCGCTTCTTCAACCGAGGGCTGTTCATCCGGATATCCCAGGGCCAGGACAGAATCGATCCGGTAGCTGGCCGGAACATGAAGTATTTCCTGAATCTTCTCTTTATCTGCCGATATGATCCAGCAGCTGCCGATACCTTCGCTGAGCGCCGCCAGAATCATGTTCTCCACGGCTGCCCCCACGTCCCGTTCATATCCTTTATCCCGGATGTCCTGGTTGATAAGGACAATGATGTAAGCGGTCGGCTCGTGTCCAGGTTTCGGATTGCCCTCCGGAGCAATGTAGGCCGCCCATTTCAAAAGTGGAAAAATCTTCTTCCGCAGAATCTCATCATCAACAACAATGTACTCCAGAGGCTGGAGGTTAGCGGCTGAGGGAGCCAGCCTCCCTGCGTTGACCAGCTTCTCTAAAATCGGCCGTGAAACCGGTTCGGGTTTGAACTGGCGGATCGACCGCCTGGAACAGATCAAACCGTAGAGATTCATCCTTTCCTCCGGGATCGGGCCTTCCCCAAATCAGGGCCAGAACTTTGGCGACAAATCCTTCCTGTCCGGGGAATCATCATTTTCACCGCGATCTGCTTTTCAAAATTTATGTTCACATGAAGGAACTCAACCTTGATCCAGAATGGATTTTATTCTCCGGGCGTATTCCCGGCTCGCTGCATCCGGCGTGAGGAGCTCGATTGAGTCCGGGCCGCTGACACCCAGGCCCAGCTCGACTGCCCTCTGAATCTGCTCCTGCTCAAAAATTTTTCGGCCCATGATGGCGTCATTCGAGCCCAGCTCCTTCAGGATGGCAACTCCCGCCGCATCAATGGCCACCCGGTCGGTCCCGCCCAGGAACACATTGGCCGATTTGAGGGTTCCCGTCGACGGACCGCCATCCACGAAGGCCTCGATCCCATCAAGAACGATGAGTTGAGGCCGGTAACCGAGGTTGATTTCGGCAATCATCCTCCGCATGTCCGGGGAACGGTGGAGTTCCCGCATCAACCTCTTGGGTGTCAAGCCCACCGCCAGCAGGTGATTTTCGCATCCTTTATCAATTTCCCTCTCCTGTCCAAATTTTTTTCGGGATAGTCTCCGTTCTGGGCGTGTATCTATAACAGAATCGAAATAAGCATACCCGGATATTCC
>CAYZDV010000015.1:12302-24333 GCA_964477275.1 uncultured Eubacteriales bacterium
TCCGTTCTGGGCGTGTATCTATAACAGAATCGAAATAAGCATACCCGGATATTCCTGCACTTTTTTCATTATACCACGAAGCCAGAAAAAGTGCTGGTTTGCTGAAGGCCGGCCAAGTATTTTCATGTCACGGAAAAAGACATCATGGAACCGGCGCGGTGCCGGATGCATTCCTCCGTTTTTCAGGTTCGGGTGGCCACCCAGAGAGCAAAATCCATTTCGCTCATCGCTCCGCTTGTCCGTCCACGTTCATGGCCCCTATCGAGAATGATGAAAGTGGGAACAGCCATCACTCCGAACTGGGCAGCGATCCGGGGGTGGAGGTCCACATCGATCCGGATGACCATCAGCTCCCCGGGTCGCCTTCCGGCCAGGCTTTCCACCACAGGATGCATGAACCGGCAGGGGGCACAGGTGTCTGAGTAAAAATCAACGAGCAGCGCCAGGCCGGAATTCCGGAACAGGGTGGAGAGTTGTTCTGGCGATGGCTCGAGGACTGTCCCGGGAACCGGGAGCGGAGTCTTGCAGCGGCCGCAGACCACCGTTTTCTCCGGGGCGTCCAGAGGATAGTTGTTGGTCGTCCCGCACTGAAGGCACACCACCTTTTTCTTTTCAGGCAATATCGCCGCTCCTCTTTTGAACCCTCTGGGTTTCTATTTTTTCTTTATCGGGTAAGGGGGAATATCTGGCAGTTCCTGCTCCCTGGTCTTCAGCTCTTCAAGAATGATCTCAATGGCTTTATTGAGCTGCTCATCGATACCGGCGTATTCCTTGGCCGGGTGGTTATCGACAAAGATATCCGGTTCGACCCCTTCGCCCTCAATAATCCACTCTTTGCCATCCGTGCTGTAAGATGCAAATTCCGGCTTCATCAAAAATCCGCCGTCGATCAGGGGTAATGAGCCGCGGATTCCCACCACTCCGCCCCAGGTGCGCTTTCCGATCAGCGTGCCCAGGTTGTGCTTTCTGAAACGGTAAGGGAAAATGTCTCCGTCCGAGGCGGAAAACTCATCGATCAAGCAGACTTTTGGCCCGAGAAAGACTTCCCCTGGATCCGGCCTGGGAACGGTATCCCGGGACATGTCGACCATGGCAATCTCCCGCCTCAGGCGCTCGATCAGCATCGGGGAGACATTCCCGCCGCCGTTGCCGCGAACATCGATAATCAGTGCCTTTTTCCGGAGCTGGGGATAGTACTGCTTGACAAACTCGTTCAAACCCGGAACGCCCATGTCCGGCACATGGATATAGCCGACTTTTCCTCCAGTGGCTTTGTTGACCTTCTCCATGTTCCCCTGAACCCAGTTGTAATAATAAAGAGAGAGCTCGTCCTTAATCGGAACCACGACAATGTCGCTGCTCCCCTTTTCCCCGGGAATGGAGTTGACTTTGAGCGTCACCTGTTTTCCAACCGTATTGAGCAGGGCCTCGAACATGTCGCTCATGGTGTTAGTCGGCTTTCCGTTGACGGCCAAAAGGTAGTCTCCCTCTCTGACGTTAACGCCGATTTCTGTCAGGGGAGACCGGAGGTCCTTGCTCCAGTTCTGACCTTTGAGAATTTTCATGATCCTGTAGTAACCGGATTTCGGGTCACGCTCAAACTGGGCTCCGAGCATGCCCACGTCGATTCTTTTCACCTGGGGAAGGTCTCCTCCGCCGACATAGGTATGCCCCACATTCAGCTCGCCGATCATCTCTCCAATGACATAGGTCAGGTCCGCCCGGTTATGCACAGCTTCGGCCATGGGCTTATAGCGCGACTTCATCATCTCCCAGTCCACGCCGTGCATATTCGGAGCATAGAAGAAGTATTTCATCTGCCTCCAGTTCTCCTCAAAAATCTGGTTCCATTCCTCTCTGAAGTCGACCCGCGTTTCCATCTGGCTCAAATCCAGTTTTTCAGTGATCTTTACTGGAGCAGTGGGCAGGTCGATGATGGCAAAGGATTTCTCCTGAGACACCAGCATCTTCTTCCCGTCCTGTGATATTTCATAGCCATTGATGTTTCCCAGGTCAGTCTCCTTGAGCTCCTTGAGGTCGAACATTTTCAGGGATGACCGGGCATCTTTGTCTCCCCTTTTCATGTAGTAAATCCTGTCTCCGACAGAGGCAATATTCCAGTAGCTCGCCACCTCCACCGGCAGGGCGATAATGCGCTCTTTAAGACCCTCGGGATCGACCTTGACCTGGATTCCTTTTTCCCTGCTTTCCTCCCGGTCACTCTTCTTCTTGCCCTTTTCAGAAGGTTTTTCTTCCTTGGCCTCTCTGCTCTCGTCTCCCTTTTCCACAGCCACCTCGTCGCTTTTTGGCTCGAACGGCGATTTCACTTCCCTGGAAAGAGTCACCAGATAGACTCTGGCCATGGAAAGATACGCATGGTTCCATTCTGTGCGGCTGAACACAGGGATAAAATCCCGGTCTGAGACGAAGAACAGGTATTTGGCGTCGGCGCTGAAGGCCGGGTTGTAGGAGGAGTACCAACCATCCGTGACCTCATGGGTCTCCTTTGTCGTGCAGTTATAAAGATAGATCCTGGTCATGGCTTCGACTTCGGGTCTGGCATAGGCAATCCAGTTGCTGTCCGGGGACCAGGCGTACTGCCGGATTTCCCAGATCTTCGCCCTGTCCACCTCGACGACTTTCTTTGTTTCGATGTCGACATAATTGAGACGGAGCAGCTTGTCCGACCAGAGAATTTTCCTGGAATCCGGAGACCAGAAGATCTCGTATTTGTAGGTGTCGGCACCGGTGGTAATCTGGGTGGGAGTTCCGGAGCCGTCCTGTCTCATGATGAAGATCTCGTCCTCGCCGCTGGCATCGGAGATGTAGGCAATCCATTTTCCGTCAGGAGACCACTTGGAGTTCCGTTCGTGCACACCGGAGGTGTTGGTCAGGTTGCGGGTGTTTCCATGCTTGGCGGGAACGGTGAAGATTTCTCCCCGTGCTCCAAACAGAGCCCGCTGGCCATCGGGAGAAATCTCCCAGTTGGTGATTTTATCGGAGACACTGACAATCTTCGTCCGGGAGGACGTCATGTCGTCGGAAATGATCACCGGCACTTTCTCCGCTTTCTCTGTTTTCAGGTCAAAACGGTAAATGTATCCGCTGTACTCGAAAACGATGGCTTCCGGCCCGAGAGAAGGAAATTTGACATCGAACTCGGAGAAGTGGGTCAACTGCCGCGTTTTCTTTGTCTCCAGGTCATAGACGAAAAGGTTCATCCGTCTGTTCTCGTCGCGGTCGGAGAGGAAATAAATCCTGTTCCCGCTCCACATGGGAATGATGTCCTGGGCGGGGTTTTCGGTGATGTTTTCCACTTTTTTTGTCTCAAAGTCATAGACCCAGATATCGTCGGCCATGCCGCCCCTGTAGCGCTTCCAGGTCCGGAACTCCCGGAAGACCCGATTGTAGGCCAGCTTGGTGTCATCCGGAGAAAAGGAGCAAAAGCCGCCGCGGGGAAGAGGAAGCTGCCGGGGAATTCCCCCTTCCACAGAAGCCAGGTAGAGCTGGCCGTTAAAGGAATTCGGCTCCCGCATTCTGGAGCGGAAAACCACGTGGGAGCTGTCGTGTTTCCAGGCCATGACAATGTTGTTCGGGCCCATCCGGTCGGAGAGATCATCCCGGCCGAGGGTCGGCGTGAAGGTGAGCCTCCGGGGAATCCCTCCCTGGCTGGAGATCAGGTAAACCTCGCGGTTACCGTCATACTCGCCGGTAAAGGCGATGAACTTTCCATTCGGCGAAAACCGGGGGAAAATCTCAAAGCCCTCATGGCTGGTCAGCTTGCGCGCGACTCCCCCTGCCGGGGAAACGGCGTACAGGTCCCCGGCATAGCTGAAGACGATCTGGTCTTGCGCGATGGCTGGAAAGCGAAGCATCCGGGCTTCCTGGGGAGCGTAGGAAAACCCGGAAAAGACGAACAGAATCAGAATGAATCCGATAAATGCTTTTCTCATGAATCTCTCCTTCCTCATGGATAATTCATTGGAAAAAATTGAATATAGCACACCGCATCTGGCGAGACAAGCGGACCATGGAAATGGAGACTTTTTTTACTTTTATTGATATCGTTGATTTTCAGGCTGCAAGGGATTAAAATGTCAATCAGCCATGAGAAAATCAGCGGCTTCGAACCCGGTCACCGAAAAGCTCAGGACCGTTTTCTATCCCCGTTCGATTGCCGTCATCGGCGCTTCAAGGCAGCCGGGGAGTGTGGGCCATTCGCTCCTGGCCAACCTCATCGACAGCCGTTTTCAGGGAATTGTCTACCCGGTCAACCCCAAAGCCAAGGGCATCCTGGGCATCAAGTGCTACCCCAACGTCATTGAGATCCCTGACGTTGTCGACCTGGCGGTCATCGTGGTTCCTGCCCCGTATGTTCCCGGCGTCCTGGAAGAATGCGGCAGAAAGCATATCAAGGGCGCCATCGTCATTTCGGCCGGTTTCAAGGAGATCGGCGGCGAAGGAGTGGAACTCGAAAACAGGGTCAAAAAAATTATCGAACAATACGACATTTCCCTTGTCGGGCCCAACTGTCTGGGACTGATCAACGCTGACCCGGAATCCTCGATGAACGCCACCTTTGCCACCAAAATGAGCAGGGAAGGGAACATCGCCTTCATCTCCCAGAGCGGCGCGCTCTGTGTGGCTGTCCTCGATTATGCCCGGGAGGTCAATGTCGGCTTTTCCAAGTTCATCAGCATGGGAAACAAGGCTGGCATCAGCGAGAACGAACTCCTCCTCTATCTCAAAGATGACCCGAAAACAGATGTCATACTAATGTACCTCGAAGACCTGTCGAACGGAAGAGAATTCATGAATATTGCTCGCCAAATCACCAGCAGTCCGACCAGCCCCAAGCCGATCATCGCGCTCAAAGCCGGCCGGACCGTGCTGGGAGCAAGAGCCGCTTCTTCCCATACCGGGTCGCTGGCCGGGTCGGATAAAGTCTATGACGCCATCTTCCACCAGTGCGGCGTGCTCAGAGGCGAGACGCTGGAAGAAATTTTTGACTATGTCCGGGCTTTCTCCACTCAGCCGTTGCCCAAGGGAAAGAATGTGGCCATTATCACCAACTCCGGCGGCCCTGGAATTCTGGCCACAGACGCCTGCATTCGCTACGGCCTGAACATTGCCAGCTTCCATCCCGGAACTGTGCGGGCTTTGAAAAAGGTCCTTCCTCCGACAGCCAGTCTGAACAACCCGGTGGATATGATCGCTGAAGCCAAGCATGAACAGTATGCGGTCAGCTTGAGAGCAATACTGAATGACAGCAACGTTCACTCGGCGATCATCATCCTGACCGCCACGCCGTTCACCGATGTGGAAAAAATCGCCCTGACCATCGCCAGAGTCGCCAGGGAGTTTAAAAAGCCTCTCGCCTGCTGTTTCCTGGGCGTCTTTGATATTTCCGGGGGAATCCGGATTATGGAAGAAAGCGGCATCCCGAACTACAAATTTCCCGAATCTGCAGCCAGGGTCATCTCCGAGGTGACGAAGTCCACCCTCTGGCTGCGCCGGCCCCAGACCGGCATAAAAAAATTCAAGGTGAACAAATCCAGGGTAAGAGAGATCATCGATTCGGTGAAAAAGGAGGGTCGGCGTTTTCTCCTCGAGCCGGAATCCTACGAAGTCCTCAAGGCCTACAATTTCCCGCTCATCCAGTCCGTCCTGGCCGAGAGCGAAAGCCAGGCGGCAGAGGCAGCCCAGAAGATCGGTTTTCCGGTGGTCCTGAAAATTGTCTCTCCCGACATTCTCCACAAGTTTGACCTCGGAGGGGTTAAGCTCAACTTGAAAACCAAGAGCGAAGTGCGCAAAGCCTACCAGGAGATTCTGAAAAACGTCCGGGCAAGAATGCGCGGGGCCAAAATCAGAGGAGTTCTGGTTGAAGAAATGGCCAGCCATGGAAAAGAGGTTATTCTGGGCATGAACAGGGACCCCCAGTTCGGGCCCCTCCTGATGTTTGGACTGGGCGGAATCTATGTTGAAGCCCTGGAGGATGTGACTTTCCGGCTGGCGCCCATCCGGGAGCTGGCAGCCATGAACATGATCACCGGGACCAAAACCTACAAGATCCTGGAAGGTTACAGAGGAGAAAAAGCATTCGACATCGAATCCATCGCCGAATGCCTGAAAAGGCTCTCTCAGTTAGTCACCGAGGTGGAAGAGATCAGAGAACTGGATATCAACCCGCTCATCGTCTATGAGAAAGGAAAGGGATGTGCCATCGTGGACGCCCGGATCATCCTCGAGGATGAGGAGCCTTAGAAGCGCGCTTCCTCCATTCCCCAACCGTTCTATCTGTTCTCTCGATATTGTGGCTGACTCGAAGATGATGCCGAGATGAGAGAAAGCATCTTTCTCAGCCCTGCTCACGGTTTTCTCAACACACAGCCTGAGCCTCTTTAATTCTCCTGAGATAAGTCTTCATCGCGGAAAAAAGATAGTTACAAGATGAGGTGCGGACTGGAGAGAAGTTCAGCACGGTGCTATAATATCTGGTTTCATGGCGCTGTTCAGGAAAAAAAAGAAAAAAGTGTGCGTGATCGGACTCGATGGCGTTCCCTATTCCCTTCTCTTCGACCTCTCCCGGAAAGGCACTATGCCCTTTGTGTCAAGCCTGATAGAATCCGGCCACCTTCACCGGATGAAAGCCAGCCTTCCCGAGATCTCTGCAGTCAGCTGGACCAATTTTATGACAGGCGCCAACCCCGGGACCCACAGCATCTTCGGCTTCACCGACCTCAAGAAGAACTCCTACGAGCTTCGCTTCCCGAATTTCCTGGATTTGAAAAAGGAGACCTTCTGGGACACGCTGGGAAGCAAAGGAAAAAGATGCATCATCATTAACCAGCCCTCGACCTACCCTGCCCGCCGGATTAACGGCATCCTGATCTCCGGCTTTGTGGCCATCGAGCTGGAAAAAGCCGTGTTCCCTCTCTCCCTCAAGGCCGCACTGGAGCGGATTGGCTACCGGATCGACATCGACACGCTCAGAGCAAGGGAAAACCACGATTTCCTCTGGCAGGAGCTCGGGAGCACCCTGAAATCCAGAGAAAAGGCCCTGGAGCTCCTCTGGCCGGAGGACTGGGATTACTTTGAGCTCGTCATCACCGGAACAGACAGGCTGCACCACTTCCTGTGGGATGCATACGAGGACGAACGCCACAGTTATCATACCCATTTTCTGGAGTACTACCGGAAAATCGACATCTTGATGGAAAAGGTCGTCTCTTCCTTTGAAAAGCTGCCTGGCTCAGACAACAGTCTATTTCTCCTCTCTGACCATGGTTTTTGCCGCATCGAGCAGGAGGTCTATCTCAACGCCTGGCTGGAACAGGAAGGCTACCTCCGTTTCACCACTCCATCTCCTGAAAGCCTGGCGGAAATCGACCCCTCCTCCAGAGTTTTCGCCATGGACCCCAACCGGATCTACCTGAATATCGAGGGAAAATTCCCCCGGGGATGTGTCCGGCCGGAAGAAACTCAACCCCTCAACCAGGAAATCCGGAAAAAGCTGGAAGACCTGGAACACAACGGGAAAAAGGTCGTGCGCCGCGTTTTCCCTACCCAGGAAATCTACTCAGGCCCTTATCTCTCTGAAGGCCCGGACATGATCGTTCTCTCCGCTCCCGGGTTTGACCTGAAAGGCTCGGTGAAAAAAAAGGCAGTCTTCGGCCGGTCGAACCTGGAGGGTATGCACACCTGGGATGATGCGTTCTTCTGGGCCAGGGAGGAACACGGCTCTGACCTCTGCATTTCCGACCTGGCGCGAATCATCATGGAGCAATTTCAATGACCGGGAAGTCGGGCAGGACTCAAAAGCTGAAGCTGCTCCTCCTGTTCTCTCTCGCTCTTTCGCTTCCCCTCAATGCCTATGTGGGCCCTGGCGCAGGATTTGCTTTCCTCTCCTCCTTCCTCGTCCTTTTTCTGACCTTTTTCCTGGCTGTCTTTTCTTTCCTTTCCTGGCCGTTCCGCTTGCTTGCCCGCCTCCTCAAAGGTCAAAGGGCCTTCAGGAAAAGCCACATCCAACGGCTGGTCATCCTCGGCCTGGACGGGATGGAGCCGACACTCGTCGACAAATACATGGCCGAAGGCAAGCTTCCCAACCTGGCCAAACTCAAAAAAAGCGGTGCCTATGCCAGGCTCCGGACAACAACGCCGGCTATCTCCCCTGTGGCCTGGTCTTCTTTCACGACCGGGACAAACCCCGCCAAGCACAACATCTTTGATTTTCTCAGCCGAGACCCGAGGACCTACCTTCCGGACCTCTCCTCGGCCCGGGTCGGAAAGCCCAGGAAAACTCTTTCTCTGGGAAAATACAGCATTCCCCTTTCCCGGCCGGAAATCAGAGGACTGCGGAGGAGCGTGCCCTTCTGGAAAATCCTGGGCGAAAAGGGTATCTTCAGCACAATACTGAGGGTTCCCGTTACTTTTCCCCCGGAAAAGTTCGCCGGGCATCTCCTCTCCGGGATGTGCGTGCCCGACCTCAAAGGCAGCCAGGGAACCTTCTTTTTTTACACCTCGGATAAATCAAAAATTCAGAAACGCGAAGGCGGCATCAACATCCCGGTCACCGTGGAGGGCGGGAGAGTCGAAACCTATATCTCAGGGCCTGAAAACACCCTCCTCAAAAAAAACGGCGAAATCCGCCTCCCGCTCACCATTACTGTAGATGAGGACAGGAACGGAGCATCTCTTGAAGTGTCCGGACAGAAATTCCATCTGGAGAAGCGCGTCTTCTCCTCCTGGATAAGGCTGACCTTCCGGCCCGGGCTGGGCATCAAAATCAGGGCCATCTGCCGCTTTTTCATCTCCGAGACATCCCCTCACTTTGAAATGTACTGCACGCCTCTGAACATCGACCCGGAAAAGCCGGCCCTTCCCATCTCCCATCCTTACATCTATTCCATCTACCTCGCCAAGCTGCAGGGAAGCTTCATCACCCTGGGCGAAGCCAACGATACCTGGGCTCTGAACGAAGGCGCCCTCAGCGAGCCCGCTTTCCTGGAACTCACCTATGCCAACCACAAAGAATGGGAGGGCATGCTCTTCAACGCCCTGGATAAGGTCAAAAAGGGGATGGTCGCCTGTGTCTTCGAGACCACCGACAGCGTCCAGCATATGTTCTGGCGCTACCTGGACCCGGCTCATCCGTCGCCCAAAAACCCGGCCACAGGCGGCGCGAAGGTCATCGAAGACCTTTATCAGAGAATGGACGACCTGGTGGGGCGGGTCCTGAAGACAATCAACGAGCGGACGGTCCTGATGGTGATCTCCGATCACGGCTTCAAGTCCTTCCGCCGCGGGGTCAGCCTCAACTCCTGGCTCTATCTCCACGGATACCTCGCCCTGAAGGAAGGAAAGGATGCAAGCGAGGAATGGTTCAAGGATGTTGACTGGGAAAGGACAAGGGCCTACGCTCTGGGTCTTGGAGGAGTTTATATCAATCAGAAAGGACGGGAAGCCAGGGGGACGGTCGAACCGGACGCGGAGTCGAAGGCCTTGAAAAAAGAGCTCGTCGGGAAACTGACAGGCGTTAAAGACCAGGAAAAAAACGCGGTGGCCATCACTACCGTCTTCGACAGGGACAAACTGCCGCCCGGACCCTACAAGGAGAACTGCCCGGACCTCATCATCGGCTACAGCGAGGGCTACAGGGTCTCCTGGGATTCGGTCACCGGAAAGGTCAACCGGACGGTGTTCGAGGACAACCTCAAGGCCTGGAGCGGAGACCACTGCATCGACCCCCGGATTGTTCCCGGCGTTTTCTTCTGTAACAGGGCAATCCAGGTGGCAGATCCCTCCCTTGTGGACATTGCTCCCACTGTGCTGGAGCTCTTCGGTGTTCCCGTTCCTCCTTACATGGACGGTCGTTCAATCATTGATGTCCGGGGATTTTCAAAAATTCAGAAAAAAACCAAAAAGGAAAAATAACAATGAACGAGATGAAACGGAGAGAATTCCTCAAGATGGGAATAGCCTCAGGGGCTTTCCTGGCTCTGGGGAGCGCATCGGATATGATGACAAGGGTCTTCGGCAAAAAGGCCACGTCGAAAAAAGTCCTCATCCTCGGCCTGGACGGCATGGACCCCCATCTCCTCCAGGTCTGGATCAAGGAAGGGAAGCTTCCGGCCTTCCAGCGTTTGCGGAGCATGGGAGACTTCAAGCCACTGGGAACCAGCATTCCCCCTCAGAGCCCGGTGGCCTGGTCGAACTTCATCACCGGAACCAACCCCGGCGGCCACGGCATCTTCGATTTTATCCACAGGAACCCGGAAAATTACTTTCCGGAGTTTTCAGCCTCTGAGACCATGGAAGCACAGAAGACCGTCCGCCTGGGAAATCTCGTTCTTCCCCTCTCGGGAGGAAAAGTCGAACAGAGCCGCAAAGGCAGGGCCTTCTGGCAGATTCTCGAAGACCACGACATTCCGGCCACCGTGTTCAAAATTCCGGCCAACTACCCCCCTGCCCTGACCAGACAGAGAACAATTTCCGGCATGGGGACGCCTGACATCCTGGGAAGCTACGGAATCTTCAACTATTACACCACCGAAACGACGGAGCTCAAAGAAGACATCGGCGGAGGACGGATCCACGAGGTCCATCTCATCCACAACAGAACCGCGGCTTCACTGCCCGGCCCGGTGAACACCTTCAGGAAAGACCGGCCGGAATCCTCCATCGATTTCCAGGTCTTCGTCGACCCCGTTCATCCGGTCGCCAAAGTGGTCATCCAGGGCCAGGAGTTCATCCTTCAGGAGGGGGAATGGAGCGAGTGGATCAGGATCCGGTTCCAAATGATTCCCACCCAGAGCGTCAGGGGAATCTGCCATTTTTACCTCAAGGAGGTCCGGCCGCATTTCAAGCTTTATGTCTCTCCCATCAACATCGACCCGGCATCAGCCGCCCTGCCGATTTCAACACCCAAGAAATATTCCGAAGAACTGGCCGGGAGGTTCGGTCCCTTTTTCACCAAGGGCCTCCCCGCCGACACCAAAGCTCTGGACAACAATGTCCTGAACGACGAGGAATTTCTCGAGCAGGATGACATCGTCCTCAAAGAAAGGATGGAGATGTTCGACTACGAGCTGGGCCGGTTTGACTCCGGCCTTCTCTTTTACTATGTCTCCAGCACAGACCAGCGGCAGCACATGTTCTGGCGTCTCATCGACCCCAGGCATCCCTCCTACGACCCGCAGCTGGCCCGAAAATTCGGAAAAACGATAGAAAACATCTACATCGAGATGGACAGGATGCTGGCCAGAGCCATGGAGGCGACGGACAAAGAAACTGTGCTCATCGTCATGTCCGACCACGGCTTCTCCTCCTTCCGGCGCTCCTTCAACCTCAACACCTGGCTCAAGGAAAACGGCTACCACCGGCTGATCCATGAGTGGCGCCAGGGCAGGGATGACCTGTTCATGAACACCGACTGGTCCAGGACAAAGGCCTATGCGCTGGGACTGAACGGTCTTTACATCAACCAGAGAGGAAGAGAGGCAGAGGGCATTGTCAACTCCGGCCCGGATAAAGAGAACCTTGTCCGGGAAATCGCCCGCAAGCTGGAGAGCTTTCATGACCCAAAGACCGGAGAAAGGCCGGTGCTGAGGGCATTTATCGCCAGGGAGGTCTACCGGGGTCCTTATGTGGAGGAGGCGCCGGATATCATTGTCGGCTTCAACCACGGCTACCGCATCTCCTGGGCTTCGCCTCTGGGAAGACTGCCCAGGGAAATTGTTGAGGACAACACGGAAAAATGGAGCGGCGACCACTGCATGGCGCCGGAGGTCCTCCCTGGAATTCTCCTTGCCAACCGGAAAATCAAGGCCGAATCCCCTGCCCTCTATGACCTGACGCCGAGCATCCTCCAAATTTTCGGCATCCCCAAGCCCGGGGAGATGATCGGAGAAAACGTGTTTTAGATTCAGGAGAAGAAAATGGGAAAAGCGAAAGTCAAACTGGACAAGAAGCTGATGAAAAGGGTGAAAACCGTGGCAGAAATAGCCGGTTACTCCTCGGCCGAGGAATTCGT
>CAYZDV010000016.1:0-24185 GCA_964477275.1 uncultured Eubacteriales bacterium
AGAGGAATTCTTCCCCCTCCTTCTCTGGGGAAACGAAGAGGAGAAGGCGCTGGCGCTTGAAATCCGGGAAAGAACGCACGTTCCTCTTGCCCCGTATCTTTCCCTCCAGGAAGTCATGGCCCTGGTCAAAGAAAGCGACCTTCTGATCAGCGGAGACACCTTTGCCCTGCAGGCGGCCTGCGCTTTCTCCAGGCCCCTGGTCGGAATCTTTGGCCCGACAAACCCCCGAAGAAACGGGCCATTCAGCCCGCGCGACAGGGTGGCCTTCCATCCCCTGAAATGCAGCCACTGCTACAAAAGAACATGCTCGTCTCTTGAGTGCCTGAAGAGGATAACGCCTGAGGAAGTCGCCGGGCTGAGCTTCCAACTGCTGGAGAAAAATGACTGAATTCAGGCTGACGAAAATCGCCTCCAGATGGCGGGTCAGGGTCGGCTTGCTGGCCGCCATTCTGGCCATCATCCTGGCAGAGCCGAGCCTCTTCTCTTTTCTGCTTTCCCTTGCAGTCTGTGCGGCCGGCCTCCTGCTCAGAGCCTGGGCTGCGGGACACCTCAGGAAGGATAAAGAGCTGACCATCTCCGGTCCCTACAGATACACCCGAAACCCGCTTTATCTGGGAAATGTGCTCATCGGGGTCGCCGTTATCACCGCCAGCCGCTCGTTATGGGTTGCAATCCTTCTCTTTTGCTATTTTCTTCTTTTCTATCCGGCGCTGATAAAGAAGGAGAAAGAAAAAATGGAAAGGCTCTTTTCCCGGGAGTACGGGGAATACAGGAAAAGAGTGCCTTCCTTTTTCCCCTCCCTCAAGCCTGTTTCTTCTGAAGAAAAGCGGAGATGCAGCTGGAAGGTTTATTGGGAAAACAGAGAATGGAGAGCCCTGGCTGGCTCGCTTGTCATCTGGATTGCGCTGCTGGCCAAAATGATTCTCCTTTAGCCCGGATTTTCTTTCCTCACCTGGATATCTTTTTGAGCCATTAAAGAGACAAATGGCGTTCCCTTCGCCGTCCACGTCCATTCGGACGATCTCACCCTCAATCCTTATGGGACCTTCTAAGAGGATGTTGCCGGCTGGTCCTACCTTGATGAATTTGTCCTTTCCGAACTGAGAGACAAAAACATTCCCCTGGCCGTCAGCTTCTACGAAAGCTCTTTGAGGTTGATTCGGCCTTAGAAAAAAGCCGAGATTGATTTCTCTATCAATTACCAAAAGTTCGGACGAGAGAAGGGTTGAAACAGAAAAAAACGATAATAGGCAGAAGATGATTTTCCTCATTTTTAGCCTCAAATGATTATTGGAGGTTTAGATGGGGATCCACTTATATAGGAGATTATTCATTTTTCCACTGATCAGAGTTATTTCTTCCCTCTCTACCTTTATCCTGAGAAACCCAAAGGGCGACTGTTTGGTGAAAGGGAAAATAAAGCAGAACGAATATCTAATTTCAGCCCTAAAATTTTTCAAGCCATAAAAGAAAGGTTGGTCATCTCAGTGGGATTATCCCAATTCTTGTTTAACCTAGGAACAGTCCTCTTCAGATTGATGCATTATGATCGTCGGAACTTTCAAATCTTGCATTCTTGACTTCACATTTTTTCTGGAATATAAGGGGAATAGCTGATAAAAAAAGGGCGGAGGACCGTTTGCCGATAAAGACTGATGAGTTTAACGATTCATGGGTTGAAAAACGTCGCGGGAGAGAATTCGGCCAACTCGAGGTCGTTGACGATGTTATGTGTGAGATATTGAGACAGAAGTCGCCTCTTGAACGCCTCAATATTGCCTTTGGGCTGTGGAGTTCCGCACGGAAACAACTTTTTAATTACATGCGTTCTCTGCATCCTGATTGGGATGAAAAGAGAATAAGCTCTGAAGTTATAAGAAGGATTTCTCATGGAGCAGCATGAGCTGTTGCTGTGGGTTGTCAGGTGCTTTGAGAAATTAAAGATTCCTTATTTAATCACCGGAGCTATTGCTTCCATTGCCTACGGCGAACCCAGATTTACCAATGATATCGATATAGTCGCAGACATCAATCTGGGCCAAGCAAGTGCGCTTAGATCTTTTTTTCCTGAAGATGAGTTTTATATGGAGGGCGATACTGTAAGATGCGCCATTGAGAGTCGGCATCAATTCAATATCATTCATCCCTCTTCTGGTCTCAAGGTGGATGTTATCATCAGCAAAAAGGATGATTTTGACCGGAGTCGGTTTAAACGGATTAAAAGACTGAATGTATCTGAGAAGGAATCGGCGAATTTCGCTGCGCCTGAAGATGTTATCATAAAAAAGTTAGAATATTTTAAAAAAGGCGGTTCAGAGAAACACCTCCGTGATATTGCAAGCATGCTAAAGATTTCTGCTGACATGATTGATCGCACATATATTTCATCATGGGCCAAGAAGCTCGGTTTCACAGAAATATGGGAAGCCATTCAAAAAAAGCTTCCTTAATGAATCTTGAGAAGAAGCGGGGAGGCTATTTTTAAAAGTGGAAAATTTTTAAATCCATTTTCAATCTTATTTATCATTTCTTCCAGGTAGCCACAAGATAGTGAGCATTATCAAAAGCGTGATGAGGAGAGGGGTATGGAGTCCGTTACCCGCTCGGTTTCTGAGCGGGAAATCTCGCTTTTTTTCGGGATTCGCTCGCCTTTTTGCGTTTCGAGGTCCTCTCTGGTATATTTTTTTTGTGCCCACGAAAAAACGAATCGAAAAAGTCAAAAAGGTCCTTTTCTTCCGTCAGCCGGACCTGAGAGTTGTCCTCGAAGACGTCCAGAACACCCACAACGCCAGCGCCGTGGTCCGCACCTGCGATGGAGCGGGCATTCTTCATCTGGATATCATCTCCTCCGACAGGGAGCCTTTTTCCATCAATGAAGCCATCTCCACCCGGGCGGAAAAATGGCTCCAATTCCACTATTACCCCTCCACCGGCAAATGTCTGAAACTCCTGAAGAAAAAAGGATTGAAAATCGCAGTCACCCATCTCAGCGAGGATGCCCTCCCCTACACGGCTCTTGACTACACCATGCCCATTGCCATCGTCTTCGGAAACGAATCGGAAGGGACCTCAAAGGAAGCGCTGGCTCTGGCGGATTATAAAATTAAAATCCCCATGTTCGGAATGGTCCAGAGCCTCAACCTCTCCGTCTCAGCGGGCATCATCCTCTACGAAGCCATGAAGCAGAGGATGGAAAAAGGGCTCTACAGGAAGCCCCGGCTCTCCTCCAGAGAATTTGAAGCCCATTTGAAAAAGTGGGTGGGTCAAAAGCCCGGGAGGAAACGTTCAGCGAATGAGTCCGCGCATAATAAAAGGAGGCGAAGGATTTCTCCCCGCCTCCCTGGTGAGAATTGAGAACCGGAGCAGGTTACACCTTTATTCCTTTTTTCTTTGAGATGTCCCGGAGGAGTTTCTGGACGTCTTTCACGCCTTTCTCGGCCTGAACCTTCAGCTCCTCGCTCATTCTCTGCATCCGCCTCTGAAGGTCCCCGGAATACAGGTCCGGCATTATCTTCATTGCCTCATAATGCTTTCTTAAAACGTCCGGATAGTCATCCCACGCGTCAGCATCATCTCCCCCTTCTTTTATGGAATACTGGAATAGGTCCCGCATTTCTTCCTCCTCGATTTCAACTTCAGCACTCTTCATTTTTCTATCCCTGAGGAACTCGACCTGCAGCCTGTGTCCCTTCTTCTTATCCTGGATGATACCGCTCAATTCGCTCACGCTTTCCAGTCGTTTTCCGTCCGCTTTGACGATGACATCGCCCACCTTCAAACCGGCTCTCGCGGCCGGGCTGCCCTCTCTGATTGCGGCGATCAGAAGACCTCCGCCTTCGTCCACGCCGAAGTAGTCGGCCAGCTCCCTGTTCAGCTCATTGAGAGAAACACCGATATACTTTCTGCTCTCAAAGCCCCAGGACCAGGCACGGGGAAGCTCTTGAGGCCTGGGAGGCCTGTCCGGTTCAGGTATCCGGAAGAGCCGCGGGAATTTGCGCTCCAGCTCCTCCATCATGCTTTCCGCCGAGTATTCCCCCAGCTTCACCTTCACCTCGACGGGCTTCCCTCCTCTCTCCAGCTTCAGGGTGACGGTCTGGTCGGGCTTTCTTTTCCTGACCTCATAAACGAACACTCTGGAGCCGGTCACTTTTGTGCCGTCGATTTCGAGGATGATATCTCCTTCCCGGAGTTTGGCCGCTTCCGCCGGGCTTCCCTTCTCCACTTCGGTGATCCCGACCCGGCCCTCTTCATCCTCGCTGATATAGACGCCCAGCCATCCCCTTTCCACTTTTCCCTTTTCCTTGATCTCCGAGCTCACGCTGACCACCAAATCGACGGGGATCGCCAGCGCCATTCCTGAGGCGGGGGCTTCAGCTCGACTCAGGACAACGCCCGAGCCGGCGACCATCCTTTCCCTGAATTCAATCAGGACCGGACTTTCCTCCGAATAGACGCCCCTGAGCAGGCCGACCATGCGGCCCTCCCTGTCCACCACAGGGCTTCCGCTGGCCCCGCGCACCACCCAGACGTTCAGCCTGAGCGTATCCGGGGTAAAGGTACTGACATATCCCTGGCTGAATGCCGGGCTGCCCTCGGGCGAAATGCTGACCACGGCAATCCATGAGCCGGGAGAGAGCTCCTTTTCCTTTCCGAGCTGTATCGGAATCAACTCCTTATCCCCGGTCTTGGCCCGGATCAGCGCCAGATGAGTCTCTGTGTCCATCCCTAAAAAATCGGCATCTATCTTTTTGCCCTCATGGGTGATCACCGTGATCTTTTCATCCCTGGGAGTGATGAGAGCGGTGGTAACGATGTGGCCATTCCTGTCGATGACCACACCCGTGGCCACCTTTCGAATCCTGTTTTTGGCTTCAACCCTGACCACCGAGGGATAGACCTTTTTGACCACATCCTCTATCTTCCCTTCATCCGCTACTCCCGGTTTCATTTCCGCCTTCACGGTCAAAGAGGACGCCAGTAAAAAAATGGCAATGAGGGGGATGAGCTGAAATTTTTTTAACATGTTGACTTAACCTCCTAATATGTGATTCTCGGACTCGCGGTGTCAGAAACCTGCTCCAGAAGATAGATTGTTCTCGGCTCCTGAGACGCTCTCCGCACTTCCCCGCTGTAATCCACGGATTCGGTGATGGGGATGGTCACTCCTGGCTCCAGCCTTTCCATCATTTGAACCCTCTCGGCCGGAACGGAGAAGCCCTTGCCCAGGTTGGCGAACCCCACCGGTCCTTTCCCGGTCAGGAGGAGAACACTCCAGACAATCAGAAAAACAAGGCTGGCGCTGAATACTCCTGCCAGAGAGAGGCGGAGAACCCTGGTTCTCCTCTCCTTCCCTTTTCTCATCTCGAGCCGGGTCAATAATTGATGTTCGAAGCCGGGAGGAGCCTTCATCTCCTCCAATTTTTTCAAAAGTTCAGTGACTTCCATTTTGTCTCCTCTCGCTTCCTGGCAAAGACGAATCCCTGCCACGGGCTTTTTCGAGTTCCCTTTTGAGGTATTCTCTTCCCCGGCTGATTCGGGCCTTGATGGTGCCCACCGGCCTTCTCAGAATTTCAGCGATTTCTTCCTGGGAAAAACCCTCGATGTCTTTCAGAATGACCGGAATCCGGTAGCGCGGATGGAGAGAATCCAGGGCTTTCCTCAAATTCTCCACCAGGCCTGAATCAGAGGGATTGTTCTCGTATGTTTCCAGCGGAAGGCTGTTCTGAACATCGTCGAGTGAAACAAGGGAAAGCTTGTGTTTTTTCTTCATCTCTGTCCTGGCCAGGTTGGAGGCGATGGCATAGACCCAGGAGGAAAAGGGAGCTATCGGCCGGTATTTATGGGCTTTGAAATAGACCCTCATGAATGTCTCCTGGGCCAGTTCAACGGCTCTCTGGTAATCGCCGGTAATCTTCCACAGGAAGTTAACAATCCGGTCCTTGTAGGTCCTGACAATCTTGACAAAGGCCATCTCATCGCCTTTCTGAATAAGGCGCACCAGCTCTTGCTCATCCATTCTCATTACCTTTAACTTTCCTCTGAAGAAAAAAGTTGCATCGATTCAAGCTCTCTTACCTGGATTATTCATTAAGGCCGATTTGAAATAAAGATTCTCTTCCAGCTTAGTGTGGGTAAAATACACGGGAATGGAAGAGACCCAATTAAACGATTATTTCTTGGCCTCGAGTTCGAAGAGGGGCTTTTCGGAGTCGACAAGCTCGCCTACCGAGACAAAGACCTTCTTCACAAAGCCCTCGAGCGAGGATTTGATATCGTTTTCCATCTTCATCGCCTCGACGATGGCCAGGGTTTGATTCTTCCTCACCTCATCTCTCTCGCAGACATTGACCTTGATGACCTTTCCGGGCATGGGCGCTTTGACCAGGAACTCGTCCTCTTTCGACCTCTGTTCGCTTCCCCTGACCATTCCGCTGGCTTCGCCAGGCTCCTGAACGACAATCTCCTCCCCCATGACAGAAACATACCATCTGTCCTTTTCCCTGACGAAATAGACCTGGCGGGGCTGGCCGCCGATAAAAATGGAAACAGCATTCGGGGAAATGGGCCGGATATCGGCCTCATGAGTCATCTCCCCATCCAGGACAACGAAGTTCTTCTCTTTTTTCTCGAGAGATATCCTGCGCAGGACGTTTTCGATCAGGAATTCAAACTCCACTTTATTCCCTCTCTCCCAGCCGCCATCTGCCGAGAGTCTGCCAGGGAGAAGAGAGTTCAGCCGGAGCAGGGCCGATTCCTCTCCGAGGCCGGGTCCGGTTGAGACTATCAAATGCGGCGGCGATGAGAGCCAGCCTCTCGGCTTCCTCTGTCCTTTTCTTTCCCTTCCACCCGCTGAAATTTCTGGCGATAAAGCCGGTGGTCGTCTTCCCGGCCTTGAATTCGGGATGGGCGATGACGTCCTTCAGAAAATCGATGGTCGTCTTTATTCCCAGGATGACATAATCATTTAGGGCCCTGACCATCCGCTGGCAGGCCAGTTCTCTGTTTTCAGCCCAGACAATGAGCTTGGCCAGGATGGGGTCGTAGTAGATGGGGACATCGCAGCCGCTGTAGATTCCGCAGTCATGACGGACGCCGGGTCCCCTGGGCTCCTTGAGAAAGAGAATTTTTCCCGAAGAGGGCAGGAAATTGTTGACGGGGTCTTCAGCGTAGATCCGGCATTCAATGGCATGACCTCTCTGGTTCAGGCTTTCCTGACCGAAGTCCAGCTTCTCGCCTGCGGCCACATGGAGCTGCCGGTGGACAAGGTCAACCCCGGTGGTCAGCTCGGTCACGGGATGCTCCACCTGAAGGCGGGCGTTGACCTCCAGGAAATAGAAATTCTTCTCCCTGTCCAGGAGAAATTCGACCGTGCCGGCGTTGTTGTATCCGGAGACCTCCATGACCGTTTTCGCCGTCTCTCCCATCCGCGCCCGCAGCTCCGGGTCCAGAGCCAGAGACGGGGTTTCCTCGACAATTTTCTGATGCCGCCGCTGGATGGAGCACTCCCTTTCGAAGAGATGGACAACGTTTCCATGATTGTCGGCCAGAACCTGGAACTCGACATGCCGGGGCTCTTCAATGTATTTCTCAAGATAGACGGACTCGTCCCCGAAGGCGGATCTGGCTTCCCTCATCCCCGCTTCGAGAGCGGGACCGAGCTCCTCTTCCCCGCAGGCGATTCTCATCCCCTTGCCGCCGCCACCAGCCGAAGCCTTGATCATCACCGGGTAGCCGATTTTCCGGGCCTCTTTCTTGTATTCGGAGATACTGCCTGCTGTGCTCTTCATGCCCGGGATGATGGGCACTCCGGCTTTCTCCATGGTCAGCCGGGACCGGACCTTGTCTCCGACAAGGGCGAGCGCTTTCGAATTGGGGCCGATGAAGACAATCTTCTCCTTCTCACAGCGCCGGGCAAAGTTTGCATTTTCAGCCAGAAACCCGTATCCGGGATGAATGGCCTCGGCGCCTGCCTGGCGAGCGACCTGGATGATCCTGTCCATGTTGAGATAGGAGTCGCCAGCCGGAGCCGGACCGATGCAGCAGGCCTCATCGGCCATCTGGACATGGAGGCTGTCCTGGTCCGCCTCTGAATAGACGGCAACGGTCCTGATGGACAATTCCTGGCAGGCCCGGATGATCCTGACCGTTATCTCTCCTCTGTTGGCGATCAGTATCTTTTTAAACATCCGCGCCCCCTACTTTGCCCACTTCGGCTTCCTCTTCTCCAGAAATGCAGCCATGCCTTCCTGGCCCTCCGCGCTAATTCTCAGGTCCGCAATCATCCGGGCGGTAAATTCCCTGGCTTCCTCGAGGGTCATGGCCGGGACTTTATGAATGAGCTCTTTGCATGCAGCGATGGCTTCCGGCCCTGAGCTCAGCAGGAGCCCGGTCAGCTCATGGACTGTTTTCTCAAGCTCCCCGGGGGGGACGACTTCGTTAACCAGCCCGATCTCCCGGGCTTTTTGAGCTGAGATTCTCTTCCCGGTCAGGAAGTATTCCCTGGCCTTGCTTTCGCCTATCCTGCGGATGACATAAGGAGAGATGGCTGCCGGCACCAGGCCGATCTTGACCTCGCTCAACCCGAATTTCGCCTCCTCCGAGGCCACCGAGATGTCACAGGCTGAGAGGAACCCGTTTCCCCCTCCGATCGCAGTGCCGTTGACCATGGCGATGGTCGCTTTGGGCAGGATGTAGATTTTATGGAGGACTTCGGCCAGATGGAGGGATTCCTTGAGGTTTTGCTCATACGAGTAGCGGACAATCTCACGCATCCAGTTGATGTCGGCTCCGGCGCAGAAGGATTTTCCCCTGCCGGTAAGGACGACGACCCGAATCGCGCTGTTAGCCTTCACTCTCTCAAAGGCATCATCCAGCTCGGCAATCATCCGGGCGTTGAAAGCGTTGTGGACTTCCGGCCGGTTGAAAGTGATGCGGCCGATCTCTCCCTCTCCGTCAAAGGCGATGGTCTCGTAGTCTCCGGGTTTCATCTCACATCCTGAATATGCCGACCCTGTAATCCGGAATGGGAGCGTTCAGGCTCATGGAGATTCCCAGGGCAAGGGCTTCTCTTGTCTCTAAAGGATCGAGAATCCCGTCGTCCCAGATTCTGCCTGTGCTGAAATAGGGGCTGGCCTCGCAGTCGTATCTCTCGAGGATGGGCGCCATCAGCTTCTCCTGCTCCGCTTTGGTCATCTTTTTGCCCTGCTCTTTCAACCTTTTGATCTTAACCGTGAGCAGGACATTAGCCGCCTGCTCACCGCCCATGACGCTGATGCGGGCGTTGGTCCACATCCAGAGCAGGCGCGGCTCATAGGCCCGGCCGGCCATGGCATAATTCCCGGCTCCGTAAGAGCCGCCGACGATGACCGTGAATTTCGGCACGTCGGCATTGGCCACCGCATGGACCAGCTTGGCTCCGTCCTTGGCAATCCCTCTGTGCTCATACTGCTTGCCGACGATGAAGCCGGTGATATTCTGGAGAAAGATAAGGGGAATCTTGCGCAGGGAACAGAGGGTGACGAAATGAGCGCCCTTGAGCGAGCTTTCCGAGAAGAGCACGCCGTTGTTGGCCAGGATGCCCACCGGATAGCCCATGATGCGGGCAAAACCACAGACCAGGCTCTGGCCGTAGAGTTCTTTGAACTCCTGAAAGCGGCTGCCGTCGACGATGCGGGCGATAATCTCCTTGATGTCGAACGGCTTCCTCAGATCCTTGGGAACGATACCGTAAATTTCCTGAGGATCATAGTAGGGATCTTCGGGCTCGGAAACATCCAGCCGGAACTTGCGGGGCGGGTCCAGGGTCTCGACGATATTCCGGCAAATCTCCAGGGCATGTTCATCGTTGAGGGCGTAGTAATCCGAGACGCCGGATATCCGGCAGTGAACGTCTGCGCCGCCCAGCTCTTCGTCGGTCACCTCTTCGCCGGTTGCGGCCTTGACCAGAGGCGGCCCGCCGATAAAGATCGTCCCCTGCTTGCGGATAATGACCGTCTCATCGCTCATGGCCGGCACGTAGGCCCCGCCGGCCGTGCAGGAGCCCATGACGATTGAAATCTGCGGAATCCCGAGGGCGGAAAGGCGCGCCTGATTGTAGAAGATGCGGCCGAAATATTCCTTGTCGGCGAATGTCCCGCTTTGATGGGGGAGAAAAATGCCGCCCGAATCCACCAGGTAGATGCAGGGCAGCCGGTTGGCTCGGGCAATTTCCTGGGCCCGGATATGCTTCTTGATGGTCATCGGGAAATAGGTGCCACCCTTGACCGTGGCGTCGTTGGCCACGAGCATCACTTCCCGGCCGTGGATGACGCCGATGCCGGTGATGATTCCGGCTCCTGGCGCCTCGTTGTCGTACATGTCACAGGCAGCCAGAGGGCTGAGCTCCAGGAACGCCGTGTTGCGGTCGAAGAGCTTCTCCAGCCTTTCCCTCGCCAGCAGTTTCCCCCTGGATTTGTGGAGCTCCCGATATTTTTCCGGACCGCCCTCCCTCACTCTGGCCAGCTTCTCCTTGTATTCGGAGACGAACCTCTGCATCCGCTCGAAATTCTCCCGGTATTCCTTGCTTTTGGTATCGACTTTGCTTTCGATTCTATACATTGCTCGAAACCCCTTTGATGGTTTAACCCGCTCGAGCTTCTCTTCGCTCAGGCGCAGTCCTTCCGGACCGCATCTATCTCTATCTCAACCAATTTCTCTAAATTCTGTCATTCCGGGACGAACTTGTAGCCATAGCAGATGATTCCGGACTCACCCTCACTGTAAATCTTGCGGAATTCGACTCTGACCCGCTGGCCGACCTTCAAACTCTCGAATTCACAGTCCACAATCTGCCCGGTCACCCTGACGCCGCCATCGAGCTCGATGATCCCCATTGCATAGGGCGCCTGGTCGACAAACTGATGAGGAGGAATGCGGATGATGGTGTAGGTCAGAACCTTCCCTCTATCCGCCAGTCTGATGGTCTCAAACTCGCGGTTCATGCAAACCGGGCAGACGAGCCGGGGAGGAAATTGGATGGCCCCGCACTTTTTGCATTTTCCGGCCTCGAGCCTGTATCTCTGGGGAATCTCCCGCCAGTATCTCGATGGTGTGGGCATGATGGCCTCCTTCCCTATTCCCGTTCAAAAATGTGGATTACGGTGCTGCCACCGCTTCCGCCCATGTTCTGGGTCATGCCGATTTTCGGGTCCGCAAGCTGCCTCTCCCCCGCTTCTCCCCTGAGCTGTTTGACAACCTCGATCACCTGAGCCACTCCGGTCGCTCCCACCGGATGGCCTTTGGCCTTCAGTCCGCCGCTGGTGTTGACCGGAATCTTTCCCTCGAGGGCGGTCAGTCCTTGCTCCACCACTTTTCCGCCTTTTCCCTTTTCCACCAGGCCCAGAGCTTCCAGCACACAGATTTCGGCGATAGTGAAGCAGTCGTGGACCTCGACGACGTCGATGTCCTGCGGCTTCTTGCCGGCCATGGCATAGGCCTTCCTGGCCGCCTGGTAGGTCGCCTCGAGCCAGGTGATGTCTTTTCTCTGGCAGAGGGCAATGGTGTCGGTGGCATGGCCGCTACCGATGATCCGGACTACCGGCTTTTTCATCTTGCGGGCCATTTCCGCCGTGCAGATGACGACGGCCGCCGCGCCGTCGGTGATGGGCGAGCAGTCCATGACTCTCAGCGGGTCAGCCACCATCACCGAATTGAGGACCGTCTCCACCGTAATCTCGAAGGGGAACTGGGCCAGGGGATTCTTCGCCCCGTTTCGGTGGTTCTTCACCGCCACCAAGGCCAGCTGCTTCCGCGTCGTCCCATATTTTTCCATATGCGCTCTGGCGATCAGAGCATAGAGCCCGGGAAACGTCATCCCGTGAAAACCTTCATACTCCTGGTCGGCAGCCGTGCCCAGAGCATAAGTGGCTTCATAGCCGTTGACATCGGTCATTTTTTCCACTCCACCGACGAGGACGACATCGCTCATCCCGGATGCCACATCCATAAAACCCAGCCTCAAAGCCAGGCCGCCGGAAGCACAGGCTGTCTCCACCCTTGTTGACGGGACCGGGGACTGGCCCAGGTAGTCAGCCAGAAGGGAAGCAATATGCTCCTGGCCGACGAAAAGGCCGGAAGACATGGACCCCACGTACATGGAGTCAATTTTGTCCACCCCGGCGTCATCCAGGGCAAGGAGAGCGGACTCCACGAAAATGGCCCTCAGGGATTTCTCCCAGAGCTCTCCCCACTTGGCCATTCCCACGCCAATCACAGCCACGTCTCTCATCTTCACCTCCTTAGTCAGCCTTCCTGATCTTCTGGCGGAATTTGGCATACTCGCCGTATTCCAGGTATTTTTTATTCTTGTCCAGGTACTCCCGCGTCCTCGGGGCGAGGTCTCTCACCTCGTTGATTCTCTCCGTGACCTCGAAGATGAAGGCGTCGCTTCCCGCCCCTGAGCCATAGGAAACAATCAGGATTTTGTTCCCGGGCTGGGAAACATCCAGGCAGGCGGTCAGTCCCATAGGCGATGAACCGGAGTAGGTGTTCCCCAGCTTGTTGACCAGCCATCCGGTCTCGATCTGTTCTTTCTCAAACCCCAGCATCTGGCCGACCCGGAAGGGGAACTTGCCGTTGGGCTGGTGAAAGGTGACATAGTCGAAATCAGCGGGCTTCATCCCTGCCTTGGCCATGATTCCCCGGCCAGCGCCCATGATGTGTTTGAAATAGGCGGGGTCGCCGGTAAACCGGCCGCCGTGCTGGGGATAATACTGGTATTCCCGGCGCCAGAAATCCGGGGTGTCGGTCATGTAGGAATAGGTCCAGAGAGCTCTGGCGACGAGGTTCTCCCGGCCGAAGATGAAGGCGGCAGCTCCGGCTGCAGTCGAGTATTCCAGAGCATCACCGGGAGCACCCTGGGAAGTGTCAGCTCCCACGGCCAGGCCGTATTTGACCTCTCCGGCTTTGACCAGGCTCAAAGCCACAAACATCCCCTCTGTTCCGGCCTTGCAGGCAAACTCGAAGTCAGCGCTATGAACCTCGGGAGTCGCAGCCAGGGCCTCTGCCAGAACCGTGCCGCTGGGCTTGACGGCATAAGGGTGCGATTCGGAACCGACATAGACGGCGCCGATCTCAGAGGGATTGATCCGGGCTCTTTTCAGGGCGTTCCTGGACGCCTCCACGGACATGGTGATCGTATCCTGGTCCGGGGAAGGAACGGATTTCTCCTCCAGCATCAGGCCTTTCTTGTAGCTGGGAGCATCAGCTCCCCAGACTTTGGCGATTTCCTCGACTTTGATCCTGTTTCGTGGGATGTACGCGCCGTAGCCAACAATGCCTTCCATTTATGGCCTCCGTTGATGAGAATGAAAAAACATCATTACAGATATGGGTGAGGTTGAAAAGCAACACAAGGCAACTGAGCAATAATGAGAAAGTATCGTGGCACATCTCTCTTTTGAAGTCAAGAAAAAAGGGTCAAAAAGGGGCCTGTCCCCTTTTTGGTGGTTTGACACACCGTTTCCGCCCAAATAGAATAAGAAAACACGGAACTTTCCCGGCTCTATTCTCGTCTACAAGGATGAAGTGAGTGCAGATTAAAACGATTATTCTGGAATGCCTGGAAGGAAAGGAAGGAGCCTGGAAAATGCTCGTCAACGCGTATGCCAAAAGCATCTTCAACATGGCCTACCAGTTCGCCGGAAGTTACCAGGAGGCCGAGGACCTGACCCAGGATATCTTTCTCAAACTCTACAACTCGCTCTCCAAGTTTGATTTCGAGAAAAATTTCAACGCCTGGCTGCTGACTCTGGCCAAGAATTACCTGATCGACCAGTACCGAAGGACAAAATGGGAGAAAAAATCCAGGAACGACTTCAATGACCATCTGCTCGCCTCCAGCGCCTCGGAAACTCCCGAACAGGAAATGGTCAAGGAAGAAAACAGGAAAATCATCTGGGATGGCCTCAACAAGCTCCCGGCGGAAACCCGAATGACGGTCATCCTCAGGGATATTCAGGGCAAAAAATACGAAGAGATCGCAGAAATCCTGGGCCTTCCCCTGGGAACGGTCAAATCCCGGGTCAACCGGGGAAGGCTGCAACTGACAAAAATCCTTCATCATGAAAAGGAGAGAAGATATGAACTGTGAACACATTCATAACCTCTTGTCTTCTTTTATGGAGGATGAGCTCAGCGCCGAAGAAAAAAAGAGGGTCGAAGCGCACCTTGAGGAGTGCGCGGATTGCCGGACGCTCCTCGCTTCGCTGAAGGATGCGCGGGAAGCAATGATGAGCTTTCCCGAGCTCGAAGTGAGCGAGAGCCTTCTCAACCGCCTCTCCGCAATTCCGCACAGGAAGAGACGGTTTCAACTCGAGCTCGATTTCCTGCTCCGCCCCTCATTCCAGCCCATCCTGACGGCAGCGACCATCATCATGACCCTGGTTTCGTTCTATTTGTTCAATCCCAACAAGGACGAGATCGACAAATCCATCAACCGCCAGTTTCATCTCGGCTACAGCCAGGTGGAAAAACTCTACTCCAGAGCGGAGTCGTTCACCGCAAGCCTGGGCGAATACACAGACAACGTTCTCGTTTCTCTTAAAAATCTCAATCCCTTCAGAGAAACCGAGGAATGAAAGAATGATAAAAACGGAGGTTCGCAATGGAAGAAAAAGTTGTTGTTAAAAAACCCCCCAAGTCTCCTGCACTGGCAGGGGTTCTCTCCGGCTTTTTTCCCTTCGGGGTCGGAGCTTTCTACAACAGCCAGCCCGTAAAGGGTCTTATTTACCTGGTCGCTTTCGCGGCGCTGGTCTCTCTCCAGGACGTGGGAAGTGCCCAGCCTTTTGTGGGGTTGCTTCTGGCCGGATTTTACGTCTATCAGATCATCGATTCCATCCAGAGCGCCAGCCGCATCAACCGCAGGGCCCTCACCGGAGAAGAAGTGGAAGAGGTTAAGGAAGAGGTGCCCCAGTTCGTCAAAACCGGCTCCATTTTCTGGGGAATCATCCTGATCGCCCTGGGAGTCGTCCTTCTCCTTGCCAATTTCGAGGTGATTGACTATGGCGCCCTTCTCGACTACTGGCCCGTTGTGCTGGTTGTGGTCGGCGTGAAGCTGGTGGCGGATTATCTGACCAGGAAAAACAACGGACGTCAGGGAGGATGACATGGCAAACCAGAGAAGAAAAGACGCGCTGGCCTGGGGAATCATCCTCATCCTCCTCGGACTGCTCATCCTGTTCGCGAATATCGGCTACTGGAATTTCTGGGAATTTCTGGCCCGGCTCTGGCCGGTCATTCTCATCATCTGGGGAAGCTGGAAGCTCTACTTCGGCCTTAAGGAAAGACAGCAGTCCTCCCGGGATTGAGAGAAAGGACAATGAAGGCCAAAGAGATCGTTCTTCTCATCTGCATCATCATTGCCGGAGTGTTTTTGTATCACGTCCACACCGACAAAATCCATTTCAAGCTAAATGAAGATTTCTTTTTTATCGGAGAAGAATTCGTCTATGAAGAATCCCGGGAGTTCGATCCACCCTTCCCTCCTGAGTTTCAAATCCTCAATGCCCACGGGGACATCGAAATCCAGGGAAATGACAGGGAGAAAATAACGGTCCTCTTTCGTAAACAGATCTGGCGCAGGAACAAAAAAGAAGCCGAAGAGCTCTCCGCAGGGCTGCAGATGAGCGTCGAAAAAGACCCGGTCCGGATGGTCATCTCCACCAACCGGGAGAAGCTCAGGGAAAAAACCTTTAAAACCCACTTTAAGGTGCTGCTTCCGGCCGGGATGGATGTCGCTGTGACGAACTCCTACGGTGCGGTCGAAGTCTCAAGGACAGGAAAGACCGCTCTCGACAACCGGCACGGCAAAACCATCGCCAGGAACATCAGCGGCCCGCTCGAGTTGAAAAACAGCTATAAAAATGTCGAGGTCGAAAATGTCCATTCTGACAGCACGGTCGAAAGCAAGCATTCCACAGTATCCCTGAACGGAGTGGAAGGAAGGGTCCAGATTGTCCACCGCCACGGAAAAATTCATCTAAAAAATATCGCCCGTGACCTCAGAGTCGAAGCCTCCCATTCGGAAATCTCCGGGCAGGACCTGAAGGGCCGTTCCACCATTGAAACGTCCTACGAAAAAGTTGTGCTGTTCGACATCGGCCCTGCGGAAATCAGAACCCGTAACGCGGCGGTCGAGGTCAAAGAGGCCAACGGCCCCTTGAAAATAGAAAACCGATACGGAAAGGTCAGGATTCATAACCTGAGGGGAAATCTTCTGGTTGACGGGAAGCACCTGGAGGTCAAAGGCCAGTCCGTCATCGGAGAGGAAATCCAGGTCTCAAGCTCCTATCAGCCCATCGAACTGAGGGAATTCTCAGGGAAAACAACCATCTTCCATTCCCACGGCGACATTGTGCTCGCTCCAGACCCTCTCACTCACCCCATCGAAGTTAACGCGAATTATGCAAGCATCAAGTTCCACTGGCCCAGAGGAAAGGAGTATCCTCTGGAGGCCAGAGTCAAAAACGGGGACATCCAGTGGCGGCTCCCTGGTGAAATCACGTTCCAGGAAAAAAACCACCTGTCCATCATCAGAGCTTTTCCCGGGAAGGAAGAAATGCCATCCATCTTTCTCTCTACCAGCTACCGGACCATCTGGATCGGCGACTGATTCACGCGCATTGAATGGCGGGGGGAAAGACGGAAAATACTTCTATTTCTTGGTTTTCCGGTTGAGGATTTTTTCGTTTAAACTGCCGTTGATCTTGATGTTGAAGTAGGAAATCGTGTTGGCCAGGTCTTTTTTGTATTTGGTCACGTAGCGGACGAAGTTCTGCTCCTTCTTGAACCGCAGCAGGTTTTCAAACTCGGCGACTTCGTCGGTGAGCTCGATCAGAAAGTGATTGACGGTCCTGTACTGTGCGTTGATCTCTATCAGGTCCTTGCCGTTGAGCTTGCTGAAATCCAGGTAAGGAGGAAGAGACTGGAGGATGAGCAAACTCTCCTCATGCAGCTCATTCACGGATTCCTTGATTTCCTGGAAATAGGATTTGTATTCCATGGGTTCTTTCAGCTTTTCCTCGGCCTTCTCCAGAAGCGCGTCATACTGCTTTTTGATGGATATGATGAGCTCTTTAACGCCCAGGTACTTTCTCCGGAAATGGAAAAGGTCGATAAAGTCCCTGCCGATATAAATTTTGTCTTTATAGTTGGTCAGAAGCTCGCGGGGCGAATGCGTGTAAAACTTGATCTCGTAGCGCCTCCCGCCTGAATCTCTCTCCCTGAGACGGGCCAGGACCAGGTAGTTGTTCTGTTCGGTAAAGTAGCTGTTGACCTCCAAGAGGGCGGAATAGACGGCAAGGCTCTGGATGATGTATTCCTTGAGGTAATCGAGGACGTCTTCTTTCCTGCTGATGAGGTCGCTGATGGTTTCATTCGGAGTCGGGGCCAACACCGAATAGGAAGGAGAGAGAAGATAGAGGACAGGGCCGGTCCCGAGCTCAAGGTAAAGATTTTTAAGAGCGTTCTGGTGGAGGTCGCTGAGGAGAAACTCCCTCAAGGGAGGGAGGCTCTTCACATCAAGTTTGGCAAGCTCTTCGACTTCGTTCATTGTCGGCTGAACCCTTTTTTCAAAAAAATGCTATCACCACTCTCCGAAAAAATCAACCCTCGGTCCAGTCCCGGCTGGCGTAGCGCTCCTGCTGGATTTTCAATATCGCCTCTTTCTCAGCAGAACCGAATCTTTTCGGGATCAATGTGACGCCGAAGAATTCAGCCATGCCCTCGCGCAGGCGCTCCACCGCCCAGCGGAAACCGACCTTCCTTCCCATGGCCTGAGAAAGGGAAGTCATCCGCATCATGTTTTCCGCATTCTTTAAAGACGACACAGCCTCCAGAAGTCTCTCATCTCCTCCCAGCGGGATGGACCCGTGCTGGATGAACCTGGAGCCGCTCCTTTTCTGAGCGCTGCCGACGATTTTTCTGCCGTCGATTTCAATCTCGTTTTGCGCGGGAAATGAAAAACAGGGCAGATTCCCTTTGGCGTAGGAGGCTGGAGGAGGATCCGCCAGGCCCGGCTTCAACCCCATTTTTTCAAGACCCCGGATCAGCGCGAGGGAGATCAAACGGTAGGATTCCGCAAGCGATGAAGTGAACGCCACTGCGTCAGAAGAACACAGGGAATACGTCACCTCCCTGTAATGGAGGACGAGCTTTCCTCCCGTCATTCGTCTCACGATATCGATTCCGTTTCTCCTGCAGTAATCGGCATCCAGAACTCTCGAAATGTTCTGGAAATAACCGAGGGAGGCAGTCGGCCTCTTCCACCTGTAGAAGCGGAGGCAGGTCTCAGGCCGGTCGGTGAGCCTGCGAAAGAGAAACTCATCGACGGCCATGTTCAGCGAGCCGGGCAGAGGCTCTTCATCCACGATGAGACCCCATTTTTTTCCGGCGTTCATCCTCCCCATCTGAAACCTTCTACCTTATAGATGAGAGCACGCAACAGGACAAAACGAAGAGCGGGCAACGGGATTCGAACCCGCGACTCCGAGCTTGGGAAGCTCGCACTCTACCGCTGAGTTATGCCCGCTCAAGATATTAATTTCTTGAATCCTGAAAGGCTATTCGTTCATTGCTATTCTCTGTGGCTGAGCAGGTCTAATTAACAGACCCTATCATAGTGATTCCTTTCGATTTTTTCAATAATAGATACGTTCCCTCAATTACTCTAGCCAAAAATATATCCTGCGAACAACCCAAAAATAGTACAATATAAGCGAAATTTTTCGCTTGTACGAAGAATTATTTCGGACGAAATGTAGTAGTAAAAGTATATTATATGTGCTATAATTCACTCAAACAATGAATTATAGCGCTTTAGGTGTACTATGGAAAACATCTCGGGTTTAGGAAAAGAAGAAAGGAAAAATCTTTCGGCAATATTCCGGGAAACGAAAGGAACTATATCAGTAAGGGATGCTGCTGGCATTTTAAAAATTACTTCACCCAAGGCAGCCAAGATGCTTTCTCGCTGGGCTAAGAAAGGCTGGCTTTCCCGTGTTCGGCGGGGGCTGTATATACGGATACCTCTTGAGTCATTTACAACTGATATTCCTCTCGAAGATCCTTGGATTATTGCCGACCGTCTTTTTTCACCCTGCTATATAGGAGGATGGAGTGCTGCAGAGTATTGGGATTTAACTGAACAGATTTTTCGTACTGTTGTTGTCCTGACAACGCAAAAGCCAAGAGAGCGTTCTCCGGTTATTAGAGGAACAAGCTTTATGCTTCGGACGATTTCTGAAAAGGCATTTTTTGGAACGAAGCCGGTTTGGAGGGGACAGATAAAAGTATCCGTCTCAGACCCTTCACGCACAATCCTTGACACGCTTATTGACCCAAAACTTGGTGGCGGGATGCGCCCAACCGTAGACATATTCTTGAATTACATGAAATCAGAGAATAAAAACATCGACCTCTTAATTGAATACGCAAAACGCCTGGGTAATGGCGCTGTTTTTAAGCGCCTCGGATTTTTGCTCGAACGTTTTGCTCCAGACCAGAAAGTGGCTATTAAAATGTGCAAGGTTCAGCTTACAAAAGGAAATGTTAAGCTTGATCCTGCTCTTCCGGCTGACAGATTGATAACGCGATGGAGGCTGTGGGTGCCGAATAGCTGGCGAGCGGAGGATTGATATTATAAACCATCAGGAAATAATGGATTTCTCGAGGGAGTTTGGCATTGCGCCAAACATTATAGAGAAAGACTATATGCTCGGCTGGTTGTTAGGAGGTATTTCACAACATACTGAACTCAGCAATAAATGGATATTCAAAGGCGGCACATGCCTTAAGAAGTGCTATTTTGAAACCTATCGCTTTTCTGAGGATCTAGACTTCACTCTTAAACAACCTGAACATCAAAATAAAGATTTCCTGATCAATATATTCAGGGAAATAGCAAACTGGATATACGATGCAGCAGGGATTGAAATCCCGCGCGAAATGATCAGGTTCGATATTAATAAAAATCCCGGTGAAAGGATGTATGTTGAGGGAAGGATTTATTATAAAGGACCTTTAGGATTTGGTGGTGCCCCACCCCGTATAAAGTTAGACCTGACAGCCGAAGAGGTCCTTGTGTTAGACCAAGTCAACCGCGAAGCGCATCATCCTTACTCTGACAAGCCTGAGGGCGGTATACTTATCCAATGCTATTGCTTTGAAGAGGTTTTTGTTGAAAAGATTAGGGCCTTGGCCGAGCGGTTAAGGCCGCGCGATCTTTATGATGTGATTCATCTCTATCGGCATGACATCACGAGACAAGACCGTGAACTTATTTTGAGCACCCTCAAGCAGAAGTGTGAATTTAAGGGAATTCCCGTGCCAACCATGAAGATACTTGAAAGCAAACCAGAACGTGCTGAATTAGTGTCAGAATGGGAAAATATGCTGGGGCATCAGGTGCCTGTGTTACCGCCTTTTGAGCAGTACTGACAGGAACTCCCTGAGGTATTTGAATGGCTATATCGTGCAGTCGAAAAGATTGCTCCAGCAGCTGTGCCAGCTATTGGGCAGGAAATAGATGTGTCATGGCATCCACCTGCCATGGCTCAAGCGTGGCACACATCTACGCCAATTGAAATAATTCGTTATGCCGCTTCAACCAGATTGTGTGTAAATTTGGCCTATAACGCAAGCGATCGGCTGATTGAGCCATATTCCTTACGACGTACTCGCGAGGGCAACCTTCTTCTCTATGCGGTGAAACATAACACAGGAGAGCTCAGGTCATACAGGGTAGATCGGATTCAAAACGCAACCGTTACACAAATTCCATTTCAACCCAAGTATGCCATTGAATTGGCTGCTACAGGTCCACTTTCTATTCCTCGGAAGGCGATTAAGACTGTCGGAATTAGCAGAAAAAGACCGCAATGGATTAAATCAACTGTTAGAAGATCGAAAGGTTATAAGCGCGATTATGGTCCTAAATATATATTTGAATGCAGTTATTGCGGCAAGAGATTTAGCCATAAATTATACGATGCGAAGCTTAACAATCACAAGGACAAACACGGATATCCCTGTCCTGGCCGTATAGGATTTTACGTTGATACGAAATACTAAGTGAACCTTCCCAATTTTAATTCGCGCAAGGGAATTGGCCAAGCATTTCTGAAGCTAACTTGCTGCCGCTTCAAGATGACTTCAAAGGGATAATAAAGTGTCTCCGCCTCGGTGACAATAAAGGCTAATATTGTTGATAGAAGAATAATTAATGTTCTATTGCTTTCCTCTGATTTCGCCGACAAAGACTCTCGCTTTATAGGTAATTTTGTTTAGAGCTATCAATAGTTATAGTATTTTACGACAGGTTGTAGCCGAAGTCCAAATGCATCCGAGGAGGGATAAATCGGTTATTTTCTGTTTGACCCCACGATCAAGCGTCTTCGAGCATGAACACGCACGGTATGAATCCTTACAGCACGTACATGTGGAGTCTTTAACCACAAGGTTCGGAGCGATCCATCCACTCCTCGCAGAGTATCGCGATAGAGTCTTGAGTTTGTTCTGCATGTCAATACAAAATGGGGACAGTCCCCATTTTGTATACCATGTCCGCTCAGCCCTGCTCACGGTTTTCTCAACACCCAGCCTGACCCTCTTCAATCATCCAGAAATAGGTCTTTATCACGGAAAAAAAGATGCTTCCTTCAGAGTTTTCTCTCTGCAGTTCGGGTTCTTGACAAGTCGTCAAACAGAATCTACATTATGAAAGATTATGAAAGCGTTCTGAATCCCTCAGCAAAAAGAACCAGAGATATAGCATGCATTCCGGACAAGGCATGAAAAGGGAGGGGCTTCTGGTGAAGTGAAATTTCACAGGAGGCGTATTCATCATGGAGAAAACAATGTCAGATGTTATAATCAAGGGCGTTAAAGGAGACATCGCTTCACAGGCGGATGTAACGGCTGTTGTCAACGCAGCCAACGCTCAGCTCAGAATGGGCGGAGGTGTTGCGGGTGCCATCCACCGGGCAGCAGGTCCAGGGCTTGAAGAAGAGTGCCGTCCTCTGGCACCCATCAGGCCGGGAGAAGCCGTTATCACGGGAGGACATGGACTTCCAAATCGTTACGTCATCCACTGCCTGGGCCCTATTTACGGCGTGGATAAGCCGGAAGGCAAAATTCTGGCAAATTGCTACCGTCATGCATTAAGTCTTGCTGAAGAATACAGGATAGATTCAATCGCCTTTCCCGCCATTTCTACAGGCGCATTTGGTTACCCCATTGAAGAAGCGGCAGAAGTGGCATTCAAAACGATTATGGAGATTGCGCCTGAACTCCGGTATGTCAAAAGGATTCGATTTGTGCTTTACAGTGACAGAGACCTTGACATTCATGAAAAAACATTAGCCCGTCTTTCAAGAACATGAAAAGATGTGTGGTAAAATATCCGCATGCGAATCCGAAAAGCCGAGAGGACGGACTTTTCTCAAATCATCGGTCTCGCCGTAAAACACAACCTCGACTATGAGGGCATGGCCAGCGACGACTTCTGGGTAGCGGTTGACGGCGGTAGAATCGTCGGCATTTGCGGGCTCAAGAAGCACCCGGATTGCCAGGAGCTCTGTTCGCTCGGCGTCGAGGAAACCTTCCAGAAAAGAGGATTGGGCACCCGGCTCTCCGAAACTCTCCTCAGGGAAACGTCGGGCGATATCTACCTGGCCACGGTAATCCCGGAGTTTTTTGAAAGACTCGGCTTCAAAAAAACAGGCCGTCCTCCTGCTTCGATGATCAAGAAAAGCGACTGGTGCGCCGGCTGCAGCCGCGACCGCTGCACGATTATGCTCAAAAAACGAGGATGAACCTGCCGCGGTTCCCGGAATTCAAGCTTGTTGGACTCGAAGACAAAGAAACCATCACCCGATTCACCCTCAATTTTCCTTCCGAGGCCTGCGAGATCAACTTCGCCAATATTTTCATCTGGAAGAATTTCGAGCACACCAAGTTCACGACGGTCAACGGCAACCTCTGCATCCTCTGTGAGCCGCCCTCTGAACCCGCCTATTTTCTCCAGCCGCTGGGCGCAACCAGCATCCGCGAAACGATCGAAACTTGCCTCTCTTTCTCTCCGCACCTCTCCCGGGTTCCGGAAGCCTTCATCCGTCAGCACTGCGGCGGGCTGCGCCACGAACCCGACAGGAACAACTTCGACTACGTCTATCTGGCTTCAGACCTTATCTCTCTCAAGGGGAAAAAGTACGACAGCAAGCGAAACAGGATCAGAAAATTCGAAAAGAGCCACAGCTACAGGTACCTGAGGCTCTCTCCCGGACATCTCGAGGGCTGCTGCCATCTTTTTGAAGAATGGGCGGAGTTCAAGGCCCTGCAGCGTGGCCCTATTCCAGAAGCGCAAAAATTGGCCATCCTGGAGGCCCTCACCCACTTTGAGGAGCTGGACCTCGTCGGCGGTGCGATCGAAGTCGAAGGCCGGATCGAAGCCTTTTCGGTCGGCGGGAGGTTGAACGCCGACACGGCCGTCATCCACATCGAGATTGCCAATCCCGCTTATGATGGCCTCGGCCAGCTGATCAACCGCGAATTCGTCAAAAAAGAGTGGGCGGCCTTCAAATTCATCAACCGGGAGCAGGACGAGGGCATCTCCGGCCTGCGTCGAGCCAAGAGCTCTTACCACCCGCACCACCTGGTCAAAAAATACAACGTCTGGAGATAAAGCGACCATCCGGTGATCAAATCAATCCCGGAGGACTTTATTCTCTTTTTTCCTCTTCACTTTTCTGCCGTTGTCGCCTCTGTAACCATAATACCCGAGCACAAACCGGAAGAATTCCCGGCCGCGTGGAGCAATCCGGAGAAAATCGGGGAAGAAAATATTTTTCAATCTTCTGAAGCGAAAATCGACTAAGAAATCTAAGGTTTAATCCAAATTGCTACGGAGAGGGGAAGAAGCCATCGGAGACTGCCAAAACTCAAAAGAAAAAAATCTTCGAAGAAATCCTCTATTCCTCATCATTCAACCCGTTTTGCCGGAATATGCCTCTTCTCTCTTCGGAAGCAACTCACTACTCATCTTCCAAAATCCTATCTTCAATGGAGAAGGACATGGATGAAAGAAGAAAGTATCCACGCTTCAAATGTTTGTTCCCTGCCGAAGTCATCAAAGCAGGAGGCAAATCCGGCTT
>CAYZDV010000017.1:0-550 GCA_964477275.1 uncultured Eubacteriales bacterium
TTGTTTGGGACTGATGGACAGCCTGCTTTATTTTGTTTTTGACCCGGGAGGGAAATGATTCCCAGTATCTTTCTTCATCGGGAACAGGAGGAGCATCCTTGCGGAACTCCTCCAGCTTTTCGAAAAAGGCCAGCTCTTTCTGGCATTCCCGGCATTCTTTGAGATGGACTTCCACCCTACCAGGGATTCGAAAGCTTCCATGTCTCCCTCTTTCGCCTTTGCGATAAGAACGCTGTCGGAAACGTTTTCTTGCCTCATTCAACCATCCTTCTTATATACAACGGAAATCATGATTTATTCCTTTTTTTCAGATTTCCTGACTGAACCCTTATCCCATGGATTATTATTAAGCAATTTTCGTGCCAACAGCACATCTTTTCGCTTATTTATTACCCGCATAGATAAAAATTAGGGGATTTCCTCTCCTCCCGTAAACTTTTTTTACAGAAGTGGAAATATTTTTTAAGTGAAGAAGCAGTTGTTTCTCGGTCAGGAGCTTTTTCTTATCGGCCTTGAAAAAAACCAACCAGAGAAATCGACAGTTGAAGAG
>CAYZDV010000017.1:560-23267 GCA_964477275.1 uncultured Eubacteriales bacterium
TAATAGAAGTAAGACCGCTTGAGTGAATTGGAAAACGACCCGATTTCGAGGAGGAATTAATGGAGAAGAAGCTTTCCGCCTTTCTTATTCTCTTCCTTTTCCTCCCTTCCGGTCTGTTAGCAAAGTCTCTGTATGTGAAGTTGAGTTTCGGAGCGGTTTCCGGAGGCGGCATTGACGATTCCCTGCGGCCCGGCGAGTTCAGCCGGTTTGCGGCCGTCACTCATGATCCAAACCCGAGGATCGGACAGGAAGTTTTTCTGGAGCTCATCTACAAGTTCAATCGCTATCTCGGGTTTTCTCTGGGCAATGGATACATCTCTAAAAAAATGAACGGGCAGACATTTGAATATTCCCCGCCCATTATGCCTCCCGAATTAGAGCAGGTTTTTGAAGTCCATCCTTCTTTTTCCATGGAAGCCATTCCCATCTGCCTTTCTTCCCATCTATCGCTTCCGCTGGGCTCTTCGTTCGAGTTGAATGTCATGGGCGGAATAGGGTTTTATTTTATCAAGCTGGAAAGCGTAACGAAATGGTATACCGTTTATCGAACCATGGGCCCTTCTTACACGGACACCTGGAACTTCAGGGGAAAATCGAACGATTTCGGCTACCATCTCGGCGCGGGTTTGGATTTCGACCTTTCCCTGAATCTCTTTTTGTCCGTCCAGGCCGTGTACAGATTCGCGGGTTTAAAACATATCCGGAGCGAAGAAATCTCCGAGCGACTGACCACGGCCTTTTATCTTGATCAGATCATGGGAGAAGATTTCAGTGAAGAATACAACTACCACATCTCTGAGCTTAGCCTCACTGGTTTTTCCTTCTGGATCGGACTCAAGTTCAGGTTTTGAAATGAAAGCTCACACAGTTCCGGATAGAAATTGTCTGGCCTTTTTCTGTTTTTTTATTTAGAAATATATTAGGGAGCGAGAGCAGAAGAGAAAGAGATGAAGCTCACACAAATTGCCATCAAAAGGCCTGTCGCCATCTCCATGTTTTTTCTGGCCATCGTTCTCCTCGGGTTTGTTTCCCTGAGAGAGCTGAGCGTCGACCTGCTGCCGGATATTAGCTATCCCCGGCTCTCGGTGGTCACCCGCTATCCGGGCGTCGGCCCCGAGGAGATCGAGAACTTCCTCACACGGCCCCTGGAAGCCGCGGTGAGCCGGATTCCCGGGCTGCGGCGGGTGGAATCGGTATCCAAGGAGGAGTTCTCCTACATGACGCTCGAGTTTTCCTGGGGCACGGACATGGATTTTGCCATGCTCCACACCAGAGAAAGGCTCGACGGTGCGCAAATCCCCGAGGAAGCCGGGCAGCCGTTGATCATCCCCCTCGACCCCCAGAGCAAGCCGATTGTGATTCTTGCCGTATCCGGACCCCGCTCGCTTCTGGAGCTCAAAGAATTTTCCGAAGAGCTGCTCAAGCCTCGCCTGGAGCAGGTCGAAGGAATAGGCTCCGCTGAGATTGCCGGCGGCGTGGAGAGGGAAATCCAGGTCGAGGTGGACCCGCGGCTCGTTTCCTTGTACGGGCTTTCCATCGACCAGATTGCCAGCCGGATAGAGCAGTTCAACCAGAACCTTCAGGGTGGCACCATCAAAAAGGGCCGGTTCAAGTATGCTCTCCGGGTCATCGGGGAATTTGAAGCCCTGAAAGAGATCGGGGAGATCAGTTTGAAAACCACAGAGGAGAGAGGTGTCATCCGGCTCAAGGATGTGGCCCGGATCAAAGACTCCATCAAGGAGCGGCAGGGAATCATAAAGCTCAACGATAAGGAAAGCATCGGAATTCTGGTCAGGAAGGAATCGGGAGCCAACACGGTCAAGGTGACCAGAGCTGCCCATCAGGTGCTCGAAGAGATCAAAAAGGAGAATCCAGGAATCGACATTCTCGCTGTTTCCGAACAGGCCAGATACATTGAGAACGCCATCTCGTCGGTCCTCAGCTCCATACTGTTCGGAGGCATACTGGCCTTCTTTGTTCTCTTCGTCTTCCTCCAGGACCTGAAGACCCCGCTCATCATCGCGGCGGTCATCCCCATCTCCATCATTGCCACTTTCAACCTTCTCTTCTTCCGGGATATCACCCTGAACATCATGTCCCTGGGAGGCCTGGCCCTGGGCGTCGGCATGCTGGTCGATAACTCCATCGTTGTTTCCGAGAGCATCTTCCGCCACAAAGGCCTTGGCCGGAGTCTTCCCGATGCGGCGTTCATCGGAACCAGGGAAGTGGGCATGGCCGTGACCGCTTCGACTTTGACCACCATTTCTGTCTTCCTTCCCGTTATTTACGTCCACGGCGTGGCCGGCCAGCTGTTCAGAGACCAGGCTCTGACCGTGACATTTGCCCTTCTCTCTTCACTCGTGGTTTCCCTCTCTCTGCTGCCGATGCTGGCCTCCCGGAAGTTCGATTTAGAAAAAAAGCCGGAGACGCCGGATGGAACGGAACTTCCTGAAGAAAAAACAGTGAGACCGGAAAAAACATCGAGGTGGAGGTTTATGCTTTATCCTTACAAGGCCGTGAGATGGCTGGTTTCAAGGATATTCAGAGGGCTTTATCTGGCCTTGAATTTTGCGGCGAGCTTTATCCTCCAGCTTTTTCTCCTCCTTTTTCGCTATCTGAGCCTTCCGTTCATCGCTTTTTTCCGGGCTATTTTTAAAGGTTTCAATTTCATCTACCAGAATTTCGCCGAGCGCTATCATCGATTCCTGATCTGGTCCCTCGAGAATAAGGGGAAGGTGATCGCGCTTTCCCTTGCCTTTCTGGCCCTGACTTTCTTTGTCGCCACGCGGATTCCCCGGGAGCTCATGCCCAAGCCCGAGGCCTCCTCTTTCGATGTCCATTTGAAAACACCCGTGGATTACTCCCTGGAACAGACCACTGCGGTTGTTTCTGCCATCGACGAGTGGCTGGCGGAAAGGGAGTTTGTCCAGAGCCGTTTTTCCCAGATCGGAGTGGTCAGCGGCATGGAGGCCCAGAACCCTGACATCACCACCAATTCGGCGCAGATTTATGTGGAAGTCCAGGATACCTCCCATTTGGAGAGCACCATCGAGGCTCTCAGAAAGAGGCTGGAGTCATTCCCGGACCTCAGTTATTCCATCGTCAAGGAGCAATCCACCATTGCCCAGTTTCTGGCGTTTTCCACGGCCGAGATTGGACTGAAAGTCAGGGGCGAAGACCTCAACAGGCTCAAAATCATTGCCGAGGATCTCGCAGAGAAGCTCAGGGATGTCCGGGGCATCGCTGACGTGAACACGAATCTCGAGGAAGGGAAGCCCGAATTTCAGATCACCTTGAACAAAGAAGTCATGGAGAAATACGGAATCTCTCCCCGAACCGTGGGGGACTTTCTGGTCAATGCGGTCAGGGGACGGCTGGCTTCTCAGTTCAGAGAGCTGGAAAAGAGGTATGATATTCTGGTGCGCATGGATGAGAGGACACGGGAGAATATCGATTCTCTCCTCAACGAGCACCTCCTCCACAGGGGCAGCTTCATCCCGTTGAGGGAGCTCGTGAATTATAAGATTGTCAGGGGTCCGAAGGAGATCCGGAGGGAGAACCAGCAGCGGGAAGTGGTGGTCACGGCCAACCTGAGGGAGACAAAAATCAGCCAGGTTGTCCCCCGGATTCAACAGAAGATCGATGAGCTGTCTTTGCCTTTCGGATACCGGGTCGTCTTCAGCGGCGAGCAGGAAGAGATGTCGCGGTCTTTCCGGAGCCTGATCTTCGCTTTCTCGCTGGCCGTGCTCCTTGTGTATATGATCATGGCCGCTCAATTTGAATCCCTGCGGCATCCGTTCCTGATCCTGCTCACTCTTCCCATGGGTTTGACAGGCGCTGTCTGGGCCCTGTTCATCACGGGCCAGAGCTTGAACGTGATCTCGGTCATCGGTATGGTTGTTCTGGCCGGCATCGTGGTCAATGATGCGATTGTCAAGATTGACTACACCAACCAGCTCAGGAAGAAAGGCTTGAGCCGGAGGGAGGCCATCATGGAGGCCAGCCGGGTCAGGCTGAGGCCGATACTGATGACCACGGTGACCACTGCCTTCGGCCTTTTTCCCATGTCTCTCGGTCTGGGAAGAGGCGCCGAGCTTCAGCAGCCTCTGGCCATTTCCGTCATCGGAGGGCTTCTCCTGGCGACATTTCTGACCCTGATCCTGATACCGGTCGCCTACGATATTGCCGAGAGGAAAAGGCACTAAGGCACGCCATGAGGATATTTGTCGAACGGCCGATTGCCACTGCCATGGTTTTTCTGGCTGTGCTGGTCCTCGGCGTCTATTCTTTCCTCAACATCCCCATCGAGCTGATGCCTGAGGAAAAACTGCCGGAGCTGAACGTCTTCACCCGCTGGAGCGACGTCCCTCCGGAGATTATCCAGACTCAGGTGACGGCTCCACTGGAGGAAGCAGCCTCCCGGGTGAAAGGGGTGAAGAAAATCACTTCCTCTTCCCGCATCGGGGTTTCAGAGATCACCCTGGAGTTCGACAAGAAGACCAACATGGAATTTGCCACGCTGGCCCTCCGGGAGGAGATTGCCCGGATCAAGAACGACCTTCCCTTCGGCGTCATGCCGTCCCAGGTCATCCCCTACGTTCCTGACGAGTTCAGGACCGAGGGCCTCCTTTCTTACTCCATTTCGGGGAATTACCCTCTGAACAAGCTGAGAGAGCTGGTCAAGGACAGGATGGAATTCGGTCTCGGAGCGATTAAAGGAGTTGCCGGCGTCGAGGTGCGCGGAGGGTCTGACCCGGAAATCAATATTGTCCTGGATAAAGAGAAGCTGAAGGCCTTGAACATCCATCCCGGTCTCGTATACCGGGCCCTGGCCAGCAGGGACCGGGATCAGACATTCCCGGTGGGAAAGATCAAAAAAGGCGTTCAGGAACACATTTTCAAGATTTCGAACCCGATCAAAGGCGTCCGGGATCTCAACGAGACGGTGATCACATATTCGGGACGGAATCCCATAAAGCTCAAGGACGTGGGACAGGCTGTCCCTTCTTACGGAGACATCAATTACATTTACCGGATCAACGGCCAGCCCACGATCAACCTGAGCGTCATGAAAGAACCCGCCACCAGCACTCTGAAAGTGGCCAGAGAAGTCAAGAGGAAACTGGAGGGGATCAAGAAGGAGCTGCCCCGGGACCTGATTTTCAGGGTTGTCAACGACGAAAGCGAGAATATCCAGAAAAATTTGAGGCATCTCTATCTTCTGGTCGGAATCATCCTCGTGGTCATTTTTGTGCTAATCTTTCTGATCCTGAGAAGCGTCAAGCCCTCTTTACTCATCCTGTCCTCGATCGCTTTTTCGGTCTTGATTACCTTCAACCTTGTCTATTTCCTGAAGATATCCATCAACATGCTGACCCTGGGCGGGCTGGCCCTGGGCTTTGGCCTTTTTGTGGACAATTCCATCGTGGTCTTCGAGAACGTGCTGCGCTACCGGGAAAAAGGCGTCCCTCCGGTTCAGGCTGCGATCGAGGGTTCGAAGGAAGTCTTCCTCCCTGTCCTGGCCGCCACCCTGACCACCATGAGCGTCTTTTTCTCTTTTGTTTATTTCAGCGGCCGCTTGAAGATTTATTATCTTCCGGTCGCCGTCGTCATCACCTCGGCCCTTGCCGCCTCTCTTCTGGTCTCGTTTTCCCTGATTCCGGCCCTCAGCCCGAAGTTGATGAAAAAAGAGAGAAAGGAGAAGAAAGAGCGAGTGCGGGGTGCTTATGAGAAATTCTTGAGGTTTCTTCTCCGGCATCCCGTCGAAGTCATTCTCATCATCGCTGTGATCTTTTACGGAAGCTACAGATGGTTCAGGTCAGAGGTTTCCATTGGAGACTGGTTCGGCTGGTCCTTCAAGCAGAGACTCGGAGTATGGGTCAGAATGCCCTCGGGGACAACGCTCGAGCAGATCGACGCGGTTGTCAGAAAATTCGAAGACAGGGTCCTCGAAAAAGACTACGAGAAGAAAATGGAAACGCGGGTCTCGGCCGAAAACGCCAACGCCAGCATTTTCATCGAATTCCCTCCTGAAGTGGAATATTCTTACAGACCCTTTGTTCTCAAAGAAGAGTTGATTCAGATTGCCACCAATTTCGCCGGGTTGAGCATCAGCGTTTACGGGTTTGACCCTCAATCGTATTCTTCTTCGATGGGGACAGGTCCGTATTATGACTCCCGCATCAAATTTTACGGATACAACCTGAAAAAACTGAATGAGATCACATCCGCCCTGGAGCGGACCCTCAGACGGAACCCCCGCATCAAGGACAGCAGGCGGATTTCCAGCCGCTGGTGGTGGAGGGAGGAGACGTTTGAGTTTGTCCTGAAAATCGACAGGGATACCTTGAAGAAGTATGACATTGACCTCCCGCACATCTACGGTCATATCTATCCCCTGATCAGCGGCCGGGTCCAGAAGTTGGTTTCGAAGATCAGCGGAAAAGAGATGTTCATCTCCATGAAATTTCCCGAAGCTGAAGAAACGGACCTTCAAAAGCTTCAGGAGACGCTGATTTCCACGGAAAAAGGGGAACAGTTGAGGCTGGGAGAAATATCCACCCTAAAAGAAAGGGCGATTGCCGGGTGGATAGACAGGGAAAACCAGCAGTTCCAGCAGACGCTGGAATGGGAGTTCAGAGGCCCGACCAAAGCCTCGCAGAAATACAGGGAGACCATCTTTTCCCGTTTGCACCTGCCTCCGGGTTTCTCCGCCACGCTGGAGGAGCCATGGCGGATGACGGAGAAGGAGAAAGTCGAGATCAGGTTTGCCATCATCTTCTCCATCATCGTCATCTTCATGATCCTTGCCTCTCTATATGAATCGTTCATCCACCCTTTCTTCATCCTGCTGGCTGTTCCTCTGGCCCTGATCGGAGTGTTCGTCGCCTTTGTTCTGGCCGACTTCCAGTTTGACTCTTCGGCCTATATCGGCGTCATTCTCCTGGGAGGAATCGTGGTCAACAACTCGATTCTTCTCGTCGACCACATCAACCTGAAAAGAAAGCAGGGTCTGCCCGTTCTCGAAGCTGTCTTGAAAGGAGCGCGAGAGAGAGTCCGGCCGATTTTCCTCACTACCAGCACCACCGTGCTGGGGATGCTGCCGCTGGTGATTCTCCAGGTGGAGGAGGGAAAAAGGTACATCTGGTCGTCACTGGCGCTTTCGGCTGTCGGCGGGCTCATCAGCTCCACCATCTTCATTCTGATTTCCATTCCCATCTTCTATCTCTATGGCGACAGGGTCCGCGGCTGGTTTCTGGAGAAGGCCCGGGAGCTGGCCAGGGCCTGGAAAAAATTCTGAAGATTTCGGGTTTTTGAATTCAGCTTCAGTTTCTGGTATAAAATGAATCTTTAGAGGTGAAAAATGGCGGCACTGTCCATCCCGGAAATGAAAAAAAGGATCGAGCGATATCCGCGCGAAAGCCTGATCCACCTGCCGACGCCTGTTCAGAAGCTGGACAGGCTTTCGAAGGCTCTCGGCGGGCCGGAGATTATCATGAAAAGAGATGACCTCACCGGCCTGGCCTTTGGCGGCAATAAATCCCGCAAGCTGGAGTTCATCATCCGTGATGCGCTGGAGAAGAAGGCGGAAGTCCTCATCACCTGGGCCAGCGTCCAGTCCAACTGGTGTCTGCAGACTGCGGCGGCGGCCCGCAAATTCGGCATCAAACCCATCCTGCTTCTGTTCAAAACGTATGACCTTCCTGAAGAATACGACGGAAACCTTCTTCTGGATTTCATCCTGGAGGCCGATATCCGGATCAAATCAGCTCGGCCAGGAAAGGTGGTCCGGATGGAAGATGTTCAGGGCATCATCGAGGAAGTGGAGAACGAGGTGAAGGAATGGGGCTACACTCCTTATAACGCTCCTATCGGCGGCTCGATGGCGGGCGGCTCGATGGATAAACCTCTGGGCGCCATCAGCTATGTCAATGCCTGTGCCGAGATGTTCGAGCAGGCGGAAAAGATCGGTTTTGATGCCCGCTGTATTGTCCATGCTTCAGGGTCAGGAGGAACCCAGGCCGGCCTGACCGTGGGAGCAAAGGCTCTGAAAGGAGATGTCAGGGTAGTGGGCATCAGCGTCTCCGATGAGAAGGAAAGCTATGCAAAGGATGTTTTCGCCATCGCTCAGGACACGGAAAAAGCCCTGGGCCTCGGTTCGATTGTCAAAAAAGAGGATGCCATCGTCCTGGACGACTACATCCAGGAAGGCTATGGCGTCCTGACCCGGGAAGTTGCAGAGGCCATCCGGCTGGTGGCCGTGACAGAAGGCATCTTTCTTGACCCCGTCTACACCGGGAAAGCCATGGCCGCGCTCATTGACCTCGTTCAAAAAGGGGAGTTTCAGAGGGACGGGAAAATCGTCTTTTTCCACACCGGAGGCACGCCGGTCCTCTTCCCCCACAGGGATAACCTGGTGAATTTTTTAAAACCTGGATAAGAGCGTTTCGAGGGAGTCAAAAAAGATGTGAGGCTCGACGATGAACATAAAACGACCGACCTTTAAAGACGTTCTGGAAGCCAGAAGCATCATCAAAGACTATCTTCCCCGGACGCCTCTCTACTCCTATCCCCAGCTCAATCAGCTTCTGGACACCAGAGTTTACATCAAACATGAAAACCACCTCCCGACAAATGCCTTTAAGACCAGAGGCGGAATCAATCTCATCTACCATCTCGCTCATGACCAGAGAGAAAAAGGCGTCATCACCGCTTCGACCGGGAATCATGCCCTCTCAGTGGCATACGCTTCCAATCTTTTTGGAGTGCCGGCAACGATTGTGATGCCCGAGAAGGCCAACCCGGTCAAGGTGAAAGCCATCAAAGCGCTGGGAGCGAACATCGTTTTCTTCGGCCGGATCTTTGACGAATCCAAGGAGTATGCGGAAAAGCTGGCTGCTGAGCGGAACGCCCGCTTCATCCATCCGGCCAACGAGCCCTATCTGATTGCCGGCGTGGCCACCTATGCCGTGGAGATTCTCGAGGATTGCCCGTCGGTGGAAGTCATCATCGTGCCGGTCGGCGGGGGGAGTGGAGCCAGCGGGTGCTGCCTGGTCAAGGAAGCCTTGAACCCGGATGTTCAGGTGATCGGGGTTCAGGCCGAGAAGGCTCCTGCCGCCTATCTCTCCTGGAAGAACAAGAAGATCGTGAAAGACAGGATGGAGACAGCGGCCGAAGGGCTGGCCACCCAGGCGGGCTACGAACTGACCCAGAGCATTCTTCAGGATTATCTGGCCGACTTTGTGCTTGTCTCCGAGGAGGAGATGGCCCGGGCCATCCTCGTTTATCTTGAACTCATCCGGAACCTCTCCGAGGAGGCCGGAGCTTCACCCCTCGCTGCGGCGTTGAAGATCAAGGACAGGTTGAAGGGGAAGAAGGTTGCCCTTGTCCTTACCGGAGGCAATATCTCCACCGAGCGGCTGAAATCTCTACTGAACAGATAATCCTTAACTTTACTTGCTTGAGCTTTTAAGGTACTTCAGGAATTCGCTGTCCGTGGAGAGCAGGAGCCAGGTCTCCTTATTCAGGCTCTGCACATAGGTTTCCAGTGTCTTCATGAACTGGTAGAATTCCGGGTCGAGGTTATACGCCTGAGCGTAAATCCGGGTGGCTTCGGCATCCGCTCTTCCTTTGATTTCCTGGGATTTCCGGTAGGCTCCGGATTCGATGACCTTCAGCTCCCGCTCCTTTTCGCCCCGGATCTCGGCGCTTCTTCCGTCTCCCTCGGAACGATACTTGGAGGCGATTCGTTTCCGTTCGGCGATCATCCGCTCAAACACTTTCCTCTGCACCTCATCCACGTAATTGACTCTCTTGATCCGGACATCCTTGAGATCGATGCCGAATTCGGATGTGATCTGGGCGGAGCGTTCCAGGACAATCTGGGCGATTTTTTCCCGGCCTGTCTGGATATGGGGGATGGCCGTGGAAATTTCGAGCTCCTCCAGTTCTTCGGTGAGGTCAAACTCGCGGTTTGAAGAGCGGACAATCTCGATCAGGTCGAAATTGGCGACAGCGTTTCGTGTTTCGCTGTCGATGATGTCATCGAGCCGCGATTGGCCGCCCCTCTCATCCCGGACTCTCTGGAAGAAGACCAGGGGGTTGCTGATTCTCCAGCGGGCGTAGGTGTCGACCCAGATGTATTTCTTGTCCCTGGTCGGGATCTGGTTGGCGTCGCCGTCCCACTCCAGCCAGCGCTTCTCAAAATAATTGGCTTTCTGGATGAAGGGAACCTTGAAATGAAGTCCCGGTTCGGTCACGGCATCGCCTTTGGGCTCCCCGAACTGCGTGATGATGACCTGGTTGGTTTCGGAGACGACATAGAGGGAATTGAGCAGGACGATCAGGGCAAGAAAAACCACGATTCCGACAATAAGATATGCTGTCGGCTTGCTCATTTTTTCACCTCCTCTCCCAGGTTGAAGATGGGCAAGATATTTCTCTGCTTCTCATCGAAGATGATCTTCTTGCTGATTTTGGGCAGGATGTCATTGATTGTTTCCAGGTAGAGCCGCTTTCGCGTCACCAGCGGAGCGCGGGCATATTCCCGGTAGATGGAAATGAACCGGTCGGCATCCCCCCGGGCTCTGTTCACCCGTTCGGTGGCGTATCCTTCCGCACCCCTGATCATCTGTTCGGCCTCACCTCTGGCCCTGGGAATTTCCTGGTTGTATTCGGACCAGGCGTCGTTGATCTTTCTCTCTTTTTCCTGGATGGATTCGTTAACTTCGTTGAAAGAGGGCTTGACCTCGTCAGGCGGGTTGACATCCTGGAGTTTGAGCTGGTCGACGTGAATGCCGATTTCGTAAAGGTCGCACATCTGCTGGAGTTCGTCTCTGGCCTCGTTTTCGATTCGGGCCCGGCCGATGGTGATCACCTCATCCACCGAGCTGTCGCCGACCATTTTCCTCACCACCGCCTCGTTCATGTAGCGAAATGTGCTGTCCACGTCCCGTATTTTAAACAGGTAATTGTAGGAGTCCTTGATTTTGTACTGAACGATCCATTCCACCACTGCCACGTTCAGGTCACCGGTGAGCATCACCGCTTCTCTTACCGCCTCCGGAATGGTCCGGTATTCGGACCTGATGCCGGGCCTTGTGGTGCGAAAGCCGAATTCCATCTTCAACTGTCTCTGGACAGGAACCTTGATCAGGTTTTCGATCCCGAGAGGAATCTTGAAGTGAAGACCCGGGTCAGAAGTGCGCACGAACTTTCCGAACCTGAGAATGACGCCTATCTCCTCGGGGCTGACCTGGTAGACAGAGCCGAAGAGCAGGATGAGGATGACCACGGCAAGGACGATGAGCTTGAGAACGCCTGTTTTGATTTTGGGCAGCTTGATTTCCAGGGATGGAAAATCACTCCTCATTTGAACCTCCTTTTTATAGATTGAATTGTGTTTATCATAACACAGCCGCAGGCAGAGATAAAGCTTCCGCCTTCCCTGAGGTCGCCATGAGGCTCGGGATGGTTCGCTCAAAGTCACGCTCACTTTGCCCCATTCCTTTGACACATTCGGGAAACACATGTACAATCAACCCGCCTGGAAGGTGCAGGATATGGACGATGAATTTTTCATGCGCCAGGCGCTGGCCGAAGCCCGCAAAGCGATGAAGAACGGCGAGGCGCCGGTGGGAGCGGTTCTGGTTTCGGACGACGGCATCGTCAGCCGGGCCCACAATCAGCCCATAGCCAGGAACGACCCCACGGCCCATGCGGAAATCCTGGCTCTGAGAAAGGCTGGCGCAAAAAAGAAAAATTACAGGCTTACTGGTTCTGTCCTTTATGTGACCCTCGAGCCTTGCGCTATGTGCCTGGGTGCAGCTTTTCAGGCCCGAATCCAGAGGCTTGTTTTCGGAGCCGATGACCCTAAAAGCGGGGCTTTGCGCTCCGTGATGGAATTTCCCCTGGAGAGAATGAGCCACCGCATCGAGGTCAAGGGTGGAGTGCTGGCCGGGGAATGCGGTAAAATTCTAAAAGATTTTTTTGCCGGAAAACGAAAGTCAGGATCGGCCTCCTGACCCGAACATTTTCATCCACAGCGTGTTCAAGCACTGCCAGATGCGGAGAGGTGGCCGAGTGGTTGAAGGCGGCGGTCTCGAAAACCGCTATCCCGAGTTATCGGGATCGTGGGTTCGAATCCCACCCTCTCCGCTCCAGAGAAGACCTCTAACGTGGTTGGAGACGTGGCGGGACTGCTGAGCCGCATGAAATTGACCGGAGGGCCGTTTTTTGATAGTTTAATACTTCACGCTTTCCTCGTTTTCCGCATCGGTTCACAAGCGGAGAGGTGTCCGAGTGGCTTAAGGAGCACGCTTGGAAAGCGTGTGTGCGGCTCGATGTCGTACCGTGGGTTCGAATCCCACCCTCTCCGCCATGATTGTCTCGCTAATCCGGTTTAAGAACAAAATCGCAGGCGCAGAAAAGAAGGAGAGAAGAGATGGACACTCAAGATTACGTCGTCCTGGAGGACCTCTATGGAGCCCACAATTATCATCCTCTGGATGTGGTCATCACCAAAGGAAAAGGCATCTGGGTCTGGGATGTGGAGGGAAAAAAGTACCTTGATTTCTTGAGCGCCTACTCTGCGGTCAACCAGGGTCACTGTCATCCGCGTCTGGTGAAAGCGCTCATGAAACAGGCGGAGCGGCTGACCCTCACCTCCCGCGCCTTTCGCAACGACCAGTGGCCGCTTCTGGCCAAAGAGCTCTGTGAACTGACAGGCTATGACATGGTGCTTCCGATGAATTCCGGGGCTGAGGCTGTGGAGACGGCGATCAAGATTGCCCGGAAATGGGCCTGTCAGGTCAAAGGAGTGCCGAGAGACGGCGCGGAAATCATCGCCTGCTCCAACAATTTCCACGGACGGACAGTGACCGTCGTCAGCTTTTCCACCGAGCCCCTTTACAGGGATGATTTCGGCCCCTTCACGCCCGGCTTCGCGCTCGTTCCATTTGGCGACCCGGAGGCCCTGGAAAAGGCGATCACCCCCAACACTGCGGCTTTCCTGGTCGAGCCTGTCCAGGCTGAGGCCGGAATCCTCATCCCGGCCGAAGGCTACCTGAAAAAGGCCAAAGAGATATGCGAAAAACACAATGTTCTCTTCATGGCCGATGAGATCCAGACCGGTCTGGGACGGACAGGAAAGCTCTTTGCCTGCGAGCATGAAGGAATCAAGTCCGATGTGATGATCATCGGCAAATCCCTGGGCGGAGGCTTTTATCCCATCTCCGCCGTTCTTTCTCCGCGGGAAATCCTGGGCCTCTTCAAGCCCGGAGAACACGGCTCCACTTTCGGCGGAAACCCCATGGCCTGCGCTCTGGCGCGCGAAGCGATCAAGGTGCTGGTCGAAGAGAAAATGCTCGAAAACTCTGCCGAACAGGGAAAATACTTCCTGGAAAGGCTGAAGACGCTCAAGAGCCGGCACATCAGGGAGGTCAGAGGAAAAGGCTTACTGATGGGCATCGAGCTCAGGCCCGAAGCAGGAGGAGCCAGGCGCTTCTGCGAGGCGTTGAAAGAAAAGGGCCTTCTCTGCAAGGAGACCCACGAGCACGTCATCCGTTTTGCCCCGCCGCTCGTCATTCAGCAGAAAGAGCTCGACTGGGCCTTCAAGCGCGTCCGTCAGGTTTTCAAGGATCTGGACTGAATATCGAGTTGAAAAATTATTTCTTCTCCGGTATCATAAAGCCGACTCGAATAGAGAGGAACAATCATGAGAAAAATCCATTTTGTCATTCTTCTGTCTTTGATTTTTGCCGCAGGCTGTATCATGTACGTTCCTTACAGCGGTGAAAGGCGGCCACCTGCACCCGAAGCGGAGGAGTATTACCAGCCGCCGTCGCCCGGACCCGGCCTGGACATCTCCTACTTTTATGAATACCTTTCGCCTTATGGTATCTGGATCTATCATCCTGCATACCGCTATGTGTGGGTTCCCTACAATATGCCTTATGGCTGGCGTCCGTACACTCTCGGCCACTGGATCTGGACAGATTATGGCTGGACATGGCATTCCACTCTCGTCTGGGGCTGGGCGCCCTTTCATTACGGCCGCTGGGGCTGGGAAAGAGACCTCGGCTGGTTCTGGGTTCCGGATGTGATCTGGGGTCCATGCTGGGTGACCTGGCGCTCCAGCAACATTTACATCGGCTGGGCTCCTCTTCCGCCCGGCGTCCGTTTTGTCCCTGGAGTGGGAATCAGGCATATTGCCTTCAACATCCCTGAGTATTACTGGATATTCGTGGATGGAACCTATTTCTTGACCCCGCAGCTCCATCTTTACATCTTTCCCAGGGAAAGAAACGTGACCATCATCAGGTATACCGTCCACCAGACGAACATCTCTGTCCGCGGCAACATGGTGGTCAACGAAGGGATCGGCGTTGACCGGGTTCAGAGAATTACCAGGCAGAAAATCACCAAATATGAGCTCAAAGACGCGGCTAAGCCGGAAGCGAGAAGAGAAGCCCCTGGCGTGGTTGAGGTCTATCGACCCCAGATAAAAAAGAGCGAGGCCGCCAGGCCGAAGACCGTTCTCGACAAGGAAGAAGCCAGCGTCAAGATTTCCAGGGAAAGAATGACTATCAAAGCGACAGAAAAAGAGAAAGAAGCGGCTGTTTCTCCCGGAGAGAGAGAGAGAAGCCTGAAGGAAATGCAGGAGCGGGAGCTCAAGCTGCTGGAAAAGAGCCAGGAAAAGGAAATCGAGGACCTGATCAGAAATAAAGAAGCAGAGAAACAATCCGCCAGGACAGAGACAGAGAAAGCCCGGATCGAACGGGAACACCAGAGCAAGGTAATTAACATCAAGAAGAGCCATGAAGGGGAAAAGACCAGTATCCAGAAGAGGCACGAAGAGGAAAAGAAACAAGCGGTGAAGAAAGAGGAAGAAGAGAAAAAAGAAGGGGAGAAGAAGGTGATCAAGAAAAAGAAAGATCAGGAGTAAGAGGAAGCCGATCAGAAAACAGTCAATAAGGCCATCAAGAAATAATTCTCAACAGTCATCCGCTCCGAAATCCGGGACACTTTTCCCTTCATCCTTCTGAGCTTTTCCGCATCGCCGGCCAATGGGTATTCCGCATGACTCGGCCGCTTATCTCTCTTCGCTCTCGCCGGGAAAACGGCGCATCCTGAGCAGCATAAACACCTGGCCGAAGAGGATGACCACTCCTCCCGATATTGTCCGCAGCGAGGGAATCTCCCGGAGGAAGAGAAAGGCGAAGATGATGCCGTAGACCGGCTCGAGGAAGTGGATCAAGCTTGCGGTCTGAGCCCTGATCTTTTTCATCCCCTCAATGAAAAGAGTGTGCGAACCGGCCGTGCAGATGACTCCCAGGACCACAAGGAGAAGGATATCCCTCGTGGTCAGCAGGGGCCTGAGCACAAAAAAAAGGGGGAGGAGGAAGAGGGTGGCGAAGAAATCCTGGTAGAAGGCCACAAGGAGGCTGGAATACCGCTGGGCCAGCTTCCGGTTGGCGATGGTCAGCAGGGCAAAAGTCAGCCCTGAAAGGAGACCCCAGAGGACTCCCGCAAATGTGGAATCAGAGAGTTCGAAGCGGGGGATGATGAGGAAAACCCCGCTGAGGCAGAACAGCGAGAAGAAAACGTTTGTTTTGACCAGTTTTTCCCGGAGGAGAAGCGGCTCGAGAAAAGTGGTGAAGACCGGGTAGGTGGAGAAGGAGAGAAGTCCCACTGCCACAGTGGAGACCTGGATCGACTGGAAAAAAGATACCCAGTGGGCAGAAAGGATCAGCCCGAGGAGGACAAAATAAGCGAAGACATTCCTGCCTTCGACCTTCATGCCCTTCCCCGAGACCCGGAGAATCAGGGCCAGGGTCAGGCTGGCGAAGAAGACCCTGCCGAGCACGATGAGGAAAGGCGAAAGAGCGAGCCATTTCCCAAAGAGCCCGGCCAGGCCGAAGAGGAGCACGGCCAGGTGGATTTCGACGAGGGATGCTGACGGGGCCGATTTCTGGGAGGAATTTCTCTTCATTCTGTCTCCCTGCTTATGACATTTTAGCCATTTTCACCCCGAAATGCCATTTGCCGCGATCCTTCAGGGGTCATGAAACCCGAGATGAATTGATCTCTAACCGCCCGGTAACCGGACATCCGCAGCGCTCAGGCTTTGTCTTCGATGGCCGGGAATCCGACCGGGAAGAGACCTTCCCCCGGCAAAAAAATTTTTGAATTGAGCCGGAGTTGTGATAATATAAAGCTTAAAATCAGGAAGGTGTCTTTCCTGCCTGATTCCTTACATCACGCAAAATGACCTATTTGATTTACGCCCGAAAGTACAGGCCCAGAACATTCGAGGAGATGGTCGGCCAGAAACCCGTGGTCCAGACCCTCAGGAATGCCATCAAAAACAACAGGGTCGCCCATGCCTATATTTTCTCTGGAATGAGAGGGGTGGGAAAAACAACCGCGGCCCGCATCCTGGCCAAATCCCTGAACTGCCAGCACGGACCGACCGCAACTCCGTGCAACAAGTGCGAATTCTGCACCTCCATCAACGAAGATCGATCGGTGGATGTCCTGGAAATCGACGGAGCTTCCAACCGGGGCATCGATGAGGTCCGGTCTCTGCGGGAAGGCGTCAAGTACAGACCCATCCACAGCCGGTACAAGGTCATCATCATCGATGAAGTCCACATGCTCACCCGTGAGGCCTTCAACGCCCTGCTCAAGACGCTGGAAGAACCCCCTCCCCATACGGTGTTTATCTTTGCCACCACGGAGTTCCACAAGGTCCCGGCCACCATCATCTCCCGCTGCCAGCACTTTGAGTTCAAAAAAATCTCCCAGAACGACATCATCAAACATCTCCTGGATATCACGGAGAAAGAGGGCATAACGATTTCCTCTTTCGGTCTCAACCTCATCGCCGAAGCCGCAGACGGAAGCCTGAGAGATGCACAGAGCCTGCTGGACAAGGCCGTGGCCTTTTCCGGAGAGATCGTCAGAGACGAGGATTTAAAGGAGATCCTGGGAACCATCAACAGGGAGATACTCTTTGCCTTTTCCAGCGCCATCCTCGATGAAAAGCCCCAGGAGATATTCCCTCTGGTGGAGAGGGTGATCGAAAATGGGTACGACCTCAGGCACTTTTACAAGGAACTCATCCAGCATTTCCGGAATCTGCTTCTGGTGAAATCGATCAAAGCTCCCCAGGACCTGCTGCCTCTGAACGAAGAAGATATCCGGGATTTGAAGAACGAAGCGGAGAAAGCCGCTGACGAGGATTTGCTCCGGCATCTTGTGGCCCTTCAGGATGGCGAGCAGGAGCTGAAGTTTTCCTCTCATCCCCGAATCTATCTGGAGGTCTTTCTGGTCAAACTCTGCCATTTCAAGAAGATCATCCCGATGAAGGAGCTTCTTCAGGAGCTGGAGGAAATCAAAAGGGAGATGAGAGGGCCAGGCGTCAAGAAAATCGTCCCGGATTCGCCCCAGACAGAGAAAGTTCCTTCCGGAGAGCCCGCATCGGACGCTGCTCCTCAGGATGAAGGGAAGATGATTACAGAAGAACCCGGGGAGGTTCAGGGCAAAAGAGAGAAGGAAATCGAGATGGCCATGAAGGACCCCTCTGTCCGGTCTTTTATGGAAACTTTCAGGGCAAAGGTCATTTCCGTAAAACCCGTCGAGAGGACAGAGAGAAAAGGATAGAAGACCGTCTTTTCCCTTCAAGGAGAAAACAATGAAAGGCATTGGCAATTTTCAAAAGATGCTCAAAGCCGCAAAGGAAATGCAGGAGAAGCTCCAGAAAGAACTGGCCGAGATGCGAGTGGAAGGTTCGAGCGGCGGCGGGATGGTGATCGTCACTCTGGACGGCACCAAAAGCCTGTTGACCCTCCGCATCGACCCTGAAGTCGTCAGCAGGGAGGACGTGGAAATGCTTCAGGACCTGATTGTGGCCGCCTTCAACGATGCCGCTGCCAAGGTGGATGATGAGATGTCCCAGAAAGTGGGAAGTCTCGGCTCAGGATTGAAGTTCCCGGGACTCTTTTGATGCTCGATCACAGTCATCCTCTGAACCGCCTCATCGAAGAGCTGAAGAAAATTCCCAGCATCGGCGCCAAAACCGCCCAGAGAATCGCCTTTTATCTCATCCGGCTCCCCAAAGAGGAGGTGGAAAGCCTGGCCGAAGCCGTCAGAGATGCCAAACAGAACACATTTTACTGTTCCATCTGCAACAGCCTGACCCACGTCGAACCCTGTGAGTACTGCTCCGACTCCAACCGGAGCGATGAACTGCTGTGCATCGTCGAAGAACCCTTCAACATCTCTTCCATCGAGAAAACCGAAATTTATCACGGCCGGTACCATGTGCTCCTGGGAGCCCTCTCCCCATTGAAAGGGATCGGGCCGGACGAACTCCGCATAGAAAAGCTGGTGAAAAGGATCAGAGAGGGCCATTTCAAAGAGGTCATCATCGCCACCAACCCCACCGTCGAGGGAGAGGCCACCGCCCTCTTCCTGGTGAAGGCCATCAGGGAGTTCAGGCTGAAAGTGACCCGGCTGGCCATGGGGCTGCCTGTGGGATCGGACATCGATTACGCCGACCAGGTGACCATCAGAAAGGCTCTGGAGGGAAGGACAGAATTCAGGGATTGAGCGGTGGATAATGGGAAGGAACAGGAGAGGAAGTTGAGGCCGGAGAGGTTGAACCGACGGTTTGAATCCAGGAGGTTCAGGCTTCACGGTTTTTTCATAAAGAGCAGGGTCATCCAAAAAACAAGCTGTTTGAGCGAAAGGAGGTGCGATGAAAGAAACAACTGAGATCCGCTGGCACGGCCGGGCCGGTCAGGGTGTGGTCACCGCAGCCGCCACCCTGGCTGATGTGCTCTCCAGGGAAAAGGACCTGCACGTTCAGGCCTTCCCCGAATTCGGGGCAGAGAAGAGGGGGGCACCGATCCTGGCCTTTAACCGCATCAGCCGGAGGCCCATCCGTTCCCACAGCCAGGTCTACGAGCCTGATATCGTGGTGGTCACCGACCCCTCTCTGCTGGGCTTGGTGGATATTACCAGCGGGGCTAAAGAGGATGCGGTCTTTCTCATGAATACCATTTTCGACGTTGGCCTCATCCGGAAAAAGCTTTCCCTGGACAAAAAGAAGATTTACGTTCTGGATGCGAACAGCATTGCCCTGGATGAACTGGGAAGGGCCATTCCCAACGTGCCGATGGTCGCCGCTCTGGTCAAGGTCACGGGAATGATGGACCTGGAGAAGTTCAAGAAGAACATCAGGGTTTCTCTGGCCAAAAAACTGAGGAAGGAGGTTGTGGAGAAGAACATGCGGACCATCGACAGAGCGTTCAAGGAGGTCAAGGAAGGATGAAAAAAGAAACCTGGAAGGAATTAACCATCGGCACCATTAACCTGGACGCCGGAAACTCGGTCCAGAATCTGACCGGCACCTGGCGTTCCGGGATCAAACCCCAATTCATCGAGGAAAACTGCATTCAGTGTCTGTTCTGCTGGCTTTACTGTCCCCATTTTGCCGTCCGCGTGGAAAACGGAGAGGTGAAAGGAATCAATTACGACTACTGCACCGGGTGCGGGATCTGTTCTGTGGAGTGTCCGCCCAAGGAGAAAGCCATTGTCATGGTTAAAGAGGAAATCACCCTGGCCGAAGGGAGGGAAAAATGAGCACGCTGAAAACGCTCAACGGAAACCAGACCATTGCTGAAGCTGTCCGGCAGATCGACCCGGATGTGGTGGCCGCTTATCCCATCACCCCCTCCACGGCCATCGTGGAGACCATCGCCAAGTTTCAGGCCGACGGCCAGATCTCCGGCGAGTTCGTCTGCCCGGAGAGCGAGCACAGCGCGATGAGCGTCTGCATCGGCGCCGCCTCAGCCGGGGGGAGAGTCATGACCGCCACGGCCTCCCAGGGGCTGGCCCTGATGTGGGAGATGCTCTACATCGCAGCCGGGCTGAGGCTGCCCATCGTGGCCGCCATCGTCAACCGGTCCCTGAGCGCGCCCATCAACATCCACGGCGACCACAGCGACACCATGGGGGCCCGGGATTCCGGCTGGGTCCAGATTTATTCGGAAGGATGTCAGGAAGCCTACGATAATTTCATCCAGGCCTTCCGGATCGCGGAGCATCCCGATGTCCGGACTCCGGTTCTGGTCGGTCTGGACGGCTTCATCATCAGCCACTCCGTGGAAGTCATTCAGGTCGAGGACGACGAGCGGGTCAAGAAGTTCATCGGAGAATACCAACCTGTCTATCCTCTCCTGGATACGAGCCGGAAGATGACTGTCGGCCCCATCGATTTCACCGATTATTACTTCGAGCACAAACGGAACCAGATTGAGGGTATCGAGAATGCCCCTCAAATCATCGAGGAAGTGGGAAAGGAGTATGGAAAGAAATTCGGCCGTCCTTACGGCTTCTTCGAAGAATACCGGATGGATGATGCCGAGCTGTGCATTGTCGTCATGAGCTCGGCTGCCGGAACCTGCAAGGATGCCGTTGATGAGCTGAGGTCCGAGGGAAAGAGAGTCGGACTCCTCAAACCTCGCGTTTTCCGTCCTTTTCCCAGTATAAAGATAGCGGAAGCTCTGAAAAAGATGAAGGCGGTGGCGATCCTGGACAGGTCATCCAGCCCCGGAGCCTTCGGTGCGCCGCTGTTCACCGAGATCCGCTCCGCCCTCTTCGACTACTCCGAGCGCCCCCATATTGTGAATTATGTCTACGGCCTCGGAGGAAGAGACATTATGGTCGAGCACTTCAAGGAAGTTGCCCTCAAGCTGGAAAGAATCGCGGAAACAGGAAAAGTGGAGGAGAGGCTGGGCTACATCAATTTGAGAGAGTAAAGGAGAGAGAGATGGCCAAACTCAAAGATTTAGCAGCGATGGAAGATCGACTGGTCGCCGGGCATGGCATGTGCCTGGGGTGCGGAATTCCCCTCATCTTCAAGGTGGTGTTGAGGGCGACCGAAGACCCGGTTATCATCGCCAACGCCACTGGCTGCCTGGAAGTCTGCACCACGATCTTTCCCCGGACTTCGTGGAACTGCACCTGGATTCACAGCGCTTTCGAGAACGCGGCAGCCACCATTGCCGGCGTGGAAGCCATGTATAAAGTCATGAAGAAAAAGGGAAAAATCTCTCCGGACAAAAAAATCAAGTTTCTGGGCGTGGGCGGTGACGGCGGGACCTACGACATCGGTCTCCAGGCGCTCTCCGGAGCCATGGAGCGGGGGCATGACATCGTTTATCTCTGTTACGACAACAATGCCTACGCCAACACCGGAGGCCAGAGGTCTTCGGCCACTCCCATGGGCGCGTCGACCACCACCTCGCCCGAAGGGACCAAGAGTCCCGGAAAGATACAGTGGCGGAAAGACCTGACCGGAATCATGGCCGCCCATGACATTCCCTATGCGGCCCAGGCCAGCCCTTTCCGCTGGCAGGATCTCTACAACAAGGCCAAGAAGGCATTCGAGGTGGAAGGCCCCGCTTTTCTCAATGTCCTCTGCGTCTGCCCCACCGAGTGGAAATACGACGAGTCTCAGGGTGTCCGGCTGGCCCAGCTGGCCACGGATACCTGCTTCTGGCCCCTTTACGAGGTGGAAAACGGCAAATACAGGATCAACTACAAGCCCAAAGAAAAAAAGCCTGTCCTCGATTGGATCAAGTCTCAGGGCCGGTTCCGTCATCTGTTCAAGGAGGAAAACGCATGGATGCTCGAGGAATTCCAGAAAAAGGTGGACAGGGACTGGGAAAGGCTGAACAGGCTGGCCGGCCTGTGAGAGATGACGCCGGCCGATGATTTCCGCAAGAAGTTCGGAAAGAGATAATGCCGGATTTTGACTCCTCGGGACTGTCCTCGTGTTCGTCCCGGGAAGAAGGGAGGCATCCATGAAAATCGTCCGGATCGACCTCTTTCAGGTCAAATACATGCTTCTCGATAAAAAATATGCCTGGTCCAGGGGGCATGCTGTCAAAGATTTTCTGAGCAGCATCGTGAAAGTCTCCACCGATGAAGGGATAACCGGCTTTGGAGAAGTCTGCCCTCTGGGATCGGCCTACATGGATGCCTTTGCCCGCGGCCTGCCCGGAGGAATTGAGGAGATCGGTCCTCTGCTTCTCGGTCAGGACCCCCGCCAGCTGCACCGCGTTAACGCCATCATGGATCGAGCTCTGACCGGTCACAATTCTATCAAATCTCCCCTGGATATTGCCTGCTGGGATATTCTGGGCCAGGCAGCCGGACTCCCCGTATGCACCCTGCTCGGCGGCCGCCTGATCGAGGACTTTCCTCTCTACCGGGCTATATCCCAGGGTTCACCGGAGGAAATGGCCGAAGCCGTGACCCTGTACAGGGAGGAGGGCTACCGCCGGTTCCAGCTCAAGGTCGGCGGCGATCCGGATGAGGATGTGCGGCGCATCCAGGCCGTGCTGGATGTGCTCGGCAAAGGGGACATCCTGGTGGCCGATGCCAACACCGGCTGGCTCACCCATGAGGCCATCCGCGTGGCCAATGCCCTTGAAGGCAGGGACTTTTACCTCGAGCAGCCGTGTTCCACCCTCGAAGAATGCCTCGCTGTCCGCGAACACACCCATCTTCCCATGGTTCTGGATGAAGTGATAAGGGGAGAGGAGTCCCTGTTAGCTGCCCGCGAGCGCCGGGCCATGGACGCTGTCAACCTGAAGATCTCCCGGCTGGGAGGGCTGACCAGAGCCAGACTGATGA
>CAYZDV010000018.1:0-22432 GCA_964477275.1 uncultured Eubacteriales bacterium
ATCGTGACTCTCGGCTACAGCCGGGTCGAGCAGATCGCGGCCTTTTCCGACATCGCTCCCTATGCCGTCGCCAAGACAGGCCTTCTGATCCTCACGCGCTCGGTGGCCGCCTCGGTGGCCTCCTCTGGGATCACGGTCAACATGGTTTCTCCGGGGCTCATGGAGGGAGGGATTCTTCCCGGGAGCCGGGATATTCCGCGGGGAAGGCTCGGCCGGCCCAGGGATGTGGCGCGAGCTGTTCTGTTCCTGGCCTCCGAGGAGGCGGGTTTTATCACCGGGACCAACCTCATCGTCGCCGGCGGCTGGAAACTTTAAAAAGGGGACAGGCCCCTTTTTCCAACGCTCCCTTCGGTCGCTCGCAATGACAAGTGGAAAAAAGGGGCCTGTCCCCTTTTTTTAAAATTTTTTTCGATTTCCTCTTGACAAAAGCCGGGCAGGGGACTATTAATATAAATGGTGAACAAAATGGTGAACAAACACCGTAAGGGGCTCACGGCGAGGCAGAAGAGCGTCCTGGAGACCATAGGGCAGTTCATCCTCGAGAACGGCTATTCGCCCACGGTCAGGCAGCTGGGTGAGGCGCTGGGCATCGCCAGCCCCTCGGCCGTGTTCAAGCACATCCTGAGCCTGGAGAAGAAAGGCTATCTCGAGAGGAAAGGGGGAGAGCTGAGGCTTTCAGGCTTTCCCGCTCCCCTGGAGAGTCAGACCCGGGTCCCCCTGGTGGGACTTGTGCCTGCCGGCCAGCCCAAGGAGGTCTTCGATCTCTCGGGAGAGGCGATGGAGGTCCCGGAGTGGATGGTGGGCCGGAGAAAGGGAAACATCTTCTGCGTCCGCGTCGACGGAAAGAGCATGGTGGATGCCTACATCGACGACGGCGACTGGGTGCTCGTGGAGAGAACAAACTCGGCCAACTCCGGAGAGATGGTGGTCGCTCTCCTCGATGACGGGTCTGTGACCCTGAAGAGGCTGAGGATCAAGGACGGCGAGGTCTTTCTTGCGCCCGAAAACCCGGAGTTTGAAGCGATCCAGGTCAGGGAGCTGAGGGTTCTGGGAAGAGTGGTCGGTGTTCTGAGGAAGTACTGAGGTTCGCTCTCCATTCAGGTCGACGGGAAAAGAGGTGAGAAACAATGAGAAGGAGATGTATCGTCCATGTCGACATCGACGCCTTTTTTTCAGCCGTGGAAGTGCTCCTCAACCCCTCCCTTAAGGGAAAGCCGGTCATCGTCGGCGGCCTTCCCCACGAGAGGGGAGTCGCGTCCACCGCCTCCTACGAGGCCCGCCGCTGCGGCGTCCATTCCGGCATGCCCCTGCGCAAGGCCTACCAGCTCTGTCCGCACGGCATCTTCATCAGGGGCAACTACCAGATTTACAGCGCCTTCTCCGATAAGTTTTTCCGCCTCCTCTCCCGCTACACGCCCGATGTGGAGAAGGCGTCCCTGGATGAGGCTTACCTGGACCTCACCCGCTGCCGGCCGCTTTATCCCTCTTTTTCCCGGACGGTCCGGGAGGTTAAAGACACCGTGGAGAAGGAGCTTGGTCTCGCCGTTTCGCTGGGAGTGGGGCCCAACAAGATTCTGGCCAGGCTGGCCACCAGCCGGGCCAAGCCCGGCGGGCTGGTGGAGGTCGAGCCCGGCAGGGAGGAGGAATTCCTCAGGGACCTGGGGATCGAGTCCCTGCCCGGCATAGGGCCCAGGGCCCAGGTCATCCTCCGCATGCTCAACATCCACAGGATCGGCGACCTGTGGGGACTGCAGCGGGCCAGCCTGCGCTCGCTCTTCGGGCTGAATGGGGAGGAGATCTACCTCCAGTCGCGGGGGATCGACGCCCGTCCGCTGGCGAGCGCCTCCATCCCCGGGTCCATCTCCAGGGAGACGACCTTTCTGGAGGACATCTGGGACCGGCGGCTCCTCCTGGCTCACCTGGCCTATCTCTGCGACCGGCTGACCCTTCCCCTGAGGCAGGGCCGCCTTTTTGCCCACATCATCGAGGTCAAGGTCAGGTATTCGGACTTCAGGACCGAAGCCCGCAGGCGCCTGCTCCTCAGTCCTGTCCAGGAGATGGGGAAGATTTACAGGATTGCCCAGGAGCTTTTCCTCCAGTTTTTCTCCTCCTCCCGCCTTGCCCTGCGGCTGGTGGGAGTGAAAGCCTCTGACCTGGTCCGGGCCAGGCCCCTCTCTCTTTTCGAGCCCTACTCCGAACGGCCGGAGAAACTGGGTCTGGCCGTGGACGAGGTGAGGGAAAAATACGGGTTCGGCTCGCTCCTCACCGGCCGGGAGAAGATGCTGGAAAGCCTCTACGTCTTTGACCGCGACCGGGGCTTTGTCCTCAAGACCGCCTCCCTGACGAAGTAGGCCAGGATGTTCATCCCTCTCCGAGTTCACTCTGTCTACAGCAAGGGGAAGGGAGCGCTGACGCTCAGGGAGCTTGCCGCCTGGGTCGCCGCCAGAAAACTTCCCTGCGCAGCCCTGACCGATATCCAGAACCTCTACGGCTGGGGCGAGTGGAAAAGGGCAGCCGCGGCGGCCGGCTTCAGCCCGATTTTCGGCTGTGAGCTGGAGATCCAGGGGAAAACCTTCCTCTTCCTGGTCAGGACCGCAGAGGGATACGGGAACCTGATGGAGACCTTCAACCGCAGGGAGATGGAAAAGACAGAGGGGCTGGTCGTCGTCTTCATCCCCCGGCCGGAAGACAGGGAGCTTCCTCCGGAGGTCCTGGCCTCCGGCGCCGCCGGGGATTTCTACCTGGGCGTTGATTTCTTTAACTTCAAAACAGCTCTCAGCCTATCGAAGAGCCGTGGCTGGCCCCTCGTCTGGGCCAATTCCCTGAAGTATGCGGGAAACCCGGAGAGGCTGATCCTCCTGCGTTCCATCCAGAAAAAGGTGCCCTTCCCTCCGGAACGGGAGAGGCTCAGGGACCGGATGGAAGTTTTCGGCCCCGACCAGGAAGCCCTGGCCCTCAGAAGGTTTGGCCCTGAGGCCGGAGAGTTTTTCCGCCGGACCTTAGAGGTGGCCGGGAAGTGCCGCTTCCCCTTTGCCGGCATCGTGCCCGCTCTCCCGGAAGACCTTTTCCCCGTCACGCTGAGGAAGGTGGTGATGGACAGGCTGGTGAGTTTCAAGACCCTCAGCTGGCGGGCGCGGCAGCGGGCCAGACAGGAGCTGGCCGCAGTCGAGGAGTCCGGCTTTGCTCCCTACTTCCTCATTGTCCACGACGTGGTCGAGTTCGCCCGCCGCAGCGGCATCCTCCACAACCTCAAGGGCTCGGGCGCTTCCTCCTACCTGGCCTACCTGCTGGGTGTTTCCCACATCGACCCTCTCGAGTACGACCTCTACTTCGAGAGGTTTCTGAACCGGGGCCGCGACGACCCGCCGGACATCGACCTCGATTTTGACTCCCGCAAAAGGGACCTGGTCCTCAGATATGTGCTGGAGAAATACGGCAAGGGGAAGACAGGGGCGGCCTTTGTCTGCAGCCTGAAGAACTTCCGCGCCCGTTCCGCCCTCTACGAGACCGCCCGCGCCTTCGGCCTGCCGCCCGGGGAGGCGCGGGCGCTGACAAAGAGGATTCCCTTGTTCGCCGAGCCGGATTTCCTCAGGAAAGACAGACCCTTAGCCGGATACGCGGAGGTCTGGAAGGCAGCCTCTGATCTGGGGTCTGTCTTCTGCGAGGTCTCCCTCCACGTGGGAGGGGTGCTGCTGACCCCTTCGCCGGCCAGCCGCTACCTTCCCCTCGCGGAGTCAGCCAAGGGCTATCTCATGTCCCAGTACGACCGGGACGCCGTGGAAGACCTGAAGCTCATCAAGCTCGACCTGCTGTCGGTGCGGGGGCTGGCCGCCATTTCCGAGACAAAAAGGATGCTCCACATCCGGGCCATCCCTCCTCAGGATAAGAAAACCTACAGCCTCCTCAGGGAAGGCCGGACCATCGGCTGCTTCCAGGTGGAGAGCCCGGCGATGATGAACCTCCTCCGCCGCATGAAGCCGGAGACGATCTTCGAGCTGACCCAGGCTCTGGCCCTCATCCGGCCCGGGCCGACCGAAAGCGGGATGAAAGAGGCTCTCCTCCGCAGCCGGGAGGGACGGCCCGCGGCCCGCGACGGCCTCATGGAGCGGGTCCTTCCCGAGACAGGAGGCATTCTCCTCTACGAGGAACAGGTGATGCAGATTGCCGAGCGGGTGGCGGGAATGCCCCCGGGAGAGGGAGAGATCCTCCGCCGGTCCCTGAAAGCGAGGGCAGTGGACCCGCGGCTGAGAGCCCGTTTCTTCAGGGAAGCAGGGGAGAGAGGCTACACGCCGGCCGAGGTCGGGAAGCTGTGGAAAGTCATGGAGGAGTTTTCCTCCTACTCTTTCAACAAGTCCCACAGCGCCTCCTATGCGGGCATGGCCTACCAGGCCGTCTATTTGAAGGCCCACCACACGGTCCCTTACCTTACCTCTGTCCTCAACGCCGGCGGAGGCTACTACGACCTGACGGAGTACATCGAGGAGGCCAGGAGGCAGGGGATCCGCATCCTCGGCCCGGACGCCAACGGCAGCTCCTGCCAGTTCACGGTGGAAGGAAAGTCCATCCGGGTCGGCCTGACCGCCATCAAGGGAATGGCCCTGAAGACTGCGGAGAAAATCATCGAGGAGAGAAAAAACGGCGCCTACCTCTCCGTGGAGGACTTCCTCGGCCGGGTGCCCCTGAGCAAGGCCGGGCTCCTCGCCCTCATCAAGGCCGGTGTTTTCGATTCCCTCGAGCCCCGGCGGACGCGGCAGGTCCTCCGCTATTTCAGGGGACTGGAGGATGTGGAGAAGGTCTCAGACCTCGACCCGAAGGAGAAAAGGCGGATGCTCATCGACTCGCTCGGGTTTGACCCGGAGGGAGACCCCCTTTCCCTCTTCGAGGGCCGGCGGCCGGCCCTCCGCATCCGGGATTTGAGCGACTGCGTCGGCCAGGAGGTGGAGCTTGTGGTCAGGGTGGCGGATGCCCGCCAGAAAGCGGTGGCCAGGGGCCGGAAGTATTTCTTTCTCTTCGAGGATGAAACCGGGCTTCTGGAGGGGGTGGGGGAGAGGAGGTGCCTGACCTTCGGCCATCCGCCGGCCTGCTACCTGAGGGCGGAGGTGCGGCGCGACGGCAGCGGCCGGCCCAGGGCCTTCAACTGCTCCTTCCTCAGGCTCTATTGAAGCTCCATTTTTTATTTTGATTGAAAACGGCGTGAAGAGCGGTCTTCTGCCCGGCAGTCCGAAACCATCTTGAAGTATTTCAGGGGTGCCTTGACCGCGCTCTCTTTTCCAGCGTCCTGATAACTTTCGTCAGGGATTCCAGATACGGGGTGGGCGTTCGCTTTTTCTTCCCGTAGTCAATGATGGGCTGGAAGATGTACTCGATGGGATTTCCCGCCTCGAGGTCGATGGATGTGGAGGGCTTGTGGTTGCCGGCGTTGGAGAGATAGGCCAGGCAGTTTTCAAAAAAGTTGTCCTCGTATGTGTAGCCGACTTTCCTGGCCACCCGGATGCATTCCAGGAGAATCTGCTCGCAGAGAAAGCGGGTGTCTTCCCCGGCCATGGCCTCCCTCATGGTCAGGCCGGTGGTGGCGCAGACCGGCATCAGGGCAGCATTGAGGATCGTTTTTTTCCACTCGTACTTCTTGATGTCCGGCGTGAACTCCGTCCTCAACCCGGCCTCGCTGATGAAACCAGCGATTTTCCTGGCCAGAGGCCTGTTCCTGGCGGTGATCGCTCCGATGTAGTTGGGCGGGTTGAAAAAGGACATCTTGACCAGGCCCGGCTTTTCGATCATCCCGGCGTAGTTGATGACAAAGCGCAGGACATCGTCCTTGCTGAATTTTTCGGCGGCATGGTCCTCGTTGTCGATTCCGTTCTGGAGGAGGACGATTTTCTGGCCGGGTTTGAAGATGAGCTTGAGCTCTTCGAGGAGGGTATCGAGGTAGTTGAATTTGACCGCGATAAAGATCAGGTCAACGGGAAAGCGGCTCAGGCTGGCCGTGAAATAGCCCGTTCCCTTCATCCTCGCATTGAAGTTCTCGCCCACGCCAGTGATGGTGATTCCTTTTTGCTCGACGGCGGAGATCAATTCTTTTTTGATGTCGATGAGGAAGACGTTTTCGCGGTTCCGGGCAAGATAGGCGGCCATGATGCTGCCCACCGGGCCGGCGCCGATGATGGCGATGTTGTGGCTGGACATGGGGACTTCCTTTTTGCTCTTATTCTGCCATTTGGCGGGGTCATTATAGATAAATCCATCCATTTTTTCAATTCAGAAATCGCTCAGAAATGGGGACAACAAAAATGGGGACAGTCCCCAATTTTCTTGACAGGTCAGAGGAGAGTTTGTATCTTTAAATTTCAATCGTGGAGAAAATTGGGGACTGTCCCCATTTTTGCCTCTTTTTGCACGCCTGAGCAACGCCTGATACTCAGCTTGGATATCCGCTAAGGAATAATCGATGAAAGACGAAATCTTACTCGGTGATGAAGCGGTAGCCCTTGGAGCCATCCATGCCGGCCTTTCGGCGGCCTATTCCTATCCGGGAACACCCGCCTCAGAGGTCATGGAATATCTGATCAGGGCCTCGGACGGAGGCAAAAAATTCAAAGCCTCCTGGTCGGTCAACGAGAAAGTCGCCTACGAGGAGGCGCTGGGGGTCTCCTTTGCCGGAAAGCGGGCCCTGGTCTCCATGAAGCATGTCGGCTTGAACGTGGCCGCCGACCCGTTCATGAACTCCGCCATCACCGGAACCAACGGCGGTCTGGTGGTCGTTGTCGCCGATGACCCCAGCATGCACAGCTCCCAGAATGAGCAGGACAGCCGTTACTATGCTCAGTTTGCCCAGGTCTTCTGCTTCGAGCCTTCCAGCCATCAGGAAGCCTACGAGATGACCCGTGTGGCCTTTGACCTCTCTGAGAATCTCGGGATTCCGGTCATGATGAGGCTGGTCACCCGGCTTTCCCACAGCCGCTCCCGGGTCCGGCCGCGTCCAGTCCGGCATGAGAACCCGCTCCAATGCGGGGTGAGCCGGGAGTGGACTCTTCTTCCTGTCAATGCCCGGCGCCAGTTCCAGGTTCTCCTCGAAAAACAAAAAGAGTTAGTCCGCATTTCCAATGAGTCGGAGTTCAATTCCCTCGCGCTCGACGAAGCCAACGCTTCCCTGGGCATCATCGCTTCAGGGATTGCCTACAATTACGTGCTGGAAAACTTCAAGAGTGAGCCTCGAATGCCTTCGACGCTCAAAATCTCCACCTATCCTCCTCCCGAAAAGCTCATCGCCAGGATCTTCCAGCAGGTGGAGACGGTCCTGGTCGTCGAGGAGGGATATCCTTTTATCGAGAGAAACCTGAGAGGGATCCTGGGAGCGGTGGGCAAAACCATCAAGGGGAAGCTCAGCGGACACCTTCCTCTCACCGGCGAGCTTTCGCCGGAAATCGTGCGCCGGGCACTGGGGCTTGCTCCCAGGGAAAAGCTGAGCCTCGGCGGTTTCAGGCTGGCAGCCCGGCCTCCCCAGCTCTGTGCGGGATGTCCCCATGCGGACACCTTCCGGGCCCTTAACAAAGCCCTGGAATCCTATGATCAGGCCACTGTCTTCAGCGATATCGGCTGCTACACCCTCGGCGCTTTGCCTCCGTACAGCGCCATCAACACCTGCGTCTGCATGGGCGCGAGTATCGGCATGGCCAGAGGAGGTGCCGAGGTGGGAATCCATCCCTCGGTGGCTGTCATCGGCGATTCGACCTTTGCCCATTCGGGGTTGACCCCTCTCCTCTCTGCGGTCGCCGCCGGAACCCGGATGACCGTCATCATCCTGGATAATTCCATTGTGGCCATGACCGGAGGGCAGCCGACATTTGCTTCCGGCGAAGGGCTGGTCAGGATGGTCGAAGGGATGGGAGTGGAGAAGAATCATATCCGGGTCATCGAGCCGCTGCCGAAGAACCTGGAAAAGAACGCGGAAATCATGAAAGAGGAGTTTGAGCACAAGGGAGTCTCGGTGATCATCGCCTCCAGGGAGTGTGTTCAGGAGGCGCGCAAGAAGAAGAGGAAAAAGGAGTGAAGGAAGATGAAGCAGGACATCATTCTCGCCGGCGTGGGCGGCCAGGGCATCCTCTCCATCGCCTTTGTCATCGATAACGCGGCTTTGAAAGAAGGGCTGCTCTTCAAGCAGGCTGAAGTCCACGGAATGGCCCAGCGGGGCGGCGCTGTCCAGTCGCACCTGCGCCTGTCCAGCGAGCCGATCTGGAGCGACCTCATTCCCAGGGGAGAAGCGGATATGATCCTCAGCGTCGAGCCGCTGGAGACACTGCGGTATATCGACTACCTTTCTCCTGGCGGAATCGTCGTCACCAGCAGCTCGCCCTTCGTGAACATCCCTGACTATCCGGTTCTGGAAAAGATTCTGGAGAAAATCCGGAGCGTGGAGCGAAATGTGGTCATCGATGCCGATCAACTGGCCAGGGAGGCAGGCGCCTCGCGGGCGCAGAACATGGTCATGCTGGGCGCGGCCTCGCATCATCTTATCCTGCGCAGCGGCGACCTGGAGGAGTTCATCCGCATTCTCTTCAAGCCGCGCGGCGAGAAAATCGCGGACATCAACCTGAAAGCCTTTGAGCTGGGCCGCAAGGCTGCCGCCCGAGAGTAGGGATGTCCTCTGGAGGAAGAGATGGACATTGATTTCAGGAAAATCAACCGGGTTTTCCGCACGGCCGAGAGAGAGAAGCGGAATTTTCTCCTCGAACACGAGGTTTACCGGATTCTGCAGGCGATCCGGATCCGGACTCCCGAATGCTTCTTCATCGGGAGGGGCCAGCGGGTGACCGGCAAAGACCTGAGCCGTTTCAAAAGAGATACCCTTGTCTTGAAAGTCGTTGCTCCGATCATCGTCCACAAGACCGACGTGGGCGGCATCCGGTTTGTCAACCGCATCGAAGGCGATGTCAACCGCGCCTGCCAGGAGATGATGAAAGCCATTCCCCGGAAATATCAGGCCTGGGTGCGGACTTTTCCGGAGACAGGAGAAAAAGGTGTGCTATCCCTCAAGGCGATAGAGGAAGAAATCAAGGGCTTTCTCCTCTGCGAGATGGTCGAGTACGACCGGACCGGCTTCGGCACCGAGCTTCTCATGGGCCTGAGGAATACGAGGGAGTTCGGCCCGGTGGTCTCCATGGGTGTTGGCGGAGTGGAGATAGAATACCTCAGCAAACGGATCAAAGAGGGGAAGGCGGTTTCCATCGCTTCCGGTCATCTCCTGCAGAGGAAAGACATCATCCGCATCCTGGAGCCTCTGGCTGTCTACGACAAGCTGGTGGGAAAGGTGCGCGGCAGGGAAGCCCTGATCACCAGGGAAGAACTGGTGGAGACCTATTTCCGTTTCTCCAAACTGGCCGCCTATTATTCTCCCTATGAGGCCCGTCACCCCTTTGTCATCGAGGAGATTGAGGTGAATCCCTTTGTGGCCAGGGAGAAGAAGCTCATCGCCCTGGACGGCATGTGCCGCTTTTCCCGGGAACACCTGCGGCCCAAGAAGCAGCGCTTTGAGGAAATCGAGTTCCTCCTGAAGCCCCGGAGCATCGGCATCATCGGCGTCTCAGAAAAAATGAACGTGGGCCACATCATCCTCAACAACATTCTCAAGGAAGGTTTCTACCGCTGGGACGTGTTCGTGGTCAAACCCGGGGTCAAAGAGATCGAAGGCTGCACCTGCGTGCCGTCCATCGCCAAGCTGCCCAAAACCGTGGACCTCTTCATCCTGACCGTGGCGGCCGAGCAAAACTTCGCCGTCATGAGGGACCTTATCAAGCATCAGAAGGCCCGCTCGGCAATCATCATCGCCGGAGGGATCGGCGAAAAAAGAGGAACACAGGAGCTGGAGAAGAGGATCAAGAGGCTCCTGGAAAGGGGAATCAGGAATGGGAAGCTGACTCCGGTGGTGAACGGCGGCAACTGCCTGGGCATATACTCCAAACCCGGCCGGTACGACACGACCTTTGTCCCCGAATACAAGCTGCCCCGGCTCACCGGGCGGGGAACCAACCTCGTCTATCTCAGCCAGAGCGGGGCGTTCATGATTTCCCGGATCAGCAAACTTCCCAACATCGAGCCCCTTTACGCCATCTCCATCGGAAACCAGATTGATTTAACTGTGTCTGATTACCTGAATTATTTTCGAGGGGATGAGGAGGCCAAGGTCTTCGGCATCTACATGGAGGGATTTTTACCCGGAGACGGCCTGGCTCTGGCCAGGGCTGCCCGCGAAATCGTCAGGCAGGAAGGAAAGATGATTGTCCTCTACAAGGCTGGAAGAACGCCGGAAGGCAAAGAGGCCACGGCCAGTCATACCGCCTCGGTGGCCGGCGACTACGAGGTCGCTCGCTCCGTGCTGGATGAGGTGGGGGTGATCGTGGCCGACACCATTTTCGAGTTTGAAAACTACGTCAGGAACCTCTCTTTCCTGGCGAACAAGGTCATCCGGGGAAACCGGATCGCCCTGATCAGCAATGCCGGGTTCGAGTGTGTGACCATGGCTGACAACCTGAAAAACGACCTGGAGTTCAAGCTGGCCCCGCTCTCTTCGAAGACGGTGAAGCGGATCACCGCGGCGCTGGCCTCGCTGGGAATTCACCGGATTCAGGATGTGCGCAACCCTCTGGACACCACGCCGGTCGCCGATGACGCCACTTTTGCCGCCTGTGTCCAGGCCATGCTCGAGGATGAGAACGTGGACTGTGCGGTGGTCTCTCCGGTTCCCATGACCCCTTCCATGCAGACGCTGACTCCGGGGCGGCTTCACAATGAGAACCTCTACCATCCGGGAAGCATCGTCATGCGGCTCATCGATATCTTCCATAAGACGGACAAGCCCTTTGTGGTCAACATCGATGCCGGAAACCTGTTCATGCCCGTCATCAACTGCCTGGAACAGGCAGGAGTGCCGACCTTCCGGCGCTCGGACATTGCCGTCAACTTCCTGCGCAAGTACATCAACAACCGTCTCAGGATCCGCCAACAGTACGAGCCAGACGAATAGGGTCAAGCAAACAAACGGGACGATAGGACGATAAATTGTTCCTTTTCTCATTTGGAAATCTGGAAAAAAAGAAACGATTGCTGTATATTGAGCATCAAAAAAAGCGATGACGGAAGAAATCTCTTTTTCCGCTTGAAAGAGGTCGTCGATGGTGCCATTCAGTTTCCTCGACTGGTTCTGGCTGGTTGTCTTTGTCGTCCTCATGGTTTTCTGCGGCATTCTATTCTACCGGCTGGGAAAAAGGTCGATGTCCGATTTCTTCCTGGCCGGACGCGGACTTCCCTGGTGGCTGCCGGCCTCATCCGTCTATGCCACTCATACCGCCACAGACACGCCGATGTGGATCAGCGGCGTCATCTATCAGTACGGGCTTCGCGGCATCTGGTACACCTTCTTCTCGGCCTGGTGCGCCATTTCGGCCTTCGCCTCGACCCGGATTTTCCGCCGCTCCCTGGCCTACACCCAGGCGGAATGGCAGACTCTCCGCTTCTCAGGATTGGGAGCCGAGCTGCTGCGGGGCTGGATCGCCGGCTGGCAGGTGTTCATGAACATGTTCGTTCTCGGCTGGGTGGGAATCGCCATGGGAAAGGTCTGCCGGTTGCTGTTTGGCTGGCCGGAGTGGCTGGGGTTGATTCTTTTTTCCTCCCTCTGCGCCATCTATGTCCTGGCCGCCGGCTACTGGGGCGTGGTCATGGCGGATTTCCAGCAGGGGGTCATTGCCTTTTCGGTCATCGTCATCGTCTCCATCTGGGGAGTCGTGGCCGCCGGCGGGCCCCAGGGGATCATGGCGAAGCTGGAGTCGCTCGAGCAGAGCTGGCGTCTGAACCCCTTTGCCTTCAGCGGAGTCAGCTCGGGCGAGTTTCCTCTGGTCTGGTTTCTGACCATGCTGGTCATTGCCGTCATCGGCGGGTTTGGAATGGGAACCGCCATCGACTGGTATCCCGAAGCCCAGCGCATCCAGTCGGCCCGCACCGTCCGCGATGCGAGCTACAGCATCTGGGCCGGCTCGGCCCTGATCGTGGTCCGCAACTCCCTCTGGGCCGTGGCCATCCTGGCCTTCTTCACCCTCTATCCGAACATCCAGACGACCGCCGAATACGAAATGGCCTGGTACCGTCTCGGGTTTGAATTTCTGCCGGTGGGCATGGTTGGCTTTTTGTTCGCGGCCATCGTGGCCATCCATCTCTCCACGATCTCCACCCACCTCAACCTCGGCGCCTCCTACGCCACCCGTGACCTCTACCACCATTATTTCAAGCCCAAAGCGAGCGATAGGGAGCTGGTCTGGGTGGGCCGGATCACCACCCTCATTCTTCTCCTCGGTTCGTTCATTTATGGGCTGATGATGAAGGAGATCACCCAGTGGCTGATCTTCGCCCTCTGGATCATGGCGGCCGGCATCTGGCTCCCTTCCATCCTGCAGGTCATCTGGTGGCGCTTCAACTCCTGGGGCTACCTTTCCTCCTGGATCGCCAACCTGGGCCTGAGCTGGCTCATTGTCTGGATTCTCCCCGAGTTCAAGGTGATTCCCGTGCTTCCCGATTATCTCCAGTTCTGGATCATGATGGCCCTGGGTGCCCTGGTCTATATCCCCATCACATTCCTCACCCCCACCGAGGATATGGACCGACTGGTGAAATACTATGTCATGTCCAGGCCTCTGGGCTGGTGGAAGCCGGTTCAGGAGGAAGCGCAGCGCCGAGGCCTGCTGGGGGCAGTAAGCGAACAGAGAGGAGGTCAATAAGATGAGCTGGATAAAGAGAAAATGGACGGCTGAGGAAGCAGACCGCTGGACCAAGGAGGACTACATCACCTTTGTCCTTTCTCCCCTGATCTACTTTCTCCTGGCCGTCGGTGTTGCTCTGAGCATTCTATTGCTCTGGTACGGATGGGTCATCCTGGCTCTGGGCGGAGTCCTTCTCATCATCATGATCCTGATCATCGATCCCAAGCTCAAGGCCATCTCCGAGGATTATGAAGCCAAGCAGAAGGGATACCTCGAGGAACTGGAAAAAATCGCCAGGTGGGAGGAATGAGATGAGTCAGAGCCTTTCGGTCGTTATAGGGATGTCGATAGCCTACTTTTTTTCCTTTTTGGGCCTCCTGCTCGCCTATTTTGCCTACCGGAAAAAACACAGAAGAGAAAAAGAGATAGAAAAGAGAGATTGAGCATGCTGGGAATTTTTGTTCCGCTTTCGATTTTAATCCTTTCGTTTGTCCTGACCTTTTATCTTTACCGCCATTTCTCTCGGAAGCTGTAACAGACAGGCAGCCCGCCTTCCTGCAGCCGGCGCGCAAGCCTGAGGGAAGCATCTTTTTTTTCCATGTTCCTGACCAGGGCTTTGAACTCAGGGTCTGAAGATTCTTACGAGCCTAACTTTCGTTTTGACTTCCATTTTTTCGTGTGCTATAAGCTTCTCTAACCTGGATTATTCACGAGTCGAGGAAGGATTCGGTTGAAAAAAGAGCTCATGTCTTTTGTGATTTTCTTCTTTGTCCTCGGTCTCATCTGTCCTCTTCATCCTGAAGAGATCGTCATCCTTCACTCCAACGATACCCATGGCGTCTACAAGCCTTACCGTATTAAGCTCAAAAATGGAGAAAGAGAGATCGGAGGGATGGAGGCAGCAAGCCATTACATCAACGCCATCAGGGCCAGGGAGGCAAACGTCCTGGTCATTGAGAAAGGCGACCTTTTGACCGGCACCCTGGCTGCAGAAGTGGAGTATAAAGGCGCGGTCGGCGGAGCGATGGTCGAGTTCCTCAACCGGCTCGGTTACGACATCTGGTGCTATGGAAATCACGACTTTGACAAGGGGCAGGAGAACGCCATCGCTCTTTCCAGGCTGGCCCGGTTCCCCACGGTCATGGCCAACATCGTCTACAGGGAGAACGGCCGGCTTTTTCCCGCCGATCCCTATCGAATCCTCGATGTCGGCGGAATCAAAGTCGGCATCATTGCCGTGATGGAGGAGAATTTTCTGACCGAGGTCCGGAAGGAGAAAGTCGAAGGCCTGGATGTTCTGCCCGCAATCCCCGCTCTCAGGGCCTATATCCCCGTCCTGGACAGACAGACCGATTTGATTGTCGTCCTTTCTCATGGCTGGTTCGAGCGGGCGGTTGAAATCGCCAGGAATGTTCCTGGAGTGGACATCGTTCTGGCCGCTGCCGAGGACGGAAAGTTCGAGCAAATCAACGGCGTGCTCGTCCAGTCCACCATCGGCCATCAGCGAACGCTCGGATACTTGAAAGTCAAGGTGGAGGAGGATAAAGTCGTCGGATATGAGCATGATTTGATCTGGCTCTGGGCCGACGGAGAACTGAAGGCGTCCTCCTGCGTCCTGGATTTGATCCAGGAGGTCGACGCCTCCATCGGGACCGAATATGCCAGAGTCATCGGCCAGGCCAGGCCAGGCCTCACCATCAGAGACTATCCGAGAAAGAATGCGCAGGGGGAAAACGCGCTCGGAAACTGGATCACCGACGCCATGCGCTGGAAAACCGGCGCTCCGATTGCAGTCCACAACACGGGAGCCATCCGGGCCGGTATCTCTGCCGGGCCCGTGACCAGAGCCGATGTCTTCAACGTGGCTCCTTTTCATAATCTTCTCGTCGTCTTCGAGCTCAGCGGAGCACAGCTCAAGGCCATCCTCGAGCTCGATGTGGAGAGGGGCTGGGACAGGCTTCAGGTCTCAGGCCTGAAATATCACCACTATTCCCGCAGAACCCGGCCTTATGGAAAGAGAGTTTCCTTCCTTGAAGTGAATGGAGAGGTGGTGGTGAAGAGCGGAAAACTTCTCCTCCCTGGCAAAAGATATACTGTCGTCAGCAACGATTATCTTGTCGGCCATGCCAGAGAGAAATATTTCGGCTTTGCCGTGGATAACCCCAGGAATACCGGCTTCCCTCTGGAAATCACTCTGATGGAGTGGCTGGAAGAGTTCAAGGTTATCGATCACAGAATCGAAAACAGAATTGTCCAGATCCACAAATAATACCCGAATGAAGCAAAAACGTTTTGACTTTCTCCGGACATTTTTTTATCTTTGATTCATGATTTTTATCCTCACCGGCCCTGTCCATTCAGGGAAAACGTCTCTCCTGAAGAAAGCTGTTGTGGAGTGGAAAGAGGGGAAAATCAAAGTCGACGGCTTTCTGAGTCTGGCTGTCCGGGAAAAAGGAAAAATGTCCGGCTATGATCTCTTCGACCTGAAAAACGAAACCTCTCTCCCGCTCCTCCGCAGAAAAGGAAACACGGACTGGCAGCGCACCGGCTCTTATTTTTTTCTTCCCTCGGGGCTTGCCCGGGCCGAGCGGATCATTCTGCGCAGCAGAGAGGCAGAGCTGGGCGTCATGGATGAAATCGGCCCTCTGGAACTTGCGGGAAAAGGATTCTGGCCGGCTCTTCTCCAGGTCATCTTCCGGCCCGGAGCCCGCATTCTTCTGGTCATTCGAGAGGCCATCCTGAACGATTTCCGCCTCGCGTTCGGCCAGAGCGAAATCAAAGTGTTCGATGTGACCGGCCAGGGAGTTCTGGCTCAACTGGTGGAGACAGTCCAGAAAAACGTTTTCCCTTCCTCTTGAAAAGAACAACCGGAACATCTATGATGCGGTTAAAATGCGCAACATCTACGTCCGTTTTCTGGAAGAGCGAAAGAAAAAGTCCCTTGCCCTGGCCACCATCATCGAGACAGCAGGTTCGACTCCCCAGGTGACAGGCGCCTCGGCTATTTTTTCATCAAAGGGACTTGCGGCCGGAACGCTGGGTGGAGGCGTTCTGGAGGCAGAGGCCCAGAAGAAGGCCAAGCAGTGCCTGAGCAAGAACAATTCGTGTTGTTTCGAGTTCAGCCTCCTCGGCGACCTGTCTTTGCCTGAAGAAGCGGCATGCGGTGGAAAGGTCCGGGTTGTGATCGATGCCTGCCCCGGGAAACACGCGAGCACTTTCCGGAATCTGAGGCATTCGCTGAAGCAGCGAACGCCAGGAGTTCTGGCCACCATCGTGGATGAGTTTTCCGGGGAAAAGGCGGCTCTTGCCCGTCACTGGATGGAGATAAAGGAAATGGCCCCGCTTCATTTGTCAGAGCGCCTCTCTTCATACAGAACGGAAGTCCAGGAAGCGATGGCCAGCCATCAGCCGTTGCTGTTCAGGGCTGAAAAAGAAAAGCGCCGCGGTGGAGTAAAGATGCGGCATCTTTTTTTAGAGCCTCTTTTTCCCCTGCCTCAACTGGTGATTGCCGGTGCAGGTCATGTCGGGCAGGCGGTCTCCCATCTGGGATCACTTCTGGATTTTGAGGTCACGGTCATTGATGACCGGCCTGAATTCGCCAGCAGGGAAAGACTCCCGGATGCTGACCGGATCATCGTCGGCGACATCGGAGAGGCCATCCGCGATTTTCCCATCTCGCCGGATACCTACCTGGTGATTGTCACCCGCGGGCACCAGCACGATGCCCGGGCCCTGCGGGCTTCGATATCCTCTGATGCCGCCTATATCGGCATGATCGGCAGCGCCCGGAAAACCGCCCTGATGCGCCAGCAATTCCTCAAAGAGCGCTGGGCCAAGCCGGCCCAGTTTCGCCGGGTCCATGCGCCGATCGGCCTCCCCATCCTATCCAGGACCGTGGAGGAGATCGCGGTCAGCATCGCTGCCCAGCTTGTTGTTGTCCGCCGCCGGGCGGAGGAGAAAAAAAAGGAGGGAAGATGATCTGGGTGATCATTCTGGCCGCCGGAGAATCGAGAAGAATGGGCAAGCCCAAGCTCCTTCTGCGGTTTGGAGAAAAAACGATCATCGAGACGGTCACGGAGAGTGTTCTGGCCTCCGGCGTTAAGAACGTTCTGGTTGTCCTCGGCGCTGCACAGAAGAGGATTGAGGCCGTAATCAAGGACTATCATCTAAAGGTGATCCACAACCCCGACTATCGAAAGGGTATGCTTTCCTCTGTCCAGAGGGGGTTCCGCTCCCTGCCGTTGGATTGCAGCGCCGTTGTGGTTGTTCTCGGCGACCAGCCTGGCCTCCGGAGCGACGTTATCGACGAGCTCGTCGCGGCCTACTCAAAGTCGGGCAGGGGGATTGTCCTTCCTGTCTACAGGGGAGAGCGCGGCCACCCCGTTCTTATAGACCGGAAGTATCAGCCTGAAATTGAGGCCCTGAGTCCGGATGTCGGCCTGCGCGGTGTCGTCTACCGCCATCCAGAGGATATTCTCGAAGTCGAGGTGGAAACGCCGGCTGTCCTCAAGGACATCGACGACGAGTCCGACTACCGGAGGGAGCTGAAAGACAGGGATTGATTTCTCCCGACCTCCGCCGCCGGATGCGGGGAGAGAAAAATCTGGCGGCCTAAACCAGGGAAATAGCTGCCCTGTAGACGATTGTCTCCACCAGGTCTTTTTTATACCCGTTCTCGGTCATCGGCCTGGCGTCTTTCAAGGCTTCCCTGGCTGCTTCCCGGAGAAGAGCCTCGGTCGCTTTCTTGCCCTTTATCATCTGTTCGGCCTTCTCCAGCCGCCAGGGGACAGGAGCCACTCCTCCCAGGACGATCTTGACTTCCTTGAAGACTGCGGCCGATACGCTTCCTCTCACCGCTGCGGAAACAATGGCAAAGTCCCACGTCCCTCTCTCCCTGAGCTTGAGGTAGACGCTCTTCTCGCCTTTTCGGGCTGGCGGGATTTTCACCTCGCGCAGGACTTCATTCGGCTTCAGGATGTTCTCCTGGCGGATGTTGACGCGGGGGAGGACGAAGAATTCTTCGAGAGGGATGCTCTTCTCGCCTTCGGGAGAGCTGATGGAAACCCGGGCATCGAGCGCTATCAGCGCCGGTGCCAGGTCAGAGGGATGAACGATCGAACAGAGGTCTCCGCCAAAGATGGCGTGGTATTTGTTCCGGCCTCTGATGGCGTAGCAGCGGCTTCCTCCTTTTTTCCGGCATTTCACCAGGGGATCGCGGTAGTACCAGCAGCGGGGCCTCTGGCAGAGATTCCCTCCCACCGTCCCCACGTTCCTGAGCTGGGGCGTGGCCAGGGAAAGGGCGGCCTGGTGGAGGGCAGGGTAGGCGGTCTTGACCAGTTCGTCATCTGCGAGTTCGGAGATGGTGGTCATCGCTCCGACCCGGAGCCCGTCTTTTTCCTTCCGGATTTCGGCCAGCCCGGGGATGGTTTTGAGGTCGACCACGAATTCCGGCTCGATGATCCCGTCTTTGATTTCAGCGATGAGGTCAGTGCCTCCTGCCAACAGGCGGAATATTTCTTTTTCTTCGGTTGGAAGGGAAGTGACCTGCTCGATGGATTGGGGCTCAGCGATCTTGAAGTTTTTCATCGGCCTATCCCTCCTTCCGTTTCATGGCTTCCAGGATTTTATCCTGGGTCATGGGAATTTCCCGGATGTGGGCTCCGACAGCGTTGTAAACGGCGTTGGCGATGGCGGCGGAGATGGGTATCCGCGGCGGCTCACCGAGCCCTTTGGTTCCCAGAATGTTGATGTGGGGGTCGACCATATCCACAAAGAGGGGAACAATCTCCGGGATGTCCATCGAAGTGGCGACTTTGTAGTCCCTCAGGTTGCGGTTGACCATGTTTCCGGTCTCCTCATCCATGATCCGCTGCTCGAAAAGCGCCGTGCTCACGCCCTGGGTGATTCCTCCGATGACCTGGCTCTCGGCGGTCTTCCTGTTCATGACCCGGCCGATTTCATGGACGGCGACCACTTTGAGCACTCTGACCTGACCCGTCTCTTTATCCACCTCCACTTCAGCGAAGTGGGCGCCAAAAGAGTTGTACGCATAGTCGGAGGGGCGTCCGCTGCATTCGCCGTGGAACACCAGTTCCCGGCGGATTTCTCTGAGCAGCTCAATGAGCGATACGGACTGGGAGGGATTGTTCCTGTTCAGCAGCGTTCCCTTTGTCAGGCTGATATCCTCAGGGTTGACGTTCAGCTTGGCCGCAGCCTGTTTTTTGAGGAAATCGGCGGCTTTCAGGGCTGCATCCCTCACCGCTGGAGCCACAGAAGGCGTGGTTGTGCTCCCGCCTGAAGAGCCGCACCAGGGATATTCTGTGCTTCCGATCTTGACCGTAATGTCCTTCGGTTCCAACCCCAGCGTTTCTGCCGTGACCATGGCCATATACGTTCTGGTCCCTGTTCCGAGGTCCTGGGTGCCACAGACAGCCTCCACGCTTCCGTCCGTGTGGAGTTTGACATCACTCAGGGTGCCCGGCCTGCCCACTCCCCACCAGATCTGACTGGCCATGCCCATTCCGCGGGCGATTTTTCCGTTGCCCTGGCCCGGCTTTTTATTCCTTCTCTGCCAGCCGATTTTTTCCGCTCCGATTCGATAACACCTGTCCAGCCCCTTGGAGGAATAGGGGATTCCGGTATCGCCCCGGTTTCGGGTCGAGTAGTTTTTCATCCGCAGTTCCAGGGGGTCCATGTTGAGGGCGCTGGCCAGCTCATCCAGGAATCCTTCGAGGGCGAAGGTCCCCTGCACGTGCCCCGGTGCACGGGTGGGCCGTGAGGCGCCGGCGTTGATGAACACGCTGTATTCTTCGACTGTTACGTTGGGACATTTATAGACGTCGATGAGGGGCTCTGCGCACCTGTCGCCGCTGCCCACGCCGCCGCTGGTGGAGTTTTTCAGGTAGAGCGCGGTCAGTGTTCCGTCCTTCTTCGCTCCGCCTTTAATGGTCTGAGATGTGGAAGGACGGTTGCCGACGCAGAGAGAATTTTCTTCCCTGGTCAGAGCGATTTTGACCGGCTTCCTGGCTTCTTTTGCCAGCAGGGCGGCAAAGACCGTGTAGTCGTTGAGTCCCAGTTTGCTTCCGAAACCACCGCCCATGTAGTTCTTGATGACCTTTATCCGGCTGGCCGGCATGTTCAGCGCCCGGGCCAGCCCGTCTCTCACCCCGAAGATGGCCTGGGTGGAATCCCAGACAGTGAGCCGGTCGCCGTTCCACCTGGCGACGCTGGCGTGCGTTTCAGCGGGATGGTGGATTTCCACCGCGGTTTTGTAGGTCCGCTCAATGACCACATCCGCCTCCTCGAAGCCCTTCTCGATGTCCCCCCGGACATAGGCATCGTAGAGTCGCTGGACGTTCGGCCGGTCGTGAACCTGGGGGGCTCCCTCTTCCATGGCCTTCTCTTCGCTGACCACAAAGGGCAGGGGCCTGTATTCGACCTGAATGAGTTTTAAGGCGTTCTCGGCCGTCTCTTCGTCCACCGCGGCCACTGCGGCCACCGGCTCGCCGGCATACTTGACTTTTCCTTCCTTGACAGGGATGGCCGCTTTGACTCCAGGCAAGGCCAGGGCGCTGCTTACATCCACGGATACGACGTCAGCGCAGGCGTGAGGAGAGCGCAGAATTTTTCCATGAAGCATTCCCCGCAGCAGGATGTCGTGGGTGTAGGCCGTGCTGCCAGTGACGATTCTTTCTCCGTCGATCCGGGGGGTGGGCTGTCCGATGATGCGAAATTTCTCTTTTTCTGAAGGCGGGAGTTCCTCCGGCCGTTCTGTGACCTTATCCCTGTATTCTTCATAATAGAGGAGGGTGGCCTCTTCGTTTTCTCTCCAGTCAACTTTCCTTCTCATCTCACGACCTCCTCAGGGCTTTGGCCGCCGCGGAGACCGCCTCGTAAATTTTAAAGTAATTCCCGCAGCGGCAGATGTTTCCCGAGAGGGCGGCCTTGACCTCCTGGAGGCCGGGATTTTGATTTTTCTCGAGAAAGGACGCAGAGGACATGATGAATCCAGGGGTGCAAAAGCCGCACTGATAGGCATCCTTTTCGACGAAAGCTTCCTGAACAGGATGGAGCTTTCCGTTGGCGGCCAGCCCTTCGATGGTGGTGATTTTTTTGCCGTCCGCCCTGACAGCGAGGCTCATGCAGGAGTAAACTGGATTTCCATCCAGGATCACGGTGCAGGCTCCGCATTCGCCCCGGTCACAGCTCTTTTTGGGGCCGGTCAGGCCCAGCCTCTCCCTCAGGACGTGGAGAAGTGTTTCATTCGGTTTGACCGTTAGAGAAACCGTCTTTCCGTTGACCTCGAGCCGGATGGTCTTTTCAGAAAAGACGGGGATTTTTCCGGCCTTCGTGGAGAGAGCCTCTCCCTCCCGGGCAAGGAGTGTTGGTGCCACGGCGGCGCCCAGTGCTCCCCCTCCGAACCCTTTTAAAAAATCCCTCCGGGTCCATTCTTTTCCCTGCTTCTTTTCGGCCTTTTCCATTTTCCGCCTCCTTTTGAGCCGGGCTTTCGCTCCCTCAGCTCAGCCGGATGAGGGCAATGATGACCAGGCAGAGAAGGAGCGTCACGGGTGAAGCGATGTTTCTCAACCGCCAGGCCCAGGCTGAACCTCTCAGGTTCGTCGCCAGAGCGCCGATTTTATTGCCGGCCAGGAATCCCAGAGGAACAGTGATTCCGGAGAGAGCGACGGCCACGGGCGTGTAGTAGAGAGAGAGGGGGTAGTTTGTGCCGGGGAAGACACAGGCCGGAACGCCGGTCACATACTTGACAAGAGGAAAAAGGTTGACAGCCAGAAGGGCCGACATGCCCCCGAATAAAGCCTGATGGCCCACCTTTTTCGTCAGGAATACGGAAATCAAGAGGAGAAAGGCGGCGCCTTCCATCAGAAAAGCAAAAATGGGGTTGCCGATGGCTCCATGCTGGAGAGGCAGAGAAAGCAGAAGAGCGTCGAACATTTTGAAGAGGCTGGCGACGGCAATGAGCAGAGCCACCGAGAGGGCCCTTCGGGTCAGAATCCAGCTGGCGGCGATGAAAAACAGAGCAACGCCGGTCATGATCGAGCCGGAAAGAAAAGAGGCGCAGCTGCGGAGCCCCATGCCCAGGGCCGCTTCGGAAAAGCCCCAGATGGCGCCGAGCATGACCACGATTCCCAGATGATGTTGAGGATTGTTTTTATCCATCCCTCCCTCCTTATCTGATTTGAGGTGGATTCATACAGGCTGCATATTTTAACATATTTGAAAATTATAAATTTCGCGGCCATTTTTTACAACTTTTTTCCCAAATAAGAAAGCAACTTTTTCCGTGATGAAGACCTCTCTCAGGAGGATTAAAGAGGGTCAGGCTGGGTGCTACCGAAAACCGTGGAAAAAAATTGGGGACAGGTTTCGCAAGAATGACGGTTTTTGATGTCACAATATATGTAAAGAAGCGTTGGACGCACTCCACTAGAAAGGGCGGCCGCTTTTGGGATGATATTGTCTTACAAAACTAACCTTTCAATAAGGGAAAGGTTGAAATTCATGGAAAATACTATATAAAATAAAAATGGGCTTGGTGAAAAGGTAATGTCTCTTTTCTATGCTAATGTCTAATAAAGAGGACAGATTGATGGCATGGAATAATAAATTTCAGGCGATCCAGTCTGGCATAAAAATTGCAGCTTTTAAAATGATTCGACAAGAAGGAGTGT
>CAYZDV010000018.1:22442-23256 GCA_964477275.1 uncultured Eubacteriales bacterium
CGTTTTAGTGTTTGTTTCTGGAATTTATGCCCAGGAATTTAAATTTATTGGCGGACCAATTGTTTCAAATTACTCCAATCAGTGGCCCTCTTATTCTTATTGGATTTGCCTTGCGAATACTAATCTTAATCCTTTTTTGAATCATAAAGTAGGATTGCTTGCGGGCTTTGGAATTGAATTTACATTGAACAAAAACATAGCCCTTGAAATTGATGGGCTGTATTTTCATAAGGGCAGTGCTTTTGTCCATCACTTCCCTTTCTTTTACTCAATAAAAGAGATATGTAATTTGAATGGATTGAATTTTCCCGTATTGGCCAAGATAAAATATCTCCCCCGTCCATTTCCCTATATTCTTGCAGGTGTCGACTTTTCGCTAATTCTATCTCATACGAAAATAACCTTATTACGAGAAGAGGGAGGATTGACATATAAAGAAATATCAAGGGAAGACTTAATAGATAGTACAAAAAAAGTTGATTTTGGGCCTGTTGTTGGGCTCGGTTTTGAGGCCAAGGTATCAAAGGGTGTCTTCTTTATTGAAGGAAGGTACAATCTTGGACTTGGCAACCTATTAGAAAACTGGTATTTCAATCCCAAAATAAAAACCTGTTCATTGGGAATATTGGCAGGACTTAAAATTTAGCTAATCATCGATATAATCAACGAGTTGTGCATTGATTTAGAAAAGAAATTCATCTTGCGTTAGTATTCTTTACATTCCAGCGTCACGGAAAGGCTTCCTGCACTTTCCCCGGTGAAGTTCAGAAGAACTTTCTTGAAAGCAATCGAAGCTTTTTCTGTCTTCAATTTC
>CAYZDV010000019.1:0-22269 GCA_964477275.1 uncultured Eubacteriales bacterium
CAGGGTTAATGACCGGGCTGATGGCTCTGACTTTCCCCCTGAAGATTTTTTCCGGGTAGGCGCTGAACCTCAAATCCACTTCGCGGCCGACTCTCATCTTGCTGATTTCACTCTCGAGGACCTTGGCCAGAACCTGGATGCGGCTGATGCTGACAAGCTTGAAAAGCTCACGGCCGGCTGCCACATGCTCTCCCGGCGAAACCTGGATGTCATAGACGATGCCTGAGAAAGGAGCCCTGATGTTTGTCTTCTCAAGGTTGAGCTGAGCTTCTTTGACGGCAATCTCGTTCTGGGTCAGGCGTTTGGTCGCGGCCAGGATTTCTTCCTTCTTTTCACCGGCCTCGATCATCGCTATCTCGTATTCCATGCTCGCCCTTTCGAATGCCTCTTTGGATATTTTTCCCTGGCGGTAAAGCACTCTCGCCTCTTCGTACCGGGATTTGGCTTTCTCGACTTTTTCCCTGTCCGGGCCTTCCTGAGTTTTCTCCTGGCCGGCAAAGCGCTTCTCAACCAGATACTCTGATAAAACTCTCAACCGTTCTGCCTCCGCATTCTGCAAGCTCAACCGGTATTGCGCATCATCCAGCTCGACCAGCAGGCCGCCTTTTTGAACATGCTGGCTCTCTTCCACCAGCAGGTTCTTGATGGCCCCTGGCACTTCCGCCCTCATGGTGACATTCAAACTGGCGACGGCTTCCCCGGGAGACCTCAGCTTCATCACCAGGTCTCCCCTTCTGGCTTCGGTGACTTTCACCAGAAGAGAGGCCTCTTCGACTTTTCGGGAGGATGCAGAATCGTCATCTCTGGATTCTTCTGCGGTTCGCTCCGGTTTTTTCTGGATGAAGACGAAAAAGACCAGAACAGCCGCAACGATCACCACAAAGGAGATGATGAGAACTTTTTTGGGGAAAATCATTTCTGTCCTTCCTTCTGCTTTTTTGTCATCAGATACCCCATTATTTAATATTAAATGGACCATGCCCGAAAGTCAATTTGACCTGACGGAGAAAAGATAAGCGCATTTCTGGTCTTTTAAGATGTGCTGAGGACTCTTTGGATGCGTTTCTGTTCTTCAGTGAGTCTGAACCGCCCTCACTTCCTGTTGTCTTCCCTGACCGTTTCTTCCAGTCTTTTGAAAAAGTCGGGAATGGCAGCGGTGACCCTGTGCCAGTTGGGAAGGAGAACGCTTTTGGACGGGTTTTCCCAGAAAACTTCGCCGGCTATCTTGATCCCCACGGCAAAAGCCTCGACACACATCAACTCGCTGTGGCGATCAAACTCCAGGCCGTTGATGGCCGCGTCATTCTCGTAGCGGACAACCGCCTCCTGGGCTTCCTTCAAATAGATGTTGCCCAGGGTTTTGAAAAAGCCTTCCGAGAACTGCGCTCCCTCCTGGGCGAGAGTGCGGAAAATGGATTTGGAGATGTCGATCGTCATCTTCAGGATTCCTCTTTCAGGATCATCCGGCAGCAGCTCCTGATGTTTGTGCTCGTAGGTTTCAGCGATGTCCACCTGACAGATTCTGTTGAGAGCCATGTTCCGGTAGACCTCGGCCAGAGTCCCCACTTCCAGTCCCCAGTCGCTGGGAATGCGCATGGCCATGGCCAGGTCCCTTCTCAAGGCAATCTCTCCGGATAGGGCATAGCGAAAACTGTCCAGGTAGACCAGGAAGGGAAGGTAGTCGAGAATCTTTATCAGGGCGTGGATGAAAGGCGTGAAAAAGAGGCGGGTGGCCCGACCGTAGAGCCGGTGAGTGAAGCGGCTGTAATAGCCTTTACAGAACTCATATTCAGAATGGGGATTGGCCACAGGATAGCAGAGCCGGGAGAGGAGCGAGCGCTCGTAGTTGATGATGTCACAATCGTGAATGGCGATGACCCGGCTCTTTTCTCTGGATAAGACATAGCCGAGGGCAATCCAGACTGCCCGTCCTTTTCCCCTGCCGCCCGGATGGAGATTATTCTCCTCCATAAGCTGATAGAGCTCCTTCATGCGGGGACCGTCGTTCCAGATGACCTTGAGATTTTTAAAGTCAGAAAAATTGTCCCGGACTTCCTGGAACTGTTCTTTGTCGGCAGCATCCAGGCAAAGAACAATCTGATTCAAATATCTGACTTTTCGAAGCTCTTTCATGATGTTGGGAAGGGCTCCGCTGGCAAACTCCCGGTAAAGAGAGGGCAGGACCACGCCGATGGGATTAATCAGGGAGAACTCTTTCAGCTCTTTTTCGAGGCGCGGCAGGTCGACCTTGCCCAGTTTATGAAAAGTGGCGATGACGCCGTTCTGGAAAAAATCAGACATCATTTCCTCCTTGAAAAGAAAGGCGTTTCTGATTGACTTTGAGAATTGATTCTTCTCTAAAAATAAAGTAAAAAAAATGAAGTGTCAATGCATTGATTTCCGCTCAGTCTTTCGCTTTCTTTGACATCTCTTTTTTCCTGTGCTATAAGGCTTCTGACCGAAGAAGAAATCAGCCCATGAATTCGGGGAAATGGCGATGAGTTTTCTATCATCGCTGCATCATGACGAATGAGGAAGAGGAATTTCGCCGGCAAGGCCATCCGGATTCCCGAAGAAGGGATTGCGGGAACTCGAAAAGAGATGGCCCTCCTGGCCCGGCTTCCCACCGCTGACCGGAAAAACCGGATCGACAGGGTCCTGATCCCGGAATCCGTGCTGAAGAGAAGAATCAAAGCCCTGGCCCGGGAAATCTGCAGGGATTACGAGCAGGCAAAAGAACTCTACCTCCTCTCGGTCCTCAAGGGCGCCTTTGTCTTCGCCTCTGACCTGGCAAGAGAAATCTTCAACATCGCCGGCCTGAAGGGAACCCAGCTGCGGTTCGATTTCATCAAAGCCGTGACCTACGGTCAGGAGATCAAGGCCTCCAGCGAGTCGGAAAGAAAAGTCAGAATCGAACTCAGGCCCGGCAACCTCAGGGGCAAGGAGGTGCTTCTGGTCGAGGACATCGTCGACCAGGGTTTCACCCTGCGGGAGATCCAGCAGACGCTTCTGACAAAGGAAAAGGTCGGTTCCCTGCGCGTCTGCGCGCTGCTCAGCAAATCCCTGAAGAACCCGAGCAAAGAAGTCCGGGAGATGAAGAGCAAGCTTCATATCGACTATCTCGGGTTTGAAGTCCCCGACCGATGGGTGGCGGGCTACGGGATCGACGCTGGAGGCGACTTCCGGCACCTGCCGTTCATCGTGGCTGTCCGGGAAGTCTATTATCTGAAGAGAAAAAAATTCCCGTGAATTTCCGGCCGGCCTGAACATTGCCTGGCCGGGACCAGAAAAGGAAGCTGCCAGAACAGAATCACCAAAAGGAAATGAACGATGCATGACCTGGCTCTCCGGGGAGGAAACATCATCGATGTCCGCTCCCTGCGCATTGAAAAAGGGGATGTCCTCATCAAGGACGGAATCATCGCCGAAATTGGCGGCTCATCTGCTGCCAGAGCCGGAGAGGTCATCGACATCTCCGGAAAATACGTCTCGCCCGGCCTCGTCGACAGCCATCTCCATATCGAAAGCAGCATGCTCAGCCCGCTGGAGTTCTCCAGAGAGGCTGTCAGGCATGGAACGACCGCTCTCTTTGCCGACCCCCATGAAATCGCCAATGTCCTGGGGAGAAAGGGAATCGAGCTTTTTCTCCGGCAGTCCGACCTGGCTCCGCTGGACATGTTTGTCGGCATCCCCTCCTGCGTTCCGGCCACTCCGCTTGAGGACTCGGGCGCTTCGATCACCGTCGAAGACATCAGGACGCTCCTTCCCGACAGAAGGATTTTCGGCCTTGCCGAGATGATGAACTTTCCCGGTATCATTCACGGTCTCGGCGATGCACGGAAAAAAGTGGAAATGGTCTTCAGGGCCGGGAAAATCGTCGACGGCCATTGTCCGGGCGTGACCGGGAAAGACCTCAGGCTTTACGTCACAAACGGAAAGGACGACGCCGCGGTGAGGATCATGTCCGACCACGAATCCACCCGCCTCGAGGAAGCGATGGAAAAGGCCGGGCTGGGGATGCAGGTGGCCCTGAGATACGGAAGCGCCTCCAGAGATATGGAGAGAATACTGCCCGGGCTATTAAAGTCCGGCATTGACCTGAAAAAATTCATGCTCTGCTCCGATGACCTCGACCCGGTGGAACTTTTCGAAAAGGGGCATGTGGACAGGATTGTCAGGAAAGCAAGAGAGATCATCCAGAAGACGACAGGCTCAAGCCTTGAGCTGGCTACGGCTTCCGCCCTGGCCCTGGCCACTCTTCACCCCTCCCTGTATTTTTCGAGGTTCTTCAGGTTCCACGGCTATCCCGCAAGCGGAGAGATTGCCTCCGGGAAAAAGGCCAACCTGGTCGTCTTCGAATCGCTGGAGGACCTGGCCGTGGATAAAGTCATCCATAATGGAGCCCTGGTGGTCAACGAGGGAGAATATGCGGGAAAGGAATCCGCCTTTGACTATTCAGATTATATGGGGACGGTCAACCCGGGACGGACGTTCGCCGCTGAGGATTTCAGGATCAAAGTTAGCGGTCAACAAACTGCCCTAAAGGTGAGGGTCATCGGAGCCATCCCCGGCAGCCTTCTCACCGAAGAAAGAATACTGAAGCTTCCCGTTTCCGGCGGAGAGCTCGAGCCTGACCCGGCCCGGGACATCGCCCGGATCGCGGTCATCGAAAGACACAGAGGCACAGGCTCCTATGCCTCAGCGTTTGTCCAGGGACTGGGAATACAAAAAGGGGCAGTGGCATCCACGGTTGCCCACGACAGCCATAATCTGATCGTCGCCGGCGCGGATGAGGAGTCCATGGCCAGGGCCGTGAATTTTCTCATCGAAACGGGCGGAGGGATGGTGGTGGTGACCGATAATGCGGACAGCTTTCCCCTGCCAATCGCGGGTCTGATGTCCTCCGAAGCAGTTGGCCGGGTCGTCGAGGGATACAGGCACATCCAGGACGCTGCGCGTCGGACTGGCTCCCGGCTAAAAAACACCTTCATGGTCATGTCTTTCCTGGCGCTTCCTGTCATTCCCAGGCTGAAAATCACTAACCGGGGACTGGTGGATGTGGGCCGGTTCGAGCTGGTAAGTTTGTACGAATGACCCGGTTCCTTTCTGTGCAGGTTGATAAAAAGGAAATACGGAACTGGTGTCGCCTGGGTTGTTTCTCTTCCCTCACCGGTGAGAAGAACCTGAGTTCTGCCTCTTATGGAGAACGAGGCCGTGTCCCGGAGGATAGAGTCCGGGAAGAGAGACGGGCAGCCTTCCTGTGACATCGATGTCACCGCAGAGCGCTTTTGCGGCTGCCTCCTGAGCCGGAGGATCCTGCCCGTAAGCGCAGAGATAGGCATCGACATCGGGAAAGTGCCCTAAAAAATAGGGACTTCCGAAGGAAACGACCACCACCGGCCTCTCCCCTTTTGCCGCTTCCCGGACGAGCTGGACATGCTTCTCCGCCAGGCCGACACTTCCCTTCCAGGCGCGGAGAGAGGAGAAAAGGGCAAAGACCCAGACGTCCGCATCGCAAGCCGCCCCGAGTCCTTCCTTTAGGTACTCCTCGCCGGTATACGCGTCCGCATAAAAGCTGACCAGGTTGGCCCATTTTTTCTCAAGGGCGCTTACCAGAGGTCTTCCTTCAAAGTAGCCGCCAGGGTCGCTGCTCAAAGCAAAGACGGCAATTCTCTGTTCTTCTCCGGAGAGAGGCAGAACCTGACCTTCGTTCCGGATCAGAGTGAGGGATTTTTCGAACATCCCGGCTGCAAGCCGGAGGTTTTCCCTGGTGGCAATTCTCTCATTCAGCCGGTCCACATCCACGAACCTTCTCCTGTGCAGGCCCACCCTGGCCTTGGCCTCCAGAATTCGCCTCACCGAAGTGTTGATTCTTCCCTCGGAGAGAGCACCCTCCCGAACAGCTCCGATGAGTGCGCTGATGACCTCATCGGGCTCGGGCGGAAGAAGGAGCACATCCACACCGGCCTGAACAGCTCTCAGGGCCGCTTCCCCCGGAGAATAGAGCGTGGTCACTCCTCCCATGTCCATGGCATCGGTGACGATGAGCCCCTGAAAGCCGAGCTCGTCCCGCAAAAGTCCGCTCATGATGCGGGGAGAAAGAGTGGCCGGCAGGTCGGGAGACGGGTCCAGAGCGGGAAGATGGAGATGGGCGGACATGATGGCCTGGACGCCGGCTTCCACGGCCTTCCGGAAGGGTGAAAGCTCCACCTGTTCCAGGCGCTCCCGGTCTCCCCAGATGGTGGGAAGGACGCTGTGGGAGTCCAGGTCCGTGTCGCCGTGGCCGGGAAAATGTTTGGCAGTGGCGATAAGACCGTTCTCCTGGCAGCCCCTGATGAAGGCGGCGGCCATCCGGCCCACCTGCTCCGGGTCCTCACCGAAGGACCGGACGTTGATGATGGGGTTTTCCGGGTTGATGTTCACATCGACAACCGGCGCATAGGTCATATGAATTCCGAGAGCCCGGCCCTCCAGGGCGGTCAGTTTGCCCATGAGATAGGCCTGCTCCTCTGACCAGGTGGCTCCGACCGCCATGAGCGGCGGGAGCAGGGTGGTGCCCGTGACCTGGCTTCCCGCGCCTCTCTCAAAGTCAGCGGCGATCAAAAGAGGTATCCGGGCCATCTCCTGGACAGCGTTGGTCAGAAAAGCTGTCTCGTAGACTTCTCCCCTGAAGAGAATCATGCCTCCGATTTTTCTCTCCACGATGAGGCTTTCAAGCTCCCGGATATAATCGCTGTCCCGGTTGAAAAAACGGCCCGTGTAGCGGCAGGTGATCATCTGCCCGATTTTCTCCTCGAGGGTCATTCTGGCCAGCGTGGCGTCTACCCATCTCACTTCTGAAGGGCCGAAAGCCAGCGCGGGCTGATAGGCAATCCGGCCGCAGCTCAGCGACAGCGAAACAAGCGCCAGAAGCAAACCCGATAAACAAAATTTTTCCCGTTTCATCTCCTGTTCTCTCCCTGAAGCGTCCTTACCGGCATCATCCATCGCGGCCAATCTGCCTTTGTTCACAGCATTTATACCTGAAGAGGAGCCGGATTTCAAATTGTTTCGCCGCTTTCAGACTGCTATAATACCCTCGGTTGACAGCGGGTTTCCTGCTTCCCAAAACTCGGGCCTCTTAAAGTTACTAAGGAGTCCATAATTGACAAGACATAGCGTCATTCCCGCGGAGGCGGGAATCCAGGAAGAAGACTGGATTCCTGGTCAAGCCAGGAATGACAAAACAAGGCGAGTGTCTATACAATTATGGACTGATTAGTAATACAATGAGCCAGGGATGAAGAAAAAGACTTCTGTCGACTGGAGACTCTGCGTCATCGTCGATGCAGATGCTGCCGGAGGGCGCCGTCTTCTCTCTCTTGTCGAAGAAGTCAGCCGGGCCGGCGCGACCATGGTCCAGTTGCGCGCCAAGAACCTCGAGACGCACGATTTCCTGGAAATCGCTCTAAAGGCTGCCCGGCTCCTCAGGCCTCAACATATTCCCTTCATCATCAACGACCGGATAGACATCGCCGTCGCCAGTCAGGCCGATGGAGTTCACCTGGGCCAGGAGGACCTTGCTCTTCCCTACGCGCGGAAAATAGTGGGAAGAGAATTTCTCGTCGGCATCTCGGTCAACACGGTCGAGGAAGCCCTCGATGCTGAAAAAGGAGGCGCTGACTACATCGGAGTGGGTCCCGTCTTTCTCAGCCCATCCAAGAAAGACCTGAAGCCGGTCCTGGGCCTCAGCGGTCTCCAGGCTATCCGGGAAAAAGTCAGGATTCCTGTGCTGGCCATCGGAGGGATAAACGCCGCAAACGCCGGAGAAGTCATGGCCTCGGGAGCGGATGGGGTGGCTGTCATCTCGGCCGTTCTGGGAGCCAGAGATGTCGGGAAGGCAACGAAAGAATTGCTGAGCATTGTTTCTGGATACCGTTCAGGCTAATAACGGATGGTGATTTTTCTCCGCTCGTTCTCCTCGATTTCGAGGGTCACCAGAATGACATTTAGGTCAAAAGGGAATTTCTCCGCCCATTCGACGATGACCACTCCCTGGCCGAGATAGTCTTCCCAGCCCAGGTCCAGGATTTCCGATTCTTTCTCCAGTCGATAGAGGTCAACGTGAAAGATGGGATATCTGGCCTGGTAGATGTTGACCAAAGTGAAAGAGGGGCTGCAGACCTCGTGGACGGTCCTGAGCCCCAGGCCGGCGGCCAGACCTTTGGCAAAAACCGTCTTCCCCGCTCCCAGCTCTCCCCGCAGGAGCACGACTTCCTGGCCCTTGAAACCCCGGCCGAGCTTCCTGGCTAAAAGGAACGTCTCCTGTTCGGAGCGGGCAAGGAATTCCTCTTTTCTCCGGCCGCCGTCGCTCTCCATCCTTCATCCATCCGCGGACGAAATCGAACGAACAGCCTGAGGCAGGCAGCGGATTATATCGCCAGCGGTCATCGGCTTCTCTCCGAGCCTGGCCGCAGCCAGGTCTCCGCTGAGCCCGTGGACATAGACAGCAGCCAGGACCGCATCCAGCAGGTTCTCTTCCTGGATGATCATCGAGGCGATCATCCCGCTCAGCACATCTCCTGAACCGGCACTGGCCATGCCCGGGTTTCCGGTGGGATTCACGTAAACCCTTCCGTCAGGAGAAGCGGTCAACGTCCTGTAGCCCTTGAGCACGAGATAGACGCTGTATTTCTCGGCAAAACGCGGCACCAGCTCCAGCTTTCTCTCCACCACCTCCTTTGTGGAAAGGCCGAGGAGCCGGGCAAACTCGCCGGGATGGGGAGTGAGCACCGCTGGCATGGTCAGGGTCTCCAGCAACTCCACGCGCGAAGCCAGGATGTTGAGGCCATCGGCATCGATGACCGCCGGCAGCTTGAGCCTCGGCAGCAGAGAACAAATTAGCTCGGCTGTCGATGGATGGGTGGAGATGCCCGGCCCGATGAGGATGGCATCCTTGTCTTCGAGAAGAGTTAGGATGGAGGATAACGCGTCACGGGAAAGAGTTTTTTCCCGGGTCTCTCTCAGAGGTTCGGTCATCAGCTCCATCATCGAGCGGGCGACGATGGGAAGGCAGCTCGCTGGAGTTCCCACCGTGACCAGGCCGGCGCCCATCCGCAGCGCCGCCTTCCCGGCCATGACTGCGGCTCCTGTTTTCCCCAGCGAGCCGGAAATAACGAAGAGATGGCCGTAGGTCCCTTTATGGGCGTCTCTTTTCCGTTTTCCGAAATAGGGCTGGACGGTTTTCTTTTCCACCAGTTCCAGCTTGAGGTGGCTCTGGTCGAAGAGAAAGGGCGGAATGCTGATATCGGCCACCACAAGATCGCCGATCCACTCCTCGGCCGGAGGAAAGACATGGGCGATTTTGGGCGCGGCCAGAGCCACGGTCAGGTCAGCCCTGACGCACGGCCCGATGAGCTGATAGGTGTCCGAGGAGAGGCCGGAGGGAATATCCACCGCCACCTTGAACGCCCTGGTGCGGTTGATATCTTCGATGACACGCTGAAAAAGCCCGCCGGCTGGCTTCTCCAGGCCGGTCCCGAAAATCGCATCCACCAGGAGAGCGGCCCCGGTGACTTTTTTCTTCTCCAGACCCCAGTCCCTCTCCGATTTCACCTCTCTGATTTTGACTCCCATCCTCTCCGCGATATTCAGGTTCACCGCCGCATCGCCCCTGACTTCTTTCTTTGAAGCCAGGAGAAGCACCTCCGGGTCGCCACCCTGGATAAAGAGATGGCGGGCAACGACCAGCCCGTCGCCGCCGTTATTTCCCTTTCCGGCCACAATGACCATCTTCTCCCTGTTCACCCGGGGAAACCTTTCCAGGATATTTTTCACAACCTGGAGACCGGCGTTTTCCATCAGGATCGGACCCAAAATTCCGATCTCCTCGATGGCTTTCCTGTCAATCTCTTTCATCTGGGCTGAGGTCAGGATTTTCATGGCCGCTCCTTCCCCTTCCGGGTTCCAGTATTATCTGGAGAATTTTACCATAAAATCCCGACCCAGTCCCGAATTTCGCCAGCACTGCTGCGGGCGAATCATCCCGGGATCTCCCGGCCAGGCTTCTCCATTCATTGATTTAAAACGGCGATTGTGTTAATAAAGTGAGTTACGATTACCAGCAACACAACAGGAGGTTCAATATGACTTACAAGGTCGGAATCAACGGATTCGGGCGAATCGGAAGGAATTTTTTCCGTGTATCTTACAAGGAGCCCGGCTTTGACATCGTGGCTGTCAATGACCTGTTCGATGCCAAGGTCCTGGCTCACCTTCTCAAATACGACTCTGTCCTGGGGAAAATGGAGGCGGACGTCCAGGCCACCGGAGACACCATCATCGTCGACGGGAAAAAGATCAGGGTCCTGAGCGAAAAGGACCCGGCCGGCCTCCCCTGGAAAGAACTCGGAGTCACCCACGTCGCTGAATGCACGGGCCTCTTCACAAAAAGGCCGGACGCTCTCAAGCACATCGAGAAAGGAGGCGCAGAAAAGGTCATCATTTCCGCGCCGGCCACAGACCCTGACGTCACTCTCGTCCTCGGCGTCAACGAAGAGCTCTATGACCCGAAAGCGCACCACATCATCTCCAATGCTTCCTGCACCACCAATTGTATAGCTCCTGTGGCCAAGGTCCTTCACCAGGAATTTGGCATTGAGAAGGCCTTCATGACCACCATCCATGCCTACACCCTCGACCAGAGGCTGCTCGATGCCCCTCACAAAGACCTGCGCCGTGCCCGGGCAGCGGCGATCTCCCAGATTCCGACCACCACCGGCGCCGCCAGGATGGTGGGTCTGGTCATTCCCGAGCTCAAAGGAAAAATCGACGGCATCGCCATCCGTATTCCCACCGCGAACGTCTCTCTTGTCGACCTGGTGGCTCTTCTCAAGAGAAACGCCAGCGCCGAGGAAGCGAACGCCGCGTTCAAGAAGGCTTCGGAAGGAAAGCTGAAGGGAATCCTCCGCTATACGGAAGAACCCCTCGTGTCGGTGGATTTCATGGCCGACTCCCATTCCGCCATCGTCGATGCCGACTACACCCGCATCACAGATGGGAACCTGGTCAAGGTGCTCGCCTGGTATGATAACGAATGGGGCTACTCCTGCCGGCTGAGAGACCTGATCAAGCACATCGCAGGGTAAGCAGCCATGCTGACGCTCAAGGATCTGGATTTCAGGGGAAAACGCGTGTTTCTCCGGGTGGATTTCAACGTTCCCCTAAACGAGGAAGGGAATATCCGGGATGACACCCGCATCCAGGCCGCGCTTCCCACCATCCTCCACCTCCGCGAACAGAAGGCGAGAATCATCATCGCCTCCCACCTGGGACGGCCCAAGGGCAAGTTCGTTCCCGGGCTCAGCCTGAAGCCGGTGGCCAGAAGGCTTTCCGAGCTCATCTCCGGGGAGGTCCCCCTCGCTCCCGATGTGGTGGGAGAGGAAGTCCTGAACCTGAAGCGGCAGCTCGAGGAAGGCGATGTCCTTCTCCTGGAAAATGTCCGCTTCCGCGAAGAGGAGACCCAGAATGACGAGGATTTTGCCCGCCAGCTGGCCGAGGACATCGATTACTATGTCAACGATGCCTTTGGTTCCTGCCACCGCGCTCACGCCTCGGTGGTGGCCATCACCCGGTATGTGAAAAAATCCGCCGCAGGCTTTCTTGTCCAGAAAGAAGTCGATTATCTGAGAAAAGTCATCGATAATCCCGAGAAGCCTTTCGCGGCCATCCTGGGAGGAGCCAAGGTCTCGGATAAAATCCCGCTCATCGAGAGCCTTCTGGACAAGGCCGATGACCTGCTCATCGGCGGCGCCATGGCTTACACGTTCTTCAAGGCCCAGGGCTTTGAGGTCGGCCGCTCGCTGGTGGAAGAGGACAAGCTGGAGCTGGCCGCAGAGATTCTTCGCAGAGCCGGGGACAGAAAGGCCCGTTTTGTGCTGCCTTCAGACCACACCATGGCCTCAGAAGCGACGCCCGAAGCCAAGGCCCTGACCGTGGATTCCTTTCCCCTTCCCTCTGACCTGATGGCCCTCGATATCGGGCCAGAGACAGCCGACGAGTATGCCAGAGTCATCTCCGGAACGAAAACGATTTTCTGGAACGGCCCCATGGGCGTTTTTGAAATCGACCAGTTTGCCCGCGGGACTCTCACTATCGCCCGGGCCGTGGCTGACTCCCCGGCCACCTCCATCGTCGGGGGGGGAGATTCGGCGGCCGCCATCTCCAGAGCCGGGGTGAGCGAGAAAATCACCCACATCTCGACCGGAGGCGGTGCTTCGCTCGAATTCATCGCCAACGGAACGCTTCCGGGGATAGAAGCCTTGGAGGAGAAGTGACATGACATTCAATAACCGCAAGCCGTTCATTGCCGGAAACTGGAAAATGTTCAAGACCATTCCCGAGGCCGTGGAGACGGTGAAGGCGATCAAAGAAGCAAGCCACAGCCTGGCGGAGGCGGAACTGGTGGTCATCCCTCCTTTCACCGCGCTGAATGAGGCAAAGAAAATCCTCGCCAGCAGTTCGGTCAGGCTGGGCGCCCAGAACCTCTTCTGGGAAGAGAAAGGAGCCTTTACCGGCGAGGTCTCTCCGTTGATGCTCAAAGATGCTGGCTGTGAGTTTGTCGTCATCGGGCACTCGGAGAGGCGGGAGCACTTCGGCGAGACCGACGAAACCGTCAACAAGAAGCTCAAGGCGGCACTCCGCCACCAGCTCATCCCCATTATGTGCATCGGGGAGTCGCTGGAAGAGAGGGAGAAAGGAAAGACGATCGAAAAGGTGGAAGGACAGCTCAGGCAAGGTCTTGATGGAGTAGGAAAAGAGGAAATGAGCCGGCTGATCATCGCCTATGAGCCCATCTGGGCCATCGGCACTGGCAGGACCGCAACTCCGGCCCAGGCAGAGGAAGTCCACCGCTTCATCAGAGAGAAACTCGCGGAAAGCTATGGAAAGGAAACGGCTTCCTATGCTATAATCCTTTACGGCGGTTCGGTGAAGCCGGCCAACACCCGTGAGCTCATGATTGAAAAAAACATCAACGGAGCCCTGGTGGGAGGGGCTTCACTGGAAGCCGAATCGTTCCTCGAGATTGCCAGAGAGGCGATTAAGGCCTACAAGGAGAAAACGTGAGCGGTTTATTGATTGCAATTCACATCATCGCCTGTTTCATTCTCATCGTGGCCGTCCTCATGCAGTCCGGCAAATCGGCGGACCTTGCGGGTGCTTTTGGTGGCGTCGGCAGCCAGACGGTTTTCGGACCCCGGGGCGCGGCCAGTGTTCTCCACAGGGTCACGACCATCTGTGCAGTGCTCTTCATGCTGACTTCGCTCGGAATGTGGATGTTCTCGGAAAAGGGCGCCAAATCCGCTCTTGTCAGGGAAGCGCCTGAAGTCACGGAAAAGACTCAACAGACCGAAGAGAAAAAAGCTCCGGCAGCAGAGCCGGAGCAGAAAACAGAGCAGCAAACAGCCGAGACAGAAAAAAAGGATTAGGCCAGCTCTTTCTGGTTTTTATGAAAAAATACGCTTTCCGGGCTCTGATGCCGAAGTGGTGGAATTGGTAGACACGCTAGCTTGAGGGGCTAGTGAGCGATATTCCGCTCGTAGGGGTTCGAGTCCCCTCTTCGGCATTCCTTCTTCTCTCCGCATATCTCACGGCCGCGTTGCCGCTTACGGCAGCAGGGCTGCGTCAAAGTCCATAAAATAACATGCCCGCCTTCGTCGGCACCTTTCCTGTCATTCCCACAACGCCTTTCTCTTAATGAATTTAAGCGAGGGGTTTGAATCCTGATGTCATTCCGGACCTGATCCGGAATCCAGAAACTAAAAAAAATTTCTGGATTCCTGCACCCGCCTTCCTTGGCACAAGCCCGCGCAGGAATGACAAAAAGAAGGCGTTGACGCAGTCCTTTTGCGGCAGGAAAAACAATAGCCAAAAAAGTGGATAAAATGATATAATAGTGATGAATTTTTTGCGAATTTGGAATACAATGTTCACTTCAAGAACCCTGAAAAAAGGAGGGCAACATGCGTAAAAGACAAATATTCACGGTCTCGCTGCTCGTCCTGATGATGAGCGCCTTTTCTCTCTCCGGGTTCGGACATGCGCAGGCCACGGCCAGTGACTGGGCAGCCACGCCGCCAAAGATTGATGGTCTGGACAAAGACTGGGAAGGAGTCACCCTGATCCCACAGAAATACGGCGTCAACCTCGGCTTCCGGAATGACGAAAATTACCTCTACATCCTCTTCCAGTTCACTGACCCCAAATACCTGACCACGGTCGAAGCCACGGGAATGACTGTTTTTTTCAACACCGAAGGCAAGAAGAAAAAGGACCACGGCATCAACTTCCGCAAAATGCGTCTCACCGCTGATCAGTTCATCGCCATGATGGAACAAAAGCAGGGACCGTTGCCTGAAAACCAGAAGGCCAACCTCCGGCTCAACCCCTTTTACTGGATGTTTCATTACGGAATCATCAGCAAGGATTCCAAGGAACTCCTTACTGCTGAGGAGCACGAAGACATCATGCCCGCTGTTTTCCGGTCGCAGGTGCAGCAACAAACAGTCATCTATGAGTTTGCCGTTCCCCTGGAAAGGGCCACAGAGTTTGCCCCTGGTATCGGCACCCGGCCCGGAGAAGAAATCACCGTCGGCTTCGAGTGGGGAGGCTGGATCAGAGAGTTGAAAGAGGCGGTGGCCAGCGGAATGGGCGCTACTGGCGCCAGGGCGCGGGATCAGAGAGCATCCGATGATTTAAAAGGAGAAGGCGGGGACCCGAGTGACGTCAGGGGCATGAGCATGGGTGATGCTCCTGAACTTGCGGCAATGAGAAAAAAACAGCCCCCCAAATACACGTTCTGGGTCGACATCGAGCTGGCCGCCAAAGAGTAAAAGCGACGAACTTCATTTCTTTTTCTCCAAAGATTTAACGAGGTCCCGAATGACCTTCTGGTCAGGGTTGATCTCCAGCGACCTCTGCCAGATGCACAGAGCTTCCTTCTCATCCTTCAGCGTGTAGTGACATTCTCCGAGCAAATTCAGGACTTTCTCTTTCTCCGCGCTTTTCTTGAGCCGAGAATTCCGCCGTTGAGGAAAAGGCCGGCGCCGAGGACAAACCCGAAATTGTACCAGAATCCACTGTTGTGAACCTCATAGAAGCGGACATCCCTGGTGAAGACGATGGCCGCGTTCAAGCAGAACAGACTCGCACAATTGATGAAGCAATTGCAACGAAATCAATTTGTCATGAGTTTACATAAAGGGAAGATGAAGATATGGTAAAAGAACTCAAATCCATCCTGAAAGACCAGTCGAGGGAGGAAGAATTCTATGGTTTCATCTCTAAAGCCAGACATCAGGGTTTTATCACCAGGGAGGAAATCGAACAGTTTTTCGATGGAGAACCGCATTCTCTGGAATCCAGCAAAAAGTTCCTTGGCTATCTGAATGAGGAGGGAATCGAAATCCTTGATTTCCCTGAAAATCCCGAACAGCATGACCCGCTCATCCTCAAGGGCCTCGAACAGACGATAGACCCGGTAAAGCTCTATCTCAGGGATATGGGCAGAACCTCCCTTCTTACCCGGGAAGGAGAGGTGGAATTGGCCAGGCGGATGGAAAGGGAAAAAAAGGTCAGCGAGGAGGCGAAGAACGAATTGGTCAAGGCCAACCTGAGGCTGGTTGTCTCCATCGCCAAGAAATACATCAACCGGGGGCTCAAATTTCTCGACCTGATCCAGGAAGGGAATATCGGCCTTATGAGGGCGGTGGAAAAGTTCGACTACCGGAGAGGATACAAATTCTCCACCTATGCCACCTGGTGGATCAAACAGGCCATCACCCGGGCGGTCGCCGACCAGGCCCGAACAATCAGAATACCGGTTCATATGATGGAAACCATAGGCAAGCTCAGAAAGGCGGCCAATGCCATCATTAAGGAAAAAGGCTCAGAGCCCACCAGCAGAGAGATTGCCCGGAGGATGGGGATATCCGAGGAGAAAGTTCAGGAAATCATAAAAATCTCCCAGGAACCGGTCTCCCTCAATGCACCGATCGGAGACGAGGTCGACAGCTTTATCGGAGACTTCATCGAAGACAGGGAGATGCCTTCTCCTCCGGACGTGGTCACCCACATCAGCCTGAGAGAACAGATTCACAAGGCCTTGAACAGCCTGACCGAGAGAGAGGCTGAAATCTTGAGGCTGCGCTTTGGCCTCAAAGACGGCAACGAGTACACCCTGGAGGAGGTCGGCCACCGGTTCAAGGTCACCAGGGAGAGGATTCGACAGATCGAAGCCAAGGCCCTGAGAAAGCTGAAGCAGGCGGCAAAGGCAGAGCAGCTGAGATCATTCATATCGAGCAACTGAACGGGTCTTCAGGGCTTGCGCCGCTGGACCGGACGCTGTTATAATATCGCCTTTTCAGAGAGAAATGTCATGGGAACTCCACGCATCGGGCTGGCATTGGGAAGCGGCGCAGTCAGGGGCTATGCTCTGATTCCCATTATCCGCCGGCTTGAAGATGAGGGAATCGCCATTGAGACTGTCAGCGGCTCCAGCGTGGGATCGCTGGTTGGTGCTTATTATGCACTCCACGGTGAAATTGATCACTTTTTCCACGCGGTCAAGAATATGTAAAACCGGCTCATTTTTTCCCTCTGAACCGGGGAAAAGGCTCTGTCCGGAGCAACTCCGGGACTATGGCCTCCCCTATCCCTCAAGGTCTATCTTGAGGGAAAGCAAGCCCATAATGTCCTTGAGGGAAATGACGCCCACCAGCCTGTCCCCTTCCACCACCATCAGTCGGCTGGCATTGTTTTTTTTCATGATGGAAAGGGCTTTCATTACATCGTCCTCTGGACCTGCACTGTTTTCCGGAGAGCAAGCACTGGCCAGTTCTCCCACTTTATGCTGCCCCCTTTCCTCTCTGGGAACCTCCTTGACCCGATTGATGGTGACGCATCCGATGAGTTTTCCGGCATCGACCACCGGAAACATCTTGAAATGATACTTGTAGATATAATCCTCCACCAGCTCTTCCACGGTGAGAGAAGGAGAAACGGTCACCGGCTGGGTGACCATGAATTTCCTGACCGGCTCGCCTTCCAGGGCTCTGCGGATAAGGAGCTGTTGATAGGCGGTTTGGGAGGCTCCCCGGATGAACATACCGATCAGGGCCATCCATATTCCGCCGATGATATTGCCCAGGATGACCTCCAGCACTCCGACGATGATCAGGGCGATACCAAATCCCGAGCCGATTCTGGAGGCAATCTGGGTGGCCCAGCGGATGTTGTTTTTCCATCCCCACAGCACGGAGCGAAGCACCCGGCCTCCGTCGAGGGGGAAGGCCGGCAGAAGGTTAAACCCGGCCAGGATGAGGTTGAGAAAAGCCAGGTAATTGACCACACCGGTGACAGATTTCGGCCAGCCCCAGCTATTCCCCAGGAAAAAAATCCCGAACATGGCCACGCCAAGAACAATGCTGGATATGGGGCCGGCCGCTGCCATGAAAAACTCTGCTCTGGGGCTGGGCGGCTCTTCGGTCATCTCGGCCACCCCGCCGAAGATGAACAGGGTTATTCCCTTCATGGTCAGGCCGAATTTTCTGGCGACCAGGGAATGCCAGAGCTCGTGAAAGACGATGGAGAAGAGCAGCCCCACAGCGCCGGCGACTCCCATCATCCAGTAAGTCAACGCCTTCAACCCCCCGTAGAAATGGGGAAAAAGTCCCTGGGCCAGGGTCCAGGTGATGAGGAGCCCCAGAATCAACCAGCTGAGGTCGATCTTGACTTTAAACCCGAAAAGCTTGACTAAGGTGATTCCTCTTCCGAACATGTTTTCCTCCGCTGCAGGATTATTGTAAAGCCGTTATTGAGACGCAACATTAGTTCAGGGTCTACGAAAAAATAAGTTTCTCTATCCTCCCGGTAATAACTACCATAAAATGTCCCAAATCTGAATACCTCTTATTAATTCTTTTTCCATAGGGCTTCACAAAACTCGAAAGATTAAGGATGGAAATCAGGCAAGAAAGACTTAATGAAACGGTTCTTATCTTTCATCTCCCCGAATATGTGGATGGTGGCGAGGAAGCCAGGGACAGGTTGTTTTCCCGTCAGGACCTTGACGCCGCATCGACAGAGCTTCCCGGGGAGCTTTCGCCTGAACTTGAAGAAGATGCTCAGCGTCTTGACACACTTCATGAATTGTAATATATTCTTAAATAGTATATGTTTCTTATTTTGTGAGGATGCGCCATGAAACGAAACACCGAAGAACTGCGGCGGATGATGGAACGGTTCGAAGCCGTGATCCGGGCCGCCGGAGTGAAGAGGACTCCCCAGCGCCTCGAGATCTACCGTCAAACGGTTGGAACCGGCGATCATCCCGACATCGAGACGATCCACCGCAACGTCCGTAAGAAGATGCCCAGCGTTTCGCTCGACACGGTCTACCGGACGCTGGACTTATTCCGCGATCTCGGCCTGGTTTCAAGCCTGAGACCTCTCCCCGGACGCATCCGCTTCGACGCCAACACCGCTCCCCACCACCATTTCGTCTGCACCCGGTGCGGGCTGATCCGGGACTTCATTGATCCGGACCTGGACGCCCTAAAAGTTCCCGCGGCAGCCCGGGCGCTGGGGCGCGTCGAGTCCGCCCGCGTCGAGGTCCGGGGGCTTTGCCAGCCCTGCACGACCGGCAAGAATAAAAACCGAACGATCGGGACCCAGTCCCATCGCATAAAAAATAAACTCACAAGGAGGAATTGACATGGCTGATAGAAAGAAAACCCTGACGACGGGCTTCGGAACGCCCGTCGCGGACGACCTGAACTCGATGACGGCCGGCCCCAAGGGCCCGGTGCTCGTCCAGGATGTGCACCTCATCGAAAAGCTGGCCCATTTCGACCGCGAGCGGATCCCGGAGCGCGTCGTCCACGCCAAGGGAGCCGGCGCGCATGGTTATTTCGAGGTCACCCGGGATGTCACCAAGTATACCCGGGCGAAATTCCTGTCCAAGGTAGGCAAGAAGACCGAAGTCTTCGTCCGCTTCTCTACCGTCGGCGGCGAGAAGGGCTCGGCCGACTCGGAGCGCGACCCCCGCGGCTTCGCCGTCAAATTCTACACCGAAGAGGGCAACTACGACATGGTCGGGAACAACACCCCGGTTTTCTTCATCCGCGACCCGCTCAAGTTTCCCGATTTCATCCACACCCAGAAGCGCCACCCGGCCTCGAACCTCAAGGACCCGGACATGTTCTGGGACTTCCTGTCCCTGACCCCGGAGTCGATCCACCAGGTCACGATTCTCTTTTCCGACCGCGGCACGCCCCGCTCCTACCGCTACATGAACGGCTACAGCAGCCACACCTACATGTGGTACAACGCCAAGGGCGAATACTACTGGATCAAGTATCACTTCAAGACCCTCCAGGGGATCCAGAACTTCGACGGACCGGAAGCTGAGCGCATGCGCGGCATCGACCCCGACGTCGCCACCCGCGATCTCTTGCAGGCGATCGCCCGCGGCGAACACCCGGCCTGGCGCGTCGAGGTCCAGATCATGACCCCTGAGCAGGCCCAGGACTACCGTTTCGACCCCTTCGACATTACCAAGGTCTGGCCGCACGCCGACTTCCCGCCAATCGAGATCGGCCGCATGGTCCTCGACCGCAATCCGGAGAACTACTTCGCCGAGGTCGAGCAGGCGGCCTTCTCACCCGCCAACTTCGTCCCCGGCATCGGACCCTCGCCGGACAAGATGCTCCAGGGGCGCCTGTTCAGCTACCACGATACCCACCGGCACCGGCTCGGCCCCAACTACCACCTTCTGCCAATCAACGCCCCAAAGGCGGCACCGGAGGCGAGCTATCAGCGGGATGGCTTTATGCGCTTAGACGGGAACGGAGGCGGCGGGCCCAATTACTGGCCGAACAGCTTCGGCGGACCGGCTCCAGACCCCGACTTTGCCTTCCCGGCCATTGACGTGGCGGGAGCGGCCGCCCGGCATGCCTACGTGCTCAGCGACATCGACTTCGTGCAGGCGGGGGCCCTTTACAGCAAAGTCATGACGGACAAGGACCGCGAGCATCTCGTCGCCAACATCGTCGGCCACCTCAGGGGCGCGCAGAAGCGCATTCAGCTGCGGCAGACCGCCCTTTTCTACAAAGCCGACGCCGGATACGGCGAGCGCGTCGCCAGGGGGCTCGGCCTCGACGTGAACGAAGTCCAGCGTCTGGCGGCGATGTCGCAGGAAGACCGGGTCAAAGCCACCGCGTCCTGAGTCCGGCGCGATATCCACGGGTTTTCAGCAAGACGGCCCGGGCCGGCCCCATCAGAAAACAAAATTCTTCTTCTCCATTCAGGAAACTGTTCATTTAGACGCAGGAATCTATTTCTCCTCAGGAGCCACAGAGAGTATCTTGTCGATGAGCTCCGGCTTATCAGGCAAAAGGCCGGATTTCGGAAGCCTCGGCAGAAGGATGGCCCAGTTCCGATCCGCCTCGAACACTCTCCGGAACAGAGGCAATGACTCCTCAACCCTCTCCAGACTGGCCAGGGTCACTGCATGCCAGAACACCATCTCCACGTTGTCCGGCACCAGCTGCTCGGCAGCGCTGTATTCCCTTAAGGCTCCCTCGATGTCCCCCTGGGCCACGCACTCATCGCCTCTGTTCATATGGTCGTAGGCTCTGTGGATCCGCAGGAGACGCTTAAGCTCCTTGATGGGTTCCGGATGATCCTCGATACGCAAATCGATGATGCGGTCCTTCCAGGCCGATCCTGTGGGCTTCCCCGTCACCACGATGATGCCTGCTGACTGGCGTCCCCGGATATCTCCCCCTTCTCTTTCGGCCGCCTCCAAAGCGGCCATCAAACGGTCGATGAGGTCGCCTTCTGTGGTTTGGTAGGCCTCGGCCATCGCCTGAGGAACTGTATCCCTGAGCATCAAGTTAGCCTGGCAGGAAAACTGGTGGCCGATCACATGGCCAGCTTCAAGGATGCAGGACTCTCCGGTGTGGACAGCCACCTGTCCTCGGCTGTCGATCATGGCCACCTGTCGCACCTCTCTCTGGGGGTCAATCTCAAGAAGGGCTTTCAGGGCTTCAGGGGCACTCTTCCCTGCCCTCATCAGTTCCAGCCCCAGAGGGCCATAAGAGACCTCGATGAAGGACTGGGTGGCTACGGCGCCAATTCCAGCCTCAACCCAGGGGACATGCGCGCCTACCGAAAACCAGTGCGACTGAACAGCCACACCCAGCTGACCCGTATCCTGATCTCGAGCCACAATGGAGTAGGTATGGAAAGGCCTTTCAGGTTTTTCCGAATAGACTGTCCCGCTGCTTACGGAAATCACCATGAATATCAGGGTGAAAACCCTCAAAAATCTTTTCATCCTTACCTCCTTCACGGATTTTTTATGGAAGATGATGGCTGTGCTTGCCGTTCTCGATAATTTTTTTCCCTCCAATTAGTTAAAGCCAAACACCCCCTCAAGTCAACCCTGAAATTTGTTTTGTTTTCATCTCCCACATCTTGATATAATGAAACCAAACCGAGAGCTAAAGTCAAACGAGGAGAGGCTCCATGAGAAAGCCATTAATGACTATCATCATATGCATTTTATCCTGGGTCGCCTTGTTAATGACCTTAAGCCCTCCCATCTTCTCCAGAGTTTTCGCTCTCGTGGAGGGCACCGTGAACTCAGTGGACGGAAAGCCTATCCCGGATGCCAGGGTGATTCTGATTTTCAACGAGGACGGGGAAAAAATTGAATTAACCACGGATAAAAAGGGAAAATGGAGAAAGGCCAATCTCCGCCCAGGAGCCTACACCGTAGGGTTCATCGCCGATGGATATGAGCCGCAGAATTTCAACATCCAGCTATCGGCCATAAAAAATAATCCTCCCCTCAATGTCCGATTATCCCCTATTCCGGAATTCCCGTTTTCAAAGGGCGATGCTCTTTACCAGGAACAAAAATACGAGGAGGCCCTGCAGGAGTATAAAAAAGTTCTGGAGGAAAATCCCGACCTCTACCAGGTCTACGACAAGATCGGGATCTGTTATCTGAGGATGGATAACAAGGAAAAGGCCACCGACTACTTCAAAAAGATGCTCGAATATGATCCTCAATCCCTGGATACCCTGATCAACCTCAGCGCCATATATTTTGAACAGGGAAGCCTCGAGGAGGGAATGAAATACTTCCAACAGCTCGATGAATCGAGCCTCAAAGAGCCGGGATGACCTTCAACAACGAGGTCATCCAGGAGCAGCAGTTGATGA